>NZ_CP027561.1:5732724-6034446 GCF_012974785.1 Pseudomonas fluorescens | reverse complement strand
AAACAGCCTTTTCGACGCCGCTGATCCGCGCGGCGTCTATCCCGCGAAATACCACGCCTTGTCCGTCACCGTTCCCTGCAACGGTACATCCCAGCTCGCTTGCGCGAGACGTTCGACTTTCTGACATTCATGGGCCAGGCCCAACAGCGTCGGCTTGCGCCATTTCTGGCGTCGGGCCAGATACGCCAGGCTGCGGTCGTAGAAACCGCCGCCCATGCCCAGGCGCCCGCCGACATCGTCGAATCCCACCAGTGGCAACAACACCAGATCCAGTGCCCAGATCTTGCGCTGGCGGGCCGGATTGACTCGAGGCTCGAGAATGCGGAAACGGTTGGGCCGCAGTTTCTCGCCGGGGCGGATCTGCTGAAAGACCATTTTGGTCCGCGGCCAGGCACTGAGCACTGGCAGGTAGGTTTTCTTCCCCCGACGCTGGGCGGCGCGCAGCAACAGGCGCGGGTCGATTTCACCGTCGGTGGGCAGGTAAAGGGAAATGTGTTTCGCCCGGCGAAAGTGCGGGTCTTGTGCCAGTTGCTTGTACAGGCCTTCGGCGGCCTGGCGTTGCTGACTCGGTGTCAGCGAGCGGCGGGCCTTGCGCAGCAGGCGGCGCAGTTGGGGGCGGGGCAGCAACGAGAGTTCTGTCATGGTTCGGCTTCGGCAGGATAGGGACGAAAACGCACGCATAAAAAATCCGATGCCGGCATGCACCGGCATCGGATTCGAATCAGGCTCCCCGGATGAGCCGCTGTCGACTTAGCCCTTGAACCCGAAAGTTCAAGGTGGAGGATGCAGTAGGCTTTAAGGCTTTCCGTCTGGCGGACATGCACACCAGCCCAACGTGCAACCCCCAGGGTAGTGCAAATCGGCTCAGGGACATCGTCAACTGGCAAGCACCCCAGGGAGTGCGGCGAGTATACCTCAAGCCGCCTGGCGAATCAGCCCTTGCGGATGTCCGGATCGTCGGCCAGCACCAGATCGACACGATCGAGCAAGTCACGCACCTGTTCACGGGTCGAGCCGCTGGCCTGGATGTCCGGGCGCTCTTCTTTGTGCAAGAGGTCGTGGGTGATGTTCAGTGCGGCCATCACGGCGATGCGGTCGGCGCCGATGACTTTGCCGCTGCTGCGGATCTCGCGCATCTTGCCGTCCAGGTAGCGGGCGGCGCTGATCAGATTGCTGCGCTCTTCCTGGGGACAGATGATCGAATACTCTTTGTCGAGGATCTGCACGGTAACGCTATTGCTTGAACTCATGAGTCTTGCTCCAGGGCCTTGAGGCGCGAAATCATCGATTCGACCTTACGCCGGGCGATTTCGTTTTTTTCAATGAGGTGCGCGCGTTCCTCGCGCCAGGTCTTTTCCTGAGCTAGTAAGAGTGCATTTTGACTCTTTAGTTGCTCGACTCGGGTAATCAGCCGTTCGAGTCTGGCCATCAGCGCTTGCAGGTCGGTGTCTTCCATTGTGTCCACTGATTCGGTCTGATGGGTTTGGCTGGCGGACAGCCTTTAATGGTTTTGGCGAGTCTGTCGATGTAGGATACAAGGCCTTCATTCTAGACATAGCGCCGTCTGGCGCCTAGCTGCCCATGCCCATTCAGAATTCCCCGTACCAAGCCTTCGCCACCCTGCTGACTGCCAGCGGTCACAATGTCTCGCCTGCCGAACTGCATGGCCTGCTGCTCGGCCGCAGCTGCGCCGGTGCCGGCTTCAATGCCGAAGAATGGCTGATCGACGCCGCCGAGCTGCTCGAAAGCGAGCCGCAGGACAACGTTCGCAATGCCTTGATCGGCCTGCAGGAAATGGTCAAGGGTGAGCTCACCGGTGACGACGTGACCGTTGTGCTGCTGTTGCCGACCGATGACGTGCCACTGGCCGATCGCGCCGTCGCGCTGGGCCAGTGGTGCCAGGGCTTCCTCACCGGTTTCGGCCTGAACTGCCGCGACAGCAGCATGCTGAGCACCGAAGCCACTGAAGTGTTGCAGGATCTGGCAGCGATCTCTCAGGTGCAAGATGCACTGGAAGAATCCGAAGACGGCGAAAGCGACTATATGGAAGTCATGGAGTACCTGCGCGTAGCCCCGCTGCTGCTGTTCTCCGAAACCAAAAAGGCCGACGTGCCACCAGCGGCCAAGCCGTCGCTGCACTGATCGCGTGCCAGGGAAAGCCATCTGCCCATGATCCATATCCCGAAAGCGGAATACGCCCGGCGCCGCAAGGCGCTGATGGCGCAGATGGAACCCAACAGCATCGCGATCCTGCCTGCCGCCGCGGTCGCCATCCGCAACCGCGACGTCGAGCATGTCTATCGTCAGGACAGCGACTTCCAGTACCTCAGCGGTTTCCCCGAGCCACAAGCGGTCATCGTCCTGATGCCCGGTCGCGAACACGGCGAATACGTGCTGTTCTGCCGTGAACGCAATGCCGAACGGGAACTCTGGGATGGTCTGCGCGCCGGCCAGGAAGGCGCGATTCGCGATTTTGGCGCCGATGACGCGTTCCCGATCACCGACATCGACGACATCCTGCCGGGCCTGATCGAAGGCCGCGACCGGGTGTATTCGGCGATGGGCAGCAACCCGGAATTCGACCGCCATTTGATGGACTGGATCAACGTGATCCGCTCCAAGGCGCACCTCGGCGCCCAGCCGCCGAACGAATTCGTTGCTTTGGATCACCTGCTGCACGACATGCGCCTGTATAAATCGGCGGCAGAAGTGAAGGTGATGCGTGAAGCGGCGCGGATTTCCGCCCAGGCCCATATCCGGGCGATGCAGGCCAGCCGTGCCGGCCTCTACGAATACAGCCTCGAAGCCGAACTGGATTACGAGTTCCGCAAGGGTGGGGCGAAAATGCCGGCCTACGGCTCGATCGTCGCTGCCGGGCGCAACAGCTGCATCCTGCATTACCAGCAGAATGACGCGTTGCTCAAGGACGGTGATCTGGTGCTGATCGACGCCGGTTGCGAAATCGACTGCTACGCCAGCGACATCACGCGGACGTGGCCGGTCAACGGCAAGTTTTCCGCTGAGCAGAAGGCGATCTACGAACTGGTATTGGCCTCGCAGGAAGCTGCATTCGCCGAAATCGCCCCGAACAAACACTGGAACCAGGCGCACGAAGCCACGGTTCGGGTGATCACCGCCGGGCTGGTGAAACTGGGGTTGTTGCAGGGCGAAGTCGACGAGTTGATTGCCTCCGAGGCCTACAAGGCGTTTTACATGCACCGCGCCGGCCACTGGCTGGGTATGGATGTGCATGACGTCGGCGAATACAAGGTCGGCGGCGAATGGCGGGTGCTGGAAGTCGGCATGGCGCTGACCGTGGAGCCGGGCATCTACATCGCCCCGGACAATCAGAACGTAGCGAAGAAATGGCGCGGCATTGGCGTGCGCATCGAGGATGACGTGGTAGTGACCAAGAGCGGTTGTGAAATTTTGACCCAAGGCGTGCCGAAAACCGTCGCCGAGATCGAAGCCCTGATGGCGCAAGCACGGACCTGCGCGGCATGAGTCGGGTCAATCTGGCAATCATCGGTGGCGGCCTGGTCGGCGCCAGTCTGGCGCTGGCCTTGCAGGCCGGGGCCAAGGCCCGTGGCTGGAAGATCGTACTGATCGAACCGTTCGCCCCCGGCGACAGCTGGCAGCCCAGCTACGACGCGCGTTCTTCGGCGCTGTCCTTCGGCTCGCGGCAGATTTATCAGCGGCTGGGCGTGTGGCAGGAAATCTCCCGCCGCGCCGAGCCGATCAAGCAGATTCACGTCTCCGACCGCGGACGCTTTTCCACCGCCCGACTGTCGGCGATGGAAGAGGGCGTACCGGCGCTCGGCTATGTAGTGGAAAACGCCTGGCTCGGCCATTGCCTGTGGCAGCACGTCGACAGGGACGTGATCAGCTGGCGCTGTCCGGCGGAAGTCACCCGCATGGAACCGCTGCCCGACGGCTATCGCCTGACCCTCAACGATGAAACCACGGTCGAATGCGATCTGGCGGTGCTCGCCGATGGCGGCCGCTCCGGCCTTCGTGAGCAACTGGGTATCAACGTGCGCAAGCGCCCGTACAACCAGAGCGCGCTGATCGCCAACATAACCCCGAGCGAAGCGCACAACGGCATGGCGTTCGAGCGCTTCACCGATGAAGGCCCGATGGCGCTGTTGCCGCTGCCGGAGAACCGCTGCGCGCTGGTCTGGACCCGTCTGGGGATGGACGCGCAACGGCTGGCCGACCTGAGCGAACGTGATTTCCTCAGCGAGCTGCAAGGCGTGTTCGGTTACCGTCTCGGCACTCTGAAGCAGGTCGGCGCACGACATCTGTACCCGCTGTCGCTGGTGGAGGCCGAAGAGCAGGTGCGTTCGCATCTGGCCGTCCTCGGCAACGCCGCCCACAGCCTGCACCCGATTGCCGGGCAGGGTTTCAACCTGTCCCTGCGCGATGCCGATGCGTTGGCCGCCGCACTGCTGGCCAGCGACAAACCGCTGGGGGATTTCGCCACGTTGCAGGCGTATCGCGAGCGCCAGCGCCTGGATCAGGACCTCACCGTAGGGTTCTCCGATCAGGTCACGCGCCTGTTCGGCAGCACTCAGCCACTGGTGTCGCTGGGCCGAAACATCGGTTTGCTCGGCCTCGATCTGCTGCCGCCGGCCAAGCGCTGGTTCGCCCGTCAGGCCATGGGGCTGGGGACGCGGCCGGATGCGTGAGTGGCTGATCAAACAGTTTGGCAAGGCGCGGCTGATGCGCTGGATCATGACGTTCTACCCGCCATACTTCGGCGCCGGCGTCCGGGTGAAGCACATCAGCGATGACTTTCGTGACATCCAGGTCTCGATGGGCCTGGGCTGGTACAACCGCAATTACGTCGGTACCCAGTTCGGCGGCAGTCTGTATTCGATGGTCGATCCGTTCTTCATGTTGATGCTCATGGAGAACCTCGGCTCGCGGTACATCGTCTGGGACAAGGCCGCCGACATTGATTTCATTGCGCCTGGCAAAGGCCCGGTGTTCGCCCGGTTCAACATCGACGACACCCTGCTCGACGAAATCCGTCGGCAGACCGCCAGTGGCGAGAAATACCTGCCGCAGTTGCAGGTCGACATTCATGACGGCGCCGGCAACCTGGTGGCGCGGGTCGGTAAAACCCTTTACGTGCGGCTCAAGCCGCCAGCGAGACAGGCTTAAAGCATGGAAATGCGCGCGGATGTGCTGATTGTCGGAGCCGGAATGGTCGGCAGCGCCCTGGCGCTGGCGTTGCAGAACAGCGGGCTGGAAGTCCTGCTGCTCGACGGCAGCCCGCTGAGCGTCAAACCCTTCAATGGCGACGCGCCGTTCGAGCCACGGGTGAGCGCCTTGTCGGCGGCGAGCCAGCGGATTCTCGATCGCCTCGGCGTATGGGACGGCATCGTCAACCGACGCAGCAGCCCTTACACCGACATGCATGTCTGGGACGGTAGCGGCACCGGCCAGATCCACTTTTCGGCCAGCAGCGTGCACGCCGATGTGCTCGGCCACATTGTCGAAAACCGCGTGGTCCAGGACGCCTTGCTCGACCGCCTGCACGAGTGCGACCTGGGCCTGTTGGCCAACGCGCGACTGGAGCAGATGCGCCGTTCCGGTGACGACTGGCTCCTGACCCTGGCTGACGGTCGCACCTTGCGCGCACCGCTGGTGATTGCGGCGGACGGGGCCAACTCAGCCGTGCGCCGTCTGACCGGTGTCGCCACTCGCGAATGGGATTATCTGCATCACGCCATTGTCACCAGCGTGCGCAGCAGCAAGCCGCATCGCATGACCGCGTGGCAGCGTTTCACCGATCACGGGCCGCTGGCGTTTCTGCCGCTGGAGCGTGACGGGCAGCAGGACTGGTGCTCGATCGTCTGGTCGACCACGCCGGGCGAGGCCGAACGATTGATGGCGCTGGATGAAGCGGATTTCTGCCGGGAGCTGGAGCGTGCCTTCGAAGGTTGCCTCGGCGATGTCATCAGCGCCGACCCGCGTCTTTGTGTGCCGCTGCGTCAGCGTCACGCCAAGCGCTACGTGGCCGAAGGCCTGGCACTGATCGGCGATGCCGCGCACACCATTCACCCGTTGGCGGGGCAGGGTGTGAACCTCGGCTTCCTCGACGCGGCGGTGCTGGCTGAAGTGTTGCTGCAAGCGCACGAACGCGGCGAACGCCTGGCGGACGTGAAAGTCCTGAGCCGCTACGAACGCCGGCGCATGCCGCATAACCTGGCGCTGATGGCCGCGATGGAAGGTTTCGAGCGGTTGTTCCAGGCCGACCCGTTGCCACTGCGCTGGTTGCGTAATACCGGGCTGAAAATCGTCGAGCAGATGCCCGAGGCCAAGGCGTTGTTCGTGCGCGAAGCCTTGGGGCTGACCGGGGATCTGCCGGCACTGGCCAAGGCCTGACGAATGTCGTGCAACATCTGGTAACTCCTTGGGAAAGTGTTCGATTGAGCTGGTAAATGTGAGTCCTTATCATTTGGGCCACTTTTCCTGACCGAGAGACCGCTCCCATGTTGGCATCCAAGCGTGTTCTGACCGCACTGGCCCTGACCCTGATCGGCAGCACTGCCGCCCAGGCTGCCGATGAGGTGGTGGTCTACTCCTCGCGTATCGATGAGCTGATCAAGCCAGTGTTCGATGCCTACACCGCCAAGACCGGGGTGAAGATCAAGTTCATCACCGACAAGGAAGCGCCGCTGATGCAGCGGATCAAGGCCGAGGGCGAGAACGCCACCGCCGACCTGCTGCTGACCGTCGATGCCGGCAACCTCTGGCAGGCCGAGCAGATGGGCATTCTCCAGCCGTTCACCTCGAAAACCATCGACGCCAACATTCCCCTGCAATATCGCTCGTCCAGCCACGCCTGGACCGGCCTGAGCCTGCGCGCGCGAACCATCGCCTATTCCACCGAACGGGTGAAACCGGGCGAACTGACCACCTACGAAGCATTGGCCGACAAGAACTGGGAAGGCCGGCTGTGCCTGCGCACGGCGAAGAAGGTCTACAACCAGTCGCTGACCGCCACCATGATCGAAGTGCATGGCGCCGAGAAGACCGAGAAGATCCTCAAGGGCTGGGTCAACAACCTGTCCACCGACGTGTTCTCCGACGACGTCGCGGTGCTGGAAGCGATCAACGCCGGCCAGTGCGATGTCGGCATCGTCAACACCTACTACTACGGTCGCCTGCACAAGCAGAAGCCGGAACTGCCGGTGAAACTGTTCTGGCCGAACCAGGCGGATCGTGGGGTGCACGTCAACCTGTCGGGCATCGGCCTGACCAGGCATGCGCCGCACCCGGAAGCCGCCAAGGCGCTGGTGGAGTGGATGACCACGCCTGAGGCGCAGAAGATCTTTGCCGATGTGAACCAGGAGTTCCCGGCGAATCCGGCGGTGAAGCCTTCGGAAGAAGTGGCGGCGTGGGGGCAGTTTGTGGCTGATACGCTGCCGGTCGAGGTGGCGGGCAAGCGTCAGGCTGAAGCGATCCGGATGATGGATCGGGCAGGTTGGAACTGACGCTGCGAGTCGAATCGCCGCAAGCGTGACGCACAGCGTCACACGATACGTGCCCACGCCATGCGTGGGCACAATCATTCAACGAGAGTTTTTCCTTGGCCCACCCCGCCCAACGCCGCTGGTACCCCATCGTCTTCGCCATCGCCGCGTTGGTGCTGCTCCCCCTCAGCGTCCTTCTGCTGTCGTGGCAAACCATCGACCAGCAGATCTGGTCCCACCTGTGGGAAACCCAGATGCCGCGCCTGCTGGGCAACACCCTGACGTTGGTCCTCGGCGTAGGCATCGGTGTGACACTGATCGGTGTGAGCCTCGCCTGGCTCACCAGCCTCTGCGAATTTCCCGGTCGACGCTGGCTCGACTGGGCGCTGATGCTGCCGTTTGCAATCCCGGCCTACGTGCTGGCGTTCGTCTTTGTCGGACTGCTGGATTTCGCAGGCCCCGTGCAAACCCTGCTGCGCGAATGGTTCGGCTCCGGCCTGCGTCTGCCGCGAGTACGCTCCACGGGTGGGGTGATTCTGGTGTTGGTGCTGGTGTTTTATCCCTACGTCTACCTGCTGGCTCGCACCGCGTTCCTGGCGCAGGGCAAGGGATTGATGGAAGCTGCGCGAGTGCTCGGCCAATCACCGTGGCAAGCATTCTGGCGCGTGGCACTGCCGATGGCGCGGCCGGCCATCGGCGCCGGTGTGGCGCTGGCGCTGATGGAAACCCTGGCGGATTTCGGCGCCGTGTCGGTGTTCAACTTCGATACCTTCACCACGGCGATCTACAAGACCTGGTATGGCTTTTTCAGCCTGCCCAGCGCCGCGCAGCTGGCCAGTCTGTTGCTGCTGGTGGTGATGCTGGTGCTGTACGGCGAGCGCCGTGCCCGGGGTGCAAACCGGGCAAGTAATGAACGGCCAAGGGGCAAGGCGCTGTATCACCTGCGTGGGCCCAAGGCCTGGGCGGCAACGGGGTGGTGCGGTCTGGTGTTTGCCTGTGCGTTTGTCGTCCCGGTGCTGCAACTGGTGGTGTGGTTCTGGCAGCGCGGGCGATTCGATCTGGATGAGCGTTACGCCGGGCTGATTCTCCATACGTTGTATCTGGGCGGCATGGCAGCGTTGATCACGGTCAGCGTGGCGATGTTGCTGGCATTCGCCCGGCGTCTGGCGCCCACCCGGACGATCAACTCCGCGGTCGGTCTGGCCAACCTCGGCTACGCGTTGCCGGGCTCGGTGCTGGCGGTATCGATCATGCTGGCATTCAGTTATCTGGATCGCGAGCTGGTGATTCCGTTGTCCGGCTGGCTCGGCGGTGCGGGCAAACCGTTGCTGCTGGGCAGTCTGGCGGCGTTGCTGATGGCTTACCTGGTGCGCTTCGTGGCGGTGGCCTACGGGCCGCTGGAAAGCAGTCTGGCGCGTATACGGCCCTCTTTGCCTGAAGCGGCACGTAGCCTGGGTGTCAGTGGGCCGCGACTGTTTTTCAAAGTGTATCTGCCGTTGCTGTTGCCCGGCACGCTCAGCGCCGCGCTGCTGGTGTTCGTCGACGTGCTCAAGGAAATGCCTGCAACCCTGCTGATGCGCCCGTTCGGCTGGGACACGCTGGCGGTGCGCATCTTCGAAATGACCAGCGAAGGCGAATGGGCGAGGGCGTCGCTGCCGGCGCTGACGTTAGTGCTGGTCGGTCTGTTGCCGGTCATCGGACTGATCCGTCGTTCGGCACACCGAAACACTTAGTAGTGAGACCTGAATCATGCGGCTACAATGCGCGGCATTCGGTGCGGTCCGTCTGACAGACCCTGTCGCTGAAATCGGCTGAAAGCCTTCTCTTGCGGGGCTTTCAAACCGCACGGCAGCGCTCCGCACCTTCGCCACGCCCGGAAGGAGAAACCCATGGGACAGCGTACGCCTCTGTATGACCTGCATCTCGCCCTCGGCGCGAAGATGGTCGATTTTGGCGGTTGGGACATGCCACTGCATTACGGCTCGCAGGTCGAGGAGCACCACGAGGTGCGACGCGATTGCGGGGTGTTCGATGTTTCCCACATGACCGTGATCGATGTCGCCGGCCAACAGGCCAAGGCCTGGCTCCAGCATTTGCTGGCCAACGACGTCGAGCGCCTGCACAGCACCGGCCGTGCGTTGTACAGCACCATGCTCAACGAGCGTGGCGGCATCGTCGACGACATGATCGTCTATCGTCTCGAAGACGGTTACCGCCTGGTGGTCAACGCTTCGACCCGCGATCAGGACCTGGCCTGGATGCAGGCCCAACTCACCGGCTTCGACGTGCAGTTGCAAGAGCGCACGGATCTGGCGATGCTCGCCATCCAAGGCCCCCATGCCCGGCACAAGATTGCCGAGCTGGTGACCCAGTCCCGCGCCAATCTGATCCAGATGCTCAAGCCGTTCGAAGGCCACGCCGACGGGGACTGGTTCATTGCCCGCACCGGCTACACCGGTGAGGACGGTCTGGAAATTGCCCTGCCGGCCGATCAGGCCCCCGGTTTCTTCAACGATCTGGTGGGCGCCGGCATTTCTCCCATTGGCCTCGGTGCTCGCGACACTTTGCGGGTGGAAGCGGGGATGAACCTCTACGGTCAGGACATTCATCAGGACGTTTCGCCTCTGGCCTCGAACATGGCCTGGAGCATCGCCTGGGAACCGGCCACGCGCCGATTCATCGGTCGCGATGCGCTGGAAGCGGAAAAAACCGCCGGCGTGCAGCACAAACTGGTGGGTCTGGTGCTTGAGGAACGCGGGGTTTTGCGTGCGCATCAGGTGGTTCGTATCGCTGATGTTGGCGAAGGAGAGATCACCAGTGGTAGTTTCTCTCCTACGCTTAGCAAGTCGATTGCCCTGGCGCGTGTACCGATGGCGACTGCCGATCGCGCCGAAGTGGAAATCCGTGGCAAGTGGTATCCGGTACGAGTGGTCAAACCGACCTTCGTCCGTCACGGCAAAACCTTGATCTAACCTTTTCCGGCGGGCACGACCGCTGACAATTTCTTGAGGACACCGAGCATGAGCAACATCCCAGCCGAACTGCGTTTTGCCGAAAGTCATGAATGGGCGCGCCTGGAAGCCGACGGCACCGTCACCGTGGGCATCAGCGATCACGCTCAGGAAGCGTTGGGCGATGTGGTGTTCGTTGAACTGGCTGAAGTCGGCAAGGTGTTTGCTGCCGGTGAAGCGGCGGGTGTTGTCGAGTCGGTGAAAGCCGCTTCCGACATCTACTCCCCGGTTGGCGGTGAAGTGATCGCGGTCAACGAGGAACTGGCCAACTCGCCGGAAGAACTGAACAACGATCCGTACGCCGCGTGGATCTTCAAGCTCAAGCCAAGCGACAAGGCCGAGCTGGACAAGCTGCTCGATGCAGCAGGCTACAAGGCCGCCATCGGCGAATAAGCTTCAGGCAATACCGCAAAGCCCCGATCCGTCGGGGCTTTTTTGTGCGCAGCTTTTTATCGGGGATGGCTCAGGCGTTGCCCAGCACCGCTTTGACGGCTGCCACGGAACGCTCGACATCGTCCTTGTTCATGGTGTTGAACATCGGCAACGACACGATCAGCCGCCCCACGCGTTCGGCCACCGGCAACATCCCTTCCTTGAAACCGCGCTCACGGTACAGGCTCAGCAAGTGGATCGGCGGATAGTGATAACCGATACCGATGCCCAATTCCTGCATCTTCTCCATGAACGTGGCCCGCGCCGGCAAGCCGTCCTTGCGTTCCGGCAGCACCAGTTGGAACAGATGCCAGTTGCTGTTGGTGAAGTCGGCAGGTGGCAGTTGCGCGCCGTACTTGGCCTCGAAGTCGTCGCCAAAGCATTTGAAGTAGTGGCGAGCCAGTTCCTGACGATGGGCCGTCAAAGCTTCGATGTGGGCGAACTGGCCGAGGCCGATGGTCGCTGCGACGTCGGTCATGTTGAATTTGCCGCCCAGTACATCGACGTCCAGGCCGTCGAACCCGTTGCGGGTGACGCCCTGCAAACGGTACTTCTCCGCCAGGCGCGCTTCCTCGGGCGTGTTCAGCACCAGGCAGCCACCCTCGGAGCAGGTCACGTTCTTGTTGGCCTGAAAGCTGAACGATACGAAGTCGCCGGTGGCGCCGATGCGCTGCCCGTTCCAGCTCGAACCAAGGGCCTGGGCGGCGTCTTCGACGATGCGCAGGTTGTGCTTTTCAGCGATGGCGTACAGGCGCTCCATGTCCACCGGCAGCCCGGCGAGAAAGACCGGAATGACAGCTTTGGTGCGCGGGGTGATGGCCGCCTCCAGCCGGTCCAGGTCGATGTTGCGGGTGACCGGATCGATGTCGGCGAACACCGGCGTGGCACCCACTTCAAGAATCACGTTGGCCGTGGCCACCCAGGAAATCGGCGTGGTGATCACTTCGTCCCCCGGCCCGATGCCGGCGATGCGCAAGGCGATTTCCATGGTGCAGGTGCCGGAGTTGAAGGTGCGTACCGGACGGCCGCCAAAATACTCCGACAATTGTGCTTCGAAGGCCTGGACCTTTGGCCCGCTGGTGATCCAGCCGGAGCGCAGGACATCGCCGACGGCGGCAATGGTGGCTTCATCGATGACAGGTTTGGAAAACGGCAGAAACGGCTGTTGGCTCATGAGGACTCGATCATCCGCTGGTTGGACCCTTGTTGCAGGTGCCACAGCATGCCCCGTCCGGCCACCTGCCGCCAAGCCGTCTGCGTCGGTTTCCGCTGCTATGCTGGTTTGACCGTGTTGCATTGACGCCGAGCCGCCAGCCAAGAGAGAGCCCGTCATGTCCCAGTTGCCATCCTTGAGCCAGTTACGCGACCCCCATGCCTTCCTGCGCCGTCACCTTGGCCCCGATGCCGCCGAACAACAGGCCATGCTCGACAGCCTGGGCCTGGGCAGCCGGATCGAACTGATCGAACAGACCGTACCGCCTGCGATCCGCCTCAACCGGGAACTGGACTTGCCGCCGGCACTGGACGAGCAGGCCGCGCTGGCGAAACTGCGCGGGTACGCCGAACAGAATCAGGTCTGGACCAGCCTGATCGGCATGGGTTACCACGGCACCCTCACGCCGACGGTCATTCTGCGCAATGTGCTGGAAAATCCCGGCTGGTACACCGCCTACACCCCGTATCAACCGGAAATTGCCCAAGGCCGGCTCGAAGCGTTGCTCAACTTCCAGCAACTGACCATCGACCTGACCGGTCTGGAGCTGGCGAACGCGTCGCTGCTTGATGAGGCCACTGCCGCCGCCGAGGCCATGGCGCTGGCCAAACGTGTGGCGAAGTCGAAGAGCAATCTGTTTTTCATCGACGAAAACTGTCATCCGCAAACCATTTCCGTGGTGCAGACCCGCGCCGAAGGCTTCGGTTTCGAGTTGATCGTCGACACTGTGGATAACTTGAAACAGCACCAGGTGTTCGGCGCACTGCTGCAATACCCCGACACCCACGGCGAGGTCCGGGACCTGCGTCCGTTGATCGACCATCTGCATGCGCAGCAGGCGCTGGCCTGTGTCGCGGCCGATCTGCTGAGTCTGTTGTTGCTGACCCCGCCGGGCGAGTTGGGTGCGGACGTGGTGTTCGGCTCATCCCAGCGTTTCGGCGTACCGATGGGGTATGGCGGGCCGCACGCGGCGTTTTTCGCCAGTCGCGAGGAGTACAAACGGGCGATTCCCGGGCGCATCATCGGTGTCTCGAAAGATGCTCGCGGCAACGTTGCGCTGCGCATGGCCCTGCAGACCCGCGAGCAGCACATCCGCCGGGAGAAGGCCAATTCGAACATCTGCACCGCTCAAGTGCTGCTGGCCAATATCGCCAGTTTTTATGCCGTGTACCACGGGCCGCAAGGGCTGAAACGCATTGCCCAGCGAATCCATCGGCTGACCTGCATTCTCGCTGCCGGCCTCGAGCGCCATGGCATCAAGCGCCTCAACGAACACTTCTTCGACACCCTCACGCTGGACGTGGGCGGAGCGCAAACCGCGATCATCGAAAGCGCCCAGGCTGCGCAGATCAACCTGCGCATTCTCGGTCGCGGCCACCTGGGCCTGAGCCTCGACGAGACCTGCAATGAAAACACCGTGGCCAAACTGTTCGATGTGCTGCTGGGCGCCGATCATGGGTTGAGCGTCGATGAGCTCGACGCTGAAACGCTGGCCTGCGGCATTCCCGACACGCTGCAACGCAGCACGCCGTACCTGCGCCACCCGGTGTTCAATGCCCACCACAGCGAAACCGAGATGCTGCGCTACCTCAAGCAGCTGGAGAACAAGGATCTGGCACTCAACCAGTCAATGATCCCGCTCGGCTCCTGCACCATGAAACTCAATGCCACCAGCGAAATGATCCCGATCACCTGGCCGCAGTTCGCCAACCTGCACCCGTTCGTGCCCCGGGAGCAGGCCGTCGGTTACACACTGATGATCGAGGAGCTGGAGCGCTGGCTGTGCGCGATCACCGGGTTCGACGCGATCTGCATGCAGCCCAATTCCGGCGCTCAGGGCGAATACGCCGGGTTGTTGGCGATCCGCAAATATCACGAAAGCCGTCAGCAGGGCGGGCGCGATGTCTGCCTGATTCCGTCCTCGGCCCACGGCACCAACCCGGCCTCGGCGCAAATGGCCGGGATGCGCGTGGTGATCGTCGAGTGCGACGAGGCCGGTAACGTCGATCTGGAGGATTTGAAGACCAAGGCTGCCGAGGCCGGGGACAAGTTGTCGTGCCTGATGGCGACGTATCCGTCGACTCACGGCGTGTACGAGGAGGGCATCAGCGAAATCTGCGAAGTTATCCACAAGCACGGCGGTCAGGTTTACATGGACGGCGCCAACCTCAATGCCCAGGTCGGCCTGGCCCGGCCGGCGGACATTGGCGCCGACGTGTCACACATGAACCTGCACAAGACCTTCTGCATTCCTCACGGCGGAGGCGGGCCGGGCATGGGGCCGATTGGCGTGCGCGCGCATCTGGCGCCGTTCGTCGCCAATCATCCGGTGGTGCCGATCGACGGGCCGCAGCCGCAGAACGGTGCCGTGAGTGCCGCGCCCTGGGGCAGTGCGAGCATTTTGCCGATCAGCTGGATGTACATTGCGATGATGGGGCCGCAACTGGCGGACGCCAGCGAAGTGGCGATTCTCGCGGCCAATTACCTGGCGCAGCACTTGTCCGGCGCCTTTGCGGTGCTCTACACCGGTCGCAATGATCGGGTCGCCCACGAGTGCATTCTGGATCTGCGGCCGCTGAAAGCGCAGACCGGCATCAGTGAGGAAGACATCGCCAAGCGCCTGATGGATTACGGCTTCCACGCGCCGACCATGTCGTTCCCGGTACCGGGGACGCTGATGGTCGAGCCGACCGAGAGTGAGTCCAAGGCTGAGCTGGACCGTTTCATCGGTGCCATGTTGAGTATTCGCGCGGAAATCACCGAAGTGCAGAATGGCAACTGGCCGGCCGAGGACAATCCGCTCAAGCGTGCACCGCATACGCTGGCCGATGTCACTGGTGTCTGGGAACGGCCCTACAGCATTGAGCAGGGCATTACGCCGGATGCGCATACCAGAGCGCACAAGTACTGGCCGGCGGTAAACCGGGTGGACAACGTCTACGGCGACCGCAACCTGTTCTGCGCGTGTGTGCCGGTAGACGATTACCGCTGATTGACGGGCAAAAAAATGCCGCTCATGTGAGCGGCATGTTTGTGGGCGACAGGTTTATTCCGACGCCACGGCGTTCTTCGCCAGAATCGCGTTCGCCAGTTCCATGTCCGTTGCCTGCAGGCCCGGGTTATCGGCGCGGACTTTCTGCATGGCGGCTTCCAGATAGGGGCCACGGATGCCGCCATCGCTGGCAACGAAGCTGCCGGCGTCGTCCTGGGCGGCGACGATCAGCTTGTGATCCTTGAAGGTCAGGTACGTCGAGCCGGTGGTGGCGCCGGACGAAATGACGTTACGCCAAAAGCTGTCAGCCATTGCCGAACCGACGGGCAGAGACAGCAGGGCAAGGGTGGCGACAGCAAGTTTGAGACGCATGAGGGATGACTCCACTGGTGTTGAATAACGGCTTGGATCGCCAATTCGGCGATCCGGTTCCGTGACAGGCTATTTCTGCTCACTCTGCGGTGTCACCCGCAGCACCTCCTCGATGGTCGTCAGCCCCGCCGCGACTTTCTGCGCGCCGGACAATCGCAGGCTGCGCATGCCTTCCTTGAAAGCCTGGCGCCGGAGCGCGGTCAAATCGGTGTCGGGGCTGATCAGCCCTTTGAGGCTGTCGGTCAGTTGCATGATTTCGTAGACCCCGGCGCGACCGTGATAACCGGTGTCGCGGCATTCCAGGCAACCGATGGCCCGTTGTGCGTTGCCCGGCAGTGGTGCCTGCCACGGCCGGGTCAGGGTTTGCCAGTCTTCTTCGCCGATGGGCAGCGGCGCCTTGCAGTGCGGGCATAACGTGCGCACCAGACGCTGAGCCATGACCCCGAGCACCGTGGCCTTGATCAGGTAATGCGGCACGCCGAGTTCCAGCAGGCGGCTGATGGCGCTGGGTGCGTCGTTGGTGTGCAGGGTCGATAGCACCAGGTGCCCGGTCAACGCAGCCTGGATGGCCATTTCGGCGGTCTCCAGGTCGCGGATCTCGCCGATCATGATGATGTCCGGGTCCTGCCGCATCAGTGCCCGTACCCCGGCGGCAAAGGTCAGGTCGATGTTGTGCTGCACCTGCATCTGGTTGAAGGCCGGCTCGACCATCTCGATCGGGTCTTCGATGGTGCAGAGGTTGATTTCCGGGGTCGCCAGCTTTTTCAGGGTGGTGTAGAGCGTGGTGGTCTTGCCCGAACCGGTCGGCCCGGTCACCAGAATGATGCCGTTGGGCTGGCGGGTCATGTCCTGCCAGCGGCGCAGGTCTTCGGCGGAAAACCCCAGCTGATCGAAATCCTTGAGCAGCACTTCCGGGTCGAAGATCCGCATCACCATTTTTTCGCCGAACGCGGTGGGTAGGGTCGACAACCGCAACTCGACTTCGCCGCCGTCCGGTGTCTTGGTCTTGACCCGGCCGTCCTGGGGTTTGCGCTTCTCGGCGACATTCATTCTGCCGAGGCTTTTCAGGCGACTGACGATGGCCATCGTCACCTGTGGCGGGAACTGATAAACGTTGTGCAGCACACCGTCGATGCGAAAACGCACCGTGCCTTGCTCGCGCCGCGGCTCGATGTGGATATCGCTGGCGCGCTGCTGGAAGGCGTACTGGAACAGCCAGTCGACGATGTTGACGATGTGCGCGTCGTTGGCGTCCGGCTCCTGATCGCTGGCGCCAAGGTTGAGCAGTTGTTCGAAGTTGCCGAGGTTGCTGCCCGGCTGGTCGGCGTTACTGGCGCCGCTGACCGATTTGGCGAGGCGAAAGAACTCGACGCTGAAACGCTGAATGTCCGCCGGGTTGGCCACCACCCGTTTGACCGGCAGTTTCAGCACGTGGGTCAGGTCGGCTTCCCAGCCATTGACGTAGGGCTGGGCGCTGGCCACGGTCACCGCGTCGCGGTCGACCGACACCGCAAGGATCTTGTGGCGCTGGGCAAAGGCATAGGACATCAGCGGCGTGATGGCGGCGACGTTGATCTTCAGCGGATCGATGCGCAGGTATGGCTGGCCGGCCTGCTGCGCCAGCCACAGGGTCAGGCTTTCGAGGTCCAGGTGTCTGCCCGGACGGCTGAGGTCCTCCAGTTGCTGGCTGGCGATGAATTCAAGCGGGTGAACCTGCCCGAGGGTCGCCTGGCGGCGGCGCGCATTCAGCGCCTGTTCGGCCGAGTCCTGGCTGATGAAGCCCTGGGCGACCAGTTCACGCAATACATCATTGAGATCCAGCCAGCGGTCCTGAGTGGCGAGTTGAACGGACATGCGGGCTCCTTTTGAACGACAGTCCGCAAAGGATAGTCGTGGCCCCGCCTACCGTTGGGCCACTACCCGACAAAGGCGTTTCCGGTTTTGTCAGCCTGTTGCCTGAGCCGGCGCACCCCACGCCGCGTCGGGGTTTTGCAGGTTGACCGAGCAGACACTGATCAGGTTACGAAGTTTTTCCGCGATCACCCGGGCGCGATGCCAGCTCAGGCCGCCCATGACGATGTCGATCGACAGCAGATCGTCCAGACGCTGGACACTGACCTGCTCCGGGGTGAGGAACTGCAAGGCGAACAGGTTCAGCACACGTACCAACAGATCCGGCTCAGCCTCGGCCAGTATCTGGTACTGCGCGTGGCAGTGGGCGTTGCTGGCGTTCCACACATCGGCACGGGGCGCTGGGGTGTTGACGGCTTCGAGGTGTGGCATGGCAGGTCTCCGGAATCAGTGGAGGAATTTTTACATCCGATGCCGGGCATTTCTTGTCTAAGATGAGCTGGTCAGGCGATTGATGAGGAAGATCAATTCGCCATTGTCCGATTTTGAGGATTATTTATGCACAGTGAGCTGGACAGCTACGACCGGCGTATTCTCGCCCTGCTGCAAGAGGACGCTTCCCTGTCCAGCGCACAGATCGCCGAACAGGTGGGTCTGTCGCAGTCGCCGTGCTGGCGACGGATTCAACGGATGAAGGAGGAGGGGATCATTCGTGGTCAGGTGACCTTGCTCGATCGCAAGAAAATCGGCCTGAACACGCAGATCTTCGCCGAAATCAAACTCAACGCCCACGGCCGTTCGAACTTCACCGAATTCACCGAGGCGATTCGCGGTTTCCCCGAAGTGCTGGAGTGTTACGTATTGATGGGGGCGGTGGACTTTCTGTTGCGGATTGTCGCGGCGGACATCGAGGCGTATGAGCGCTTCTTCTTCGAGAAGCTGTCGCTGGTGCCGGGGATTCAGGAGGTGAACTCGATCGTGGCGCTGTCGGAGATCAAGTCGACGACTAGCCTGCCGGTCCTGCGCTGATGATCGTTCCCGTGAGCGGGAACGATCATCATCCGGGGATTACATGCGCAGCAGCATTTTCCAGGCGCGATTCTGGTAAACCGCAATCGCCTGATGTTTGCGTGCATCGAGCAGTTCATCGGTGATGGTCGGCTCGTTGGCCAGTTGCGCCAGTTTGTTCAGTTCGCCGTACAGGCGATCCATTTCCGGGATCTCCAGCACGCTGCGCGCGTGGTGCAGCCAGACTTGGATGCGTTCGATGCGTGGCAGTTGCTCGGCCAGATCTTCCGGCTGCTGCTGATAACGCTGCAGTTGCAGCGAAGTGGCTTCTTCGCCCAGCAGGCGCGGCAGCCAGCTGCTCAATTGCGCAGCGCCCTGGCGGTTGCCACGGGTGTTGCGATCAGCCGCCCAGGTGCGGGCCAGCAACCAGCGCGAAGCGTTCAGCGAGAACAGGCCCCAGCGCGGATCTTCCAGTTCTTCGAGGAACTGCTCCGGTGCGGCTTTACGCACATCTTCGTCTTCAAGGCCGACTTGTACCAGCGGACGCCAGTCTTCCAGCAGGGCGTCCAGCGCAACGCGCAGGTCGTGGGTCGACTGACGCGGCGCGGCCTGGCCGAGGCTGCTGAGCAGGGCGCGCATTTCCGCGAGGTTCTCGACCCAGTCCTGCAGCAGGCGCCAGTGGCCGTTGAAACGATACTGTTCGGCCAGACGCTGGCTGCTGCCGAGCAAGTGCCAGCTCAGGGCAGCGAAAGCGTCGTCCAGCGGGGTTTCAGCGGTGATGGCCGGTGCCGGCAGGCTCAGCGAGTAGCTGTTGGCGTCGTACAGGCGATAGCCGCGCTCGGCCTTGCTGATGTCGCACGGCATCAGGGCCAGGGTTTCGGCCAGTTCGGCGGCCAGTTCCAGCAGCGCGGCAGGTTCGCCTTCGCGCAGTTCCAGTTCCAGCTCGCAGATTTCTTCTTTCTGCTTGCCGACCACTACGTGGCCCAGGTCCAGAGCGGCCTCGATGACCACTTTGGTCTTGCCACGGCCCCAGGCGATTTCGGCGCGCTCGCGGACGAAATCGGTGGTGAAGATCGGCTTCAGGGTTTTCTTGTCCAGCTCGGCGAGGGACTCGGGCCAGCATTCGCCGTCGAGTTTCTTCACGTCGAGTTTGGCTTTGGGCAGGTGCCAGTCGTATTCGTTACGCTCGGACAGACCGGCAACGCTCTGGCCACGGGTCTTGAGGGTCTGGATCACTTCTTCGCCGTCCTTGCGCAGGCGCAGGGCAACCTTGGCCCGGGCCAGGTCACGCTCGGGCGTGTCGAAGTACTGATTCATCAACTCACGGCGTTCCCAGCCACTTTTGTTGCGTTTTTTCAGGAGAGGGTGCTCGCGCAGGGCGGCGAGGGTTTCGCGGCTGACGCGGAGTTTGATTTCGGTTTCTTTCTGCATGGCCGGAAAATCCAGGATCGGGAGCGCAGCCGGGGGAATGTGTGGCTGCCAAGGTCGTGCAGTGTACAGGACTGAACCTTCCTACGCCTTGCGGCGGTTTATTCTCGGCGCCGGATGGTTCTATGATGGACTTCAATCCGGGAGTTGGAGTCAGCGATGCCTTTGCCATCCATGCAAGACCAGTTCGCTGCACTGATCGCCGCGCCGTCGGTCAGTTGCACCCAGCCGAACCTGGATCAATCCAACCGGGCGGTGATCGATCTGCTCGCCGGATGGCTGGGAGATCTGGGCTTCAGTTGCGACATCCAGCAGGTCAGCCCCGGCAAGTTCAACCTGCTCGCCAGTTTCGGCAGCGGTCCCGGCGGGCTGGTGCTGGCCGGGCACAGTGACACGGTGCCGTACGACGATGCGCTGTGGAAAACCGATCCGCTGAAACTCACCGAAGTCGACGGCCGCTGGGTCGGCCTCGGCAGTTGCGACATGAAGGGTTTTTTCGCCCTGATCATCGAGGCTGTGCAGCCGCTGCTCGACCAGCCGTTCAGGCAACCGCTGCTGATTCTCGCCACCTGCGATGAAGAAAGCTCGATGTCCGGCGCCCGGGCGCTGGCCGAGGCCGGGCGTCCAATCGGGCGCGCGGCGGTGATCGGCGAGCCGACCGGCCTCAAGCCGATCCGCATGCACAAGGGCATCATGATGGAGCGCATCGATATCCTCGGGCAGAGCGGCCATTCGTCGGATCCGCGTCTGGGGCACAGCGCTCTCGAGGCGATGCACGATGCCATGGGTGAACTGCGCGGCCTGCGCCTGCTGTGGCAGCGCGAATTCAACAATCCGCAGTTCAGCGTGCCGCAGCCGACCATGAACTTCGGCTGCATCCATGGTGGCGACAACCCCAACCGCATCTGTGGCCAGTGTTCGCTGGAGTTCGATCTGCGGCCGTTGCCGGGAATGGACCCGAAAGTGCTGCGGGCCGAGATCCTGCGCAAGCTCAACCCGGTCGCTGAACGGCATCAGGTGAAGATCGATTACGCGCCGCTGTTCCCCGAAGTGCCGCCGTTCGAGCAGGCAGAAGACGCGGAGCTGGTGCGAATTGCCGAAAAACTCACCGGCCACGCGGCCGAAGCGGTAGCGTTCGGCACCGAAGCGCCTTATCTTCAGCGCCTTGGCTGTGAAACCATTGTGCTCGGCCCTGGTGATATTGCCTGTGCGCATCAGCCGGACGAGTACCTTGAAATGTCACGTTTGCAGCCTACCGTGCATCTATTGCGGCAGTTGATCGAACATTACTGTCTCAAAGCTGTATAAATTGCCGTCCTGCCAACCCGTATTCATGAGGAGAGCGCGCGTGTCGCCAAGCCTGTTCCGACGATAACCATCAGCCCGCTGTGCGTTTTCCGTTTCGCCCCTTTTCCGGCTGCTATTTATTACAGGCCCAGGTTCATGCCCGAATACGTCAATTGGCTTCGCCACGCGTCTCCTTATATCAATGCCCACCGCGACTGCACCTTCGTCGTCATGCTGCCCGGCGACGGCGTGGAGCATCCGAACTTCGGCAACATCGTCCATGACATCGTGCTGCTGCACAGTCTCGGCGTGCGACTGGTGCTGGTCCATGGCTCCCGTCCGCAGATCGAAACCCGCCTCGCCGCCCGTGGCCTGACCCCGCATTACCACCACGGCATGCGCATCACCGATGCCGCAACCCTTGAGTGCGTGATCGACGCGGTCGGCCAGTTGCGCATCGCCATCGAAGCGCGGCTGTCGATGGACATGGCTTCGTCGCCGATGCAGGGCTCGCGCCTGCGGGTAGCCAGTGGCAACCTGGTGACCGCACGGCCGATCGGCGTACTGGAAGGCGTCGACTATCACCACACCGGCGAAGTGCGCCGGGTCGACCGCAAGGGTATCAACCGTCTGCTCGACGAGCGCTCCATCGTGCTGCTCTCGCCGCTGGGTTACTCGCCGACCGGTGAAATCTTCAACCTCGCCTGCGAAGACGTCGCCACTCGCGCCGCCATCGATCTGGGCGCCGACAAACTGCTGCTGTTCGGCGCCGACCTCGGTCTGATCGACGAAAACGGCAAACTGGTGCGCGAGCTGCGTCCGCAACAGGTGCCGGCGCATTTGCAGCGTCTGGGCAGCAACTATCAGGCGGAATTGCTGGATGCCGCCGCCGAAGCCTGCCGTGGCGGTGTGGCGCGCAGCCATATCGTCAGTTATGCCGAGGACGGCGCGCTGCTGACCGAACTGTTCACCCGCGACGGTGGCGGTACGCTGGTGGCCCAGGAGCAATTCGAACTGGTGCGCGAGGCGGCGATTGAAGACGTCGGCGGTTTGCTTGACCTGATCAGTCCGCTGGAAGAGCAGGGCATTCTGGTGCGTCGTTCCCGCGAAGTGCTGGAGCGTGAGATCGAGCAGTTCAGTGTGGTCGAGCGTGAAGGGATGATCATCGCCTGTGCGGCGCTGTATCAGATTGCCGATTCGGATGCCGGCGAGCTGGCGTGCCTGGCGGTGAATCCTGAATACCGCCATGGCGGTCGTGGCGACGAATTGCTCGAGCGCATCGAGACCCGTGCCCGGGCGCAGGGTTTGAAGACTCTGTTCGTCCTCACCACCCGCACTGCCCACTGGTTCCGCGAGCGCGGTTTCGAGCCGAGCAGCGTCGAGCGCCTGCCGGCGGCTCGGGCTTCTCTGTACAACTATCAGCGCAATTCGAAGATTTTCGAAAAGTCTCTGTGATGAGCGATTGCCCCCACGCGGCAGGTGGGGGCAAATCCTTTACTCCGCGACAAACTTCGCACTGACATAAGGCGAGTAGTCAGGCAAAACGCTTTCGACCTTGCCCTGTTCCTTCAAAAATTTCGCCGTCTCACCAATCGCCTTCGCCGTGCCGCCATCCAGCAGCGCCGCAGTCTGTTGTGCCTTGGCGTCCGGGAATGCCGAACCCGCGAGCAGTTCCGGGACATCCGCGGCGTTGGCACCGGTCAGTTTGGCGATTTTCTGCACCGGTACCGAGTCGGCGGTCCAGCTGTCTTTATGGGCGGCATAGTCGGCGAACGAGTCCAGGGTCACCTTGGCGAACCTGGCCACGACCTCAGGATGTTTCTCGGCAAAGTCCTTGCGTGCCACCCAGACTTCGAAGGTCGGTGCGCCCCACTGGCCGACCTGGGCGGCATCGGTCAGGGTCTTGCCGGTCTTGCGGATTTCGCCCAGCGCCGGCGACCAGACGAAGGCGCCATCAATGTCGCCGCGCTTCCACGCAGCCGCGATTTCTGCGGGTTGCAGGTTCACCACTTTGACTTTCGAGGTGTCCAGGCCCCAGTGCTTGAGTGCGCCGAGCAGGCTGTAGTGGGAGGTGGAGACGAACGGGGTGGCGATGGTCTTGCCGATCAGGTCTTCGGGCTTGTTGATACCACTGCCGTTGCGCACCACCAACGCTTCGGCGGTATTGATCTGCGCCGAGACGATGAAGGCAACGATCGGCAGATTGCGTGAGGCGGCGGCTGCCAGCGGACTGGAGCCGAGGTTGCCGATCTGCACATCGCCGGAAGCGATGGCTGTCACTACTTCCGGGCCGCTATTGAAACGGCGCCAGTCGATTTTTTCGCCTATGGTCTGCTCGTAAACGCCGTCGGCCTGGGGGACTTTGCTTGGATCGATGCCGGTCTGATAGCCGACAGTGAGACTGGAAGCATGGACAGAAAAAGAAATCAGAGCTGACACACAAACTGTAACAAATTGACTGGATAGTGCCCGTTTGGCCATGATGGCGTCGCCTTTTCGATAGGGTTTGACGAATCGGGGTTTCGCCAAAGCTAAACGATCTAAAAAAAGGCCAATAAATACCATTTAGGAATGAGCTTAGTCGCCGATACACTGTATCCCGGCACAGTTGGCCACTATTTCGTCATATTCCTGAATGTTATGAAAAAGGATGAATAAATTCTTTTTGGGTTTATCTGGAAGTCTTTACCCTGCAGGGACCAAATAACTGCGATTAGACCTTGGTCGTAGACACACAAGGTTACGATTGACTTGTCAGTCACGGTCTGGTGCTAATCGCGCATCTTAGGATCCAGGGGCGTCAGACTCCGGACCAGGAACACAAGAATTAGAAACGAGAGGAGCGATACATGAACAAGTCCACCTTGGCCCTGGCCGTGGCCGTAGGGGTTATTGCGCAGCAGGCAGGCGCAGCCGGTTTCATCGAAGACAGCAAGGCCACATTGGGGCTGCGTAACTTCTACATCAACACCGACAACCGCGACAGCGCTGCCAAAACTGCCTCTGGCGTGCAGAGCAAGAACGAAGAGTGGGGCCAAGGCTTCGATCTGCGTTTCATCTCCGGTTACACCCAAGGCACCGTAGGCTTCGGTATCGACGCCATCGGCCTGCTGGGCGTGCGTCTGGATTCGGGCGGTGGCACCAACGGTGCAACCTCGACGTCCTACGGTGGCACTGTGTTCCCGAGCAAGTCCAACGGCGAAGCTGTTGATAACTTCTCGAGCCTGGGCCTGACCGCCAAGGCCAAGATCTCCCAGACCGAACTGAAGCTGGGTACGCTGCAGCCGAAGAACCCGGTTATCGTGACCAACGACGGTCGTCTGCTGCCACAAACCTGGCAGGGCGGTCAGATCACTTCCGGCGAGATCAAGGACCTGTCCCTGGTCGCAGGTCAAATCGAAGCTGTGAAAGGTCGTAACTCCAGCAACAACGAGAACCTGTCCATTGGCGGTGCGAACGCTCGCGTAGCCAACAGCAACAAGTTCTACTACGCCGGTGGTGACTACAAGATCACCAAGGACCTGACTGCCCAGTACTACTACGGCAACCTGGAAGACTTCTACAAGCAACACTTCCTGGGTCTGGTTCACAACTGGGCAATCGGCCCGGGCGTGCTGAAGTCTGACTTCCGTTACTTCCACAGCAGCGACGATGGCGCCAACCACAACACCGCGGCCTACTTTGGCAACGGTAACTATGTCGGCAACGTCAGCGGCAAAGGCCCGATCGACAACAACCTGTACAGCGGCCTGTTCCTGTACACCGTTGAAGGTCACACCTTCGGTGGCGGCTATCAGGTTTCCAACGGCAGCTCCGACTTCCCTTGGCTGAACCAGGGCGACGGTTCGTCGAACTACACCATCACCGACATGCAGATCCAGAAGTTCGGTCGTGCCGGCGAGAAAACCTGGCAAGCTCGCTACTCGTATGACTTCGCCAAAGTCGGCCTGCCAGGCCTGACTGCCGGTATGGTCTACCTGCGTGGCAGCGACATCGACACCGTGGGTTCCAACCGTCGTGAGAACGGCAATGGCAACTCCGAGTGGGAACGCGACCTGACCATCGGTTACGTGATTCCGGAAGGCCCAGCCAAGAACCTGGGTTTCATGTGGAAAAACGCTACCTGGCGCAACGACATTCCTGGTCAGCGTGACCAGGACGAAAACCGCCTGATCGTCAGCTACTCGATCCCGCTGCTGTAATAGCGCGCTCCTGCACTGATGTAAAAAGCCCGAAGTAAAAAAGCCCCGTCCGGCATCGCGCCGGACGGGGCTTTTGCGTTTTCGGGTCCGGCCCACCCCCGTAGACCTTTCCCGACATTTCCCTCTTTGCAGCAACTCAAGGCCTTCTCGAACCTCGGGGCCGATGTTCGACGCGTTCCCGGCAAGCGTCCAGTGAACAGAAGTTTAATATTCTTAAAGGATATAAATATCTAGTTATATATTCTTTTTCAGAAGATGAAATCCCGAGCTACAGTTGAGGTCTCCCACCACTCATCAGGAGCAGCACCATGAGCCTCAGACTTGGCGATATCGCCCCCGATTTCGAACAGGATTCCAGCGCCGGCAAGATTCGTTTCCACGAATGGCTGGGCGATAGCTGGGGCGTGTTGTTTTCCCACCCGGCAGACTTCACCCCGGTCTGCACCACCGAGCTGGGCTTCACTGCCAAGCTCAAGGACGAATTCACCAAGCGTGGCGTGAAGGCCATCGCACTGTCGGTCGACCCGGTGGACTCGCACCACAAGTGGATCGAGGACATCAACGAAACCCAGAACACCATCGTCAACTTTCCGATCCTGGCCGATGCCGATCGCAAGGTCTCGGATCTCTATGACCTGATCCACCCGAACGCCAGCGACACCCTGACCGTGCGCTCGCTGTTCGTGATCGATCCGAACAAGAAGATCCGCCTGACCATCACCTACCCGGCGAGCACCGGGCGCAACTTCCACGAGATCCTGCGGGTGATCGATTCGCTGCAGCTCACCGACAACTACAAGGTGGCCACCCCGGCCAACTGGCAGGACGGTGAAGAGGTGGTGATCGTGCCGTCGCTCAAGGACGAAGACGAAATCAAGCAACGCTTTCCGAAGGGCTATCGCGCGGTGAAACCGTACCTGCGCCTCACCCCACAGCCGAACAAGTGAATCAATAAATTTAGCGGTGTAGTCACCACCGCTTTCGCGAGCAAGCCCGCTCCCACATTCTGGAATGCGTTCCCCTGTGGGAGCGGGCTTGTTCCGGGCGGCGTTCCGACGAAGGCGTCGGCTTGAGCGACACAGAGTTCAGAACCACGATGCAGGGAATTTCAGGCCGTTTCGACGGCCTTTTTTTTCGTCTGGAAAAACCTCAATCCAATATCTCTAAATAGCATAACCAAATGAATAAATATGATTTATGGATATATGAATCAGCTGGTAAGGTCACTCACATCGAAGCGAGATCGCAACCCGCGAATCGCCTGTAACGTGCAAGGAATCGTCTGAATGCTGGTCGTCTCACTCGGTGGCAGTCCCAGTCAACGTTCTCGCTCCGGGGTGTTGCTGGAGCGCTCGCAACGCTGGTTGCAGCAGCAAGGGGTGGAAGTGGTGAGTTATCAGGTACGGGACTTCCCGGCCGAAGACCTGCTCCACGCCCGCTTCGACAGCCCGAAGGTGCTCGACCTGCTGCAACAGATTGAAAACGCCGATGGCCTGCTGATCGCCACACCGGTCTACAAGGCGTCGTTCTCCGGCGCCCTGAAGACCTTGCTGGATCTGCTGCCCGAGCGCGCGCTGAACCACAAGATTGTCCTGCCGATGGCCACCGGCGGCAGTATCGCCCACATGCTGGTGGTCGATTACGCCCTCAAGCCTGTGCTGTCGGCGTTGAAGGCCCAGGAAATGCTGCAAGGGATTTTTGCCGAGGACAGCCAGATCGCCTATGGCGAAGGCAGTGCCCAGGCGCAGTTGGCGCCGGCTCTGGAGCAGCGGTTGCATGAAGCGCTGGACCAGTTTGTCAGCGCCATGGCCCGCCGGCCGAAGCCGCTGGATCCGGGGCTGTTGAACGAACGTTTGTTGAGTGCTCGCTGGAGCATTTGAGCCATACCGAAACTTGAAGTACTCACCTTACTCAGCCGCCAACGGCCAAGCAGGTGCAGCCAAAACCCAACAGCAAAAAGGAGAGCGCTATGCGCACTGTATTTTTGCGTCGTGGTCTGGTCGCTCTGTTTGCTGCGGCTGTGTCCTTCGGCGCCATCACTCAAGCTCAGGCCGAGACGCTAAGAATCGGTTATCAGAAATACGGCACGCTGGTGCTGCTCAAAGCCAAAGGCACGCTCGAGAAACGCCTCGCCGCCCAAGGCGTCGACGTGCAATGGACTGAATTCCCCGGCGGCCCGCAACTGCTGGAAGGCCTGAACGTCGGCTCGATCGACTTCGGCGTCACCGGCGAAACTCCGCCAGTCTTCGCCCAGGCTGCCGGTGCCGATCTGCTCTACGTGGCCTATGAGCCGCCAGCGCCGAACAGCGAAGCGATCCTCGTGCCGAAAGATTCGCCGATCAAATCGGTGGCGGATCTCAAGGGCAAGAAAGTCGCCCTGAACAAAGGCTCCAACGTCCACTACCTGCTGGTGCGCGCGCTGGAAGACGCCGGCCTCAAGTACACCGACATTCAAACCGTATTCCTGCCGCCGGCCGATGCCCGCGCCGCGTTCGAACGTGGCAGCGTCGACGCCTGGGTCATCTGGGATCCGTACCAGGCCGCCGCCGAGAAGCAACTGCAAGCGCACACCCTGCGTGACGGCAAAGGCATCGTCGACAACCACCAGTTCTACCTGGCGACCAAACCCTACGCACAGAAAAATCCCGAGGTAATCAAGACCCTCGTGGAAGAAGTGCGCGCCGTGGGCGAGTGGTCCAAGGCCAACCCGCAAGACGTGACTCAACAGGTGTCGCCGCTGCTCGGCCTGCCGGCAGACATCACCCTGACCTCGGTGAAACGCCAGGGCTACGGCGCGCTGTTCCTGACCCCGGAAGTGGTCGCCGCACAACAGAAAATCGCCGACACCTTCTACCAGCTCAAGCTGATTCCCAAGCCGTTGAGCATCAAGGACGTGATCTGGACCCCGCCGGCCGCTGTGGCCCAAAGCTCGGTCACCCAAGCCCAGTAAATCGAATCCCCAAGGAGACCACTCCATGAGCCTCAACATCTTCTGGTTCCTGCCAACCCACGGCGACGGCCATTACCTTGGCACCGCCGAAGGCGCCCGCGCCGTCGACCACGGCTATCTGCAACAGGTCGCGCAAGCGGCGGATCGACTGGGTTTTGGCGGCGTACTGATTCCCACCGGCCGCTCCTGCGAGGATTCGTGGCTGGTGGCGGCATCGTTGATCCCGGTGACCCAGCGTCTGAAATTCCTTGTCGCCCTGCGCCCCGGGATCATTTCCCCGACGGTGGCGGCGCGTCAGGCCGCGACGCTGGATCGACTGTCCGGCGGTCGTGCGCTGTTCAACCTGGTGACCGGTGGCGATCCGGAAGAGTTGGCCGGCGACGGTCTGTTCCTCGATCACGAAGCGCGCTATCAGGCCTCGGTGGAATTCACCCGGATCTGGCGCCGCGTGCTGGAAGGCGAAACCGTGGATTACGACGGCGAGCACATCAGCGTGAAGGGCGCCAAATTGCTCTATCCGCCGATCCAGCAACCGCGTCCACCGCTGTACTTCGGTGGTTCGTCGGAAGCGGCGCAGGATCTGGCCGCCGAACAAGTGGAAATGGTCCTGACCTGGGGCGAGCCGCCCGCAGCCGTAGCCGAGAAGATCGAACAGGTTCGCGCCAAAGCGGCCAAGCTTGGGCGCACCGTGCGCTTCGGCATCCGTCTGCACGTGATCGTGCGGGAAACCAACGCTGAAGCCTGGCAGGCGGCGGATCGCCTGATCTCGCATCTGGACGACGACACCATCAAGCGCGCCCAGGCTTCGCTGGCGCGGTTCGATTCGGTCGGCCAGCAGCGCATGGCCGCGCTGCACGGTGGCAGCCGCGACAATCTCGAAGTCAGCCCGAACCTGTGGGCCGGCGTCGGTCTGGTGCGCGGCGGTGCCGGCACGGCGCTGGTCGGCGACGGCCCGACCGTGGCGGCGCGGGTGAAGGAATACGCGGATCTGGGTATCGATACCTTCATCTTTTCCGGTTATCCACACCTCGAAGAGTCGTATCGCGTCGCCGAGTTGCTGTTCCCGCACCTCGACGTCGAGCGTCCGGAATTGCCTAAAAGCGCCGGTTACGTCAGCCCGTTCGGCGAGATGGTGGCCAACGACATTCTTCCCAAAGCCGCGTCCCAGAGCTGAGGCGCCGCCATGAAGAAATTTATCCACAGCCTCGCGCCCTGGGCGTTGCCGGTGTTGTTGCTGGCGGTGTGGCAGTTGTCGGTGTCGGCGGGCTGGCTGTCGACGCGGATTCTGCCGGCGCCGGTGGCGGTGATCGAAGCCGGCGTGAGTCTGGTGCGCAGCGGTGAAATCTGGACGCACCTGGCGATCAGCGGCTGGCGCGCCGCGCTGGGCTTCACCATCGGTGGCAGCATCGGTCTGGTGCTGGGTTTCATCACCGGCCTGTCGAAGTGGGGCGAACGCCTGCTCGACAGCTCGGTGCAGATGATCCGCAACGTACCGCACCTGGCGTTGATTCCACTGGTGATCCTGTGGTTCGGCATCGATGAGTCGGCGAAGATTTTCCTGGTGGCGCTCGGGACGCTGTTCCCGATCTACCTCAACACGTACCACGGCATCCGCAACGTCGATCCGGCGCTGGTGGAGATGGCGCGCAGTTATGGCCTGTCCGGCTTCAGCCTGTTCTGGCAGGTGATTCTGCCGGGCGCGTTGCCTTCGATTCTGGTCGGCGTGCGCTTCGCACTGGGCTTCATGTGGCTGACGCTGATCGTGGCGGAAACCATCTCCGCCAGCTCCGGCATCGGTTATCTGGCGATGAACGCCCGCGAGTTCTTGCAAACCGACGTGGTGGTGCTGGCGATTCTGCTCTACGCGGTGCTCGGCAAACTGGCCGACCTTGCAGCCCGTGGACTTGAACGTGTGTGGCTGCGCTGGCATCCGGCGTATCAAGTGGCGAAAGGAGGTGCGGCATGACCGCTCAACAACCTCCACGTCTGCTGCGCGGAATTCCGCTGGCGCTGCGCAACCTGCAAAAAACCTTCGGTTCGCGGCAGGTGCTGCGTGACATCGACCTGCACATTCCGGCGGGGCAATTCGTCGCCGTGGTCGGGCGCAGTGGCTGCGGCAAAAGTACGTTGCTGCGTCTGCTCGCCGGCCTCGATCAACCCACCGGCGGTGATTTGCTCGCCGGGGCTGCACCGCTCAGCGATGCGCGGGACGACACCCGGTTGATGTTCCAGGAAGCGCGACTGCTGCCGTGGAAAAAGATCATCGACAACGTCGGTCTCGGCCTTAAAGGCAACTGGCGTGCGCAAGCCTTGCAGGCGCTGGATGCAGTCGGCCTCGCCGATCGCGCCCATGAATGGCCGGCGGCACTGTCCGGCGGTCAGAAGCAGCGCGTGGCGCTGGCCCGGGCGCTGATTCATCAACCGCGTCTGTTGCTGCTCGACGAGCCGCTGGGTGCGCTGGATGCGCTGACCCGGATCGAGATGCAGCAACTGATCGAACGTCTCTGGCAACAGCATGGTTTCACCGTGTTGCTGGTGACCCACGACGTCAGCGAAGCGGTGGCGATTGCCGACCGGGTGATTCTGATCGAGGACGGCGAAGTCGGCCTCGACCTGCAAGTGGACCTGCCGCGCCCTCGGGTGCGTGGCTCCCATCGCCTGGCCGCGCTGGAAACCGAAGTGCTCAATCGTGTGTTGTCCCTGCCCGGCGAGCCGCCGGCGCCGGAACCCGTTTCACCCTTGCCTACGCAACTGCGTTGGGCTCAATAACTCAAGCAAACGACAGGAATCAATGCCATGACTATCAAAGCCATCAACGTACGCAACCAGTTCAAAGGCGCGATCAAGGAGATCGTTCTCGGCGACGTGCTGTCGGAAATCGACGTGCAGACCGCCTCCGGCATTGTCACGTCGGTGATCACCACCCGTTCGGTCAAGGAGCTGGAACTGGAGGTCGGCAGCGAAGTGATCGCCTTCGTGAAATCCACCGAGGTGTCCATCGCCAAGTTGTAAGAGCGTGGGACAAAAACAACCCCGAAGGGTGTGAGCCCTTCGGGGTTTTTTGTGTCTGACTGGAAATCGGCGGTGCGGCCTTCGCGAGCAAGCCCGCTCCTACAGGGGATGGTATTCCAAATGTGGGAGCGGGCTTGCTCGCGAAGAGGCCGATCAGGACGCTAGAGAATTCTCTTGGGCAGATAGGGCGGCAGATACAGCCCGAGATAGGCATCGAACACGCGCATGCCTTCCTCGGCCATGCGCGGGGTGATCTGCCCGTGCTGCTGCACCGAGCGGGCGTAGACGCGGTCGCCCAGCTCCATTGCCAGCGCGAAAACGTCCACGTCATCCGGCAGCCTCGGCAGTTCGAAGTGATGATCGAACAGCTTGTGCATCAGGTCGCCCAGTTCAAGGTCGTGCTGGCGGTCGGCCTGGGTGACTTCGGTAAGGCCGTGCTGCGCAAGGATGAGTTGGCGGGCGGCGGCGTCTTCATCGTAGATCTCCAGCATCCGTTGCTCGACCAGGCGGGACAGGTCGCGCCAGTCACGCAGGGCCTCGTGATCGATCGGTGCTTGCAGGCAGGCGCGGAAGGCGGCGTGAACATCCGCCGTCAGGCCTTCAAGCAGCGCCGGGACACTGGCGAAGAAATGGTAGACCGAGGAGGGCGGAATCTGCGCGCGCTCGGCCACGCTGTAGATCGACAGGCTCGCCACGCCCTCGGCGGCCAGCAGCGTGCGCGCGGCGTCGAGTATCGAATCGATCCGCGCCTGACTGCGGGCACGGGGTTTGCGGACGGGGGCGGGACGCGTCATGAAAGTCTCCTGCGGGGCAGCGGGCATTGTACGCAGAGCTTGAATGTCTGCCACAGAGGCCAATAAAAAAACGCCGCGGGCTGAGAAGCCAACGGCGTTTTCCTTTGCTGCAGTCCGCTTAAACGGTGTGCAGGTACCAGTTGTACTCGAGGTCGGAGATGGAGTGTTCGAACTCCTCCAGCTCGCTCTCTTTGCAGGCGACGAAGATATCGATGTATTTCGGATCGATGTACTTGGCCATCACCTCGCTGTCGTCCAGCTCGCGCAGGGCATCGCGCAAGTTGTTCGGCAGGCTCTGCTCGTTCTGCTCGTAGCTGTTGCCTTCGGTGGGGGCCGGTGGCTCGATCTTGTTGGTCAGGCCGTGATGCACGCCCGCCAGCACCGAAGCCATCAGCAGGTACGGGTTGGCATCGGCGCCGGCCACGCGGTGCTCCAGGCGGACCGCGTCGGCGGAGCCGGTCGGTACGCGCAGGGCCACGGTGCGGTTGTCCAGACCCCAGCTCGGCGAGTTCGGCACGTAGAACTGCGCGCCGAAACGACGGTAGGAGTTGACGTTGGGGCAGAGGAAAGCCATCTGCGCGGGCAGGGTCTCGAGCACACCGCCGATCGCGTGACGCAGCGCGGCGTTCTGCTCGGGATCCTCGCTGGCAAAAATGTTTTTGCCTTCTTTGTCGAGAACCGAGATGTGGACGTGCAGACCGTTGCCTGCCTGACCCGGGTACGGCTTGGCCATGAAGGTGGTGTCCATTTCATGGTCGTAAGCGATGTTCTTGATCAGACGCTTGAGCAGGACCGCGTAATCGCACGCCTTGATCGGGTCGGCGACGTGGTGCAGGTTCACTTCGAACTGCGCCGGGGCACTTTCCTTGACGATGGCGTCTGCCGGGATGCCTTGCTCTTTGGCGCCTTCCAGAATGTCCTGGAGACAGTCGACGTATTCGTCGAGGTCGTCGATCAGGTAGACCTGAGTCGAATGCGGGCGTTTGCCGGAGATCGGCGAGCGTGGCGGCTGAGGGCGGCCGTTCACGTTTTCCTGGTCGATCAGGTAGAACTCGAGTTCGAACGCGGCGCAGATGGTCAGGCCAAGCTCGTCAAACTTTGCAACAACTTGACGGAGCACTTCGCGCGGATCGGCGAAGAAAGGGTCGCCTTCGAGTTCGTGCATGGTCATCAACAGTTGCGCGGTCGGGCGCTTCTGCCATGGCTCGTTGCACAGGGTATCGGGGATTGGATAGCAGATACGGTCGGCGTCGCCGATGTCCAGGCCCAGGCCGGTGCTTTCCACCGTCGAACCATTGATATCCAGAGCAAATAGAGAGGCCGGCAGGTTGATGCCTTTCTCGTAAACCTTGTGGAGGCTGGTGCGTTCGATGCGCTTGCCGCGCACCACACCATTCATATCCGCAATCAGAAGGTCAACGTACAGAACCTCAGGATGTTCCTTAAGGAACGCGTTCGCTTCGTTAAGCTGAACGGCACGCGGGGGTACCGACATGATGCAACACCTTTGTTGTTAAAAATATCAATCATTGATCTTTTCTGGTTTCAGTCAACCCGAACGGCCTGCCGAAGTCAAGCGAGGCCTTTTTTGCCCCGAAAAAGCGCCGAGAGGGCATTTACGGGGCACTTTGGGGCATTTTTTTATCCGTGAAAGACGTGCCACCCGCAGGCTTGAGCAGGCCGTGTTGTATTTTTTACGGGGGTGTTGTGTAAAAAAATGAACAAGGCTAAGCTCGGGTCAAACCCATAACAGCAATAATACCGGGGTGCTTCATGTCTCGCCTGCCGTTAATCGGCGTCACCGACTGCTCCGTGCAGTGCGGTCTGCATGCTTATCACATCAGTGGCGACACGTCCGTCCGCAGCGCAGCCGACAGCCAGGCTCGCATTCTGCCAGCGATCTCTTTGTCCATGGCGGATCAGGCGCCGGCGTCCGATATTCTGGACGCAGGGAAGGGCATCCTCTTCAGCGGTTCTGCTTTCAATATAGATCTCTTTCCTGCTCCCGGCCTGCACCGCGCCCGTCGCCGTGCCCGTGATTGCGCACACCCGGGATGTGCACAGGAAATGCAACGCCAGCGTAAAGGGCAGGTAAGCTCCTCCTTCATTGTCGATGCGCGGTGCCAGGCGTAAGCCGGCACTGCGCACAAACAAGCCCCCTTTAACGCGACGCCCCGTGCGTCAAACTTGCCTGACATGCGTCAGGAGACTCAGCCCAGAGGCATTTATGAGCAACAACCTCGACCAGCTCACCGATTGGTTGAAAGACCACAAGATCACAGAAGTCGAATGCATGATCGGCGACTTGACCGGCATCACCCGGGGCAAGATTTCGCCGACCAACAAGTTCATCGCCGAAAAAGGCATGCGCCTGCCAGAGAGCGTTCTGTTGCAGACCGTGACCGGCGACTACGTCGAAGACGACATCTATTACGAACTGCTCGACCCGGCCGACATCGACATGATCTGCCGCCCCGACCAGAACGCCGTGTACCTGGTGCCTTGGGCCGTCGAACCGACTGCCCAGGTGATCCACGACACCTACGACAAGCAAGGGAACCCGATCGAGCTGTCGCCGCGCAACGTGCTCAAGAAAGTCCTGAAACTCTATGCCGACAAGGGCTGGCAGCCGATCGTGGCGCCGGAAATGGAGTTCTACCTGACCAAGCGCAGCGACGACCCCGACTATCCATTGCAGCCACCAGTCGGCCGTTCCGGGCGCCCGGAAATCGGTCGCCAGTCCTTCTCCATCGAAGCGGCGAACGAGTTCGACCCGCTGTTCGAAGACGTCTACGACTGGTGCGAATTGCAGGAGCTGGACCTCGACACGCTGATCCACGAGGACGGCACGGCGCAGATGGAAATCAACTTCCGTCACGGCGACGCCCTGTCCCTGGCCGACCAGATTCTGGTGTTCAAGCGCACCATGCGTGAGGCCGCCCTCAAGCACAACGTCGCCGCGACCTTCATGGCCAAGCCAATGACCGGCGAGCCGGGCAGCGCGATGCACCTGCACCAGAGCATCATCGACATCGAGACCGGCAAGAACGTGTTCTCCAATGACGATGGCACCATGAGCCAGTTGTTCCTGCACCACATCGGTGGCCTGCAGAAACTGATCCCGGAACTGCTGCCGCTGTTCGCGCCGAACGTCAACTCGTTCCGCCGCTTCCTGCCGGACACCTCGGCACCGGTGAACGTGGAGTGGGGCGAAGAGAACCGCACCGTGGGTCTGCGCGTACCGGATGCCGGGCCGCAGAACCGCCGCGTGGAAAACCGCCTGCCGGGCGCCGACGCCAACCCGTACCTGGCGATTGCCGCGAGCCTGCTCTGCGGCTACATCGGCATGGTCGAGGGGATCAACCCGAGCGCGCCGGTGGTGGGCCGTGGCTACGAGCGCCGCAACCTGCGCCTGCCGCTGACCATCGAAGACGCGCTGGAGCGTATGGAAAACAGCGCAACCATCGAGAAATACCTGGGCAAGACCTTCATCACCGGCTACGTCGCGGTCAAGCGAGCCGAGCATGAAAACTTCAAGCGCGTGATCAGTTCCTGGGAGCGTGAGTACCTGCTCTTCGCCGTCTGATACGCCGGGTGCGGTGGCCCGCCGCCGCGCCTTCACCGATAACAAGGAGAATTGGCATGACCAGCAACAATCCGCAAACCCGTGAGTGGCAAGCCCTCAGCAGCGATCACCACCTGGCCCCGTTCAGCGACTTCAAGCAGCTGAAAGAAAAGGGTCCACGGATCATCACCAACGCCAAGGGCGTGTACCTGTGGGACAGCGAGGGCAACAAGATCCTCGATGGCATGGCGGGTCTGTGGTGTGTGGCGATCGGTTATGGGCGCGATGAGCTGGCCGATGCGGCCGCCAAGCAAATGCGCGAACTGCCTTATTACAACCTGTTCTTCCAGACCGCCCACCCGCCGGCGCTGGAACTGGCCAAGGCCATCGCCGACGTGGCGCCGGAAGGCATGAACCACGTGTTCTTCACCGGTTCCGGCTCCGAAGGCAACGACACCATGCTGCGCATGGTTCGCCACTACTGGGCGATCAAGGGCCAGCCGAACAAGAAAGTCATCATCAGCCGCAAGAACGGCTACCACGGTTCCACCGTGGCCGGTGCGAGCCTCGGCGGCATGACTTATATGCACGAACAGGGCGACCTGCCGATTCCGGGCATCGTCCACATCGCCCAGCCGTACTGGTTCGCCGAAGGCGGCGACATGACCCCGGAAGAATTCGGGATCTGGGCGGCCAATCAACTGGAAGAGAAGATTCTGGAAGTCGGCGTGGACAACGTCGGCGCCTTCATTGCCGAGCCGATCCAGGGCGCCGGCGGCGTGATCATTCCGCCAGATACCTACTGGCCGCGCATCAAGGAAATCCTCGCCAAGTACGACATCCTGTTCGTGGCCGATGAAGTGATCTGCGGTTTCGGCCGTACCGGCGAATGGTTCGGCAGCGATTTCTACGACCTCAAGCCGCACATGATGACCATCGCCAAAGGCCTGACGTCCGGTTACATCCCGATGGGTGGCCTGATCGTGCGTGACGAAGTGGTGGCGGTGCTCAACGAGGGCGGCGATTTCAACCACGGTTTCACCTACTCCGGTCACCCGGTGGCGGCGGCGGTGGGTCTGGAAAACATCCGGATTCTGCGCGAAGAGAAAATCATCGAGCGCGTCCACGAAGAAACGGCACCGTATTTGCAGAAACGTCTGCGCGAGCTGAACGATCACCCGTTGGTGGGGGAAGTGCGCGGAGTCGGTCTGCTGGGGGCCATCGAGCTGGTGCAGGACAAGGCCACTCGCAAGCGTTACGAAGGCAAGGGAGTGGGCATGATCTGCCGCCAGTTCTGCTTCGACAACGGACTGATCATGCGCGCCGTGGGCGACACCATGATCATTGCGCCGCCGCTGGTGATCAGCAAGGCGGAGATCGATGAACTGGTGACCAAGGCACGCAAATGCCTGGACCTGACCCTCAGTGCATTGCAGGGCTAAGTGCTAGGCTCTGAGCGATGGAGCTGTTGCGCTGTCGCTCGGAGCAGTTGCAAAGGCTGGTCTTTTCTTGAAAGACCGCCTCGTATCTTGCCAGACTAGCCGCGGTTCCAGTTGTCCGGGTTCGGCCGCTGAACAAAGTGGTTCAAAAAAGAAAAATTTGGAGCATGACGCATGAAGGCATTAGGTAAAAAGCTTGCTGGCAAGACTCTTCTGGCCCTGTCCGTCGCGGGCATGATGGCGGGCGCGGTTCACGCGGACGACAAAGTGCTGCACGTCTACAACTGGTCTGACTACATCGCTCCGGACACCATCGCGAACTTCGAGAAAGAGTCGGGGATCAAGGTGGTCTACGACGTATTCGACTCCAACGAAACCCTGGAAGCCAAGCTGCTGGCGGGCAAGTCCGGCTACGACGTGGTCGTGCCGTCCAACAACTTCCTGGCCAAGCAGATCAAGGCCGGTGTGTACCAGGAACTGGATCGCTCCAAGCTGCCTAACTGGAAGAACCTCAACCAGGACCTGCTCAAGGCCGTATCGGTCAGCGACCCGGACAACAAGCACGCTTTCCCGTACATGTGGGGTTCGATCGGCATCGGCTACAACCCGGAGAAGGTCAAGGCTGCGCTGGGCGTCGACAAGATCGATTCCTGGGACGTACTGCTGAAGCCGGAAAACATCGCCAAGCTCAAGGGCTGCGGCGTGAGCTTCCTCGATTCGCCGACCGAAATGCTCCCGGTCGCGCTGCACTACCTGGGCCTGCCAACCGACTCCCAGAAGAAAGAAGACATCAAGAAAGCCGAGGATCTGTTCCTCAAGATTCGTCCTTCGATCACCTACTTCCACTCGTCCAAGTACATCTCGGACCTGGCCAACGGCAACATCTGCGTAGCGGTCGGCTACTCGGGTGACGTGCAGCAGGCCAAGTCCCGTGCCGCCGAGGCCGGTGACAAGGTGAAAGTCAGCTACGCCATTCCGAAGGAAGGCGCTGGCAGCTTCTTCGACATGGTCGCCATTCCCAAGGATGCCGAAAACGTTGAAGGCGCCTACAAGTTCATGACCTTCCTGCAGAAGCCTGAAGTCATGGCCAGCATCACCAACGCCGTACGTTTCCCGAACGGTAACGCTGCTGCAACAGCGCTGGTAGAGAAAGACATCACCAGTGATCCAGGCATCTACCCGCCAGCCGACGTACAGGCCAAGCTGTATGCCATCGCCGATCTGCCGGCGGCGACCCAGCGTGAAATGACGCGCAGCTGGACCAAGATCAAATCCGGCAAATAAGCCGGTTTGAAGCCGCAACCGCTGGCCGTCGCCTTCACCAGGGCGGCCAGCGGTGCAATTAAATGACAGAAAGTTTTGCTGGAACGGTTTTTCGAAGGTAAGTTGCGCGCCGGTTTTGTTGCCGGGCAACCGTGACTGTCATGCAGCGCGGGGCAACTTGGGCCCAACTCAATCAGAGGACCTCCACTTGCCTATTTTTTCTTCTTTGCGCAATGCCCTGCTGGCCGCTGCCGGCCTGACGTTCGTTGTCGGTGCCCAAGCTGCCGGTACTGTGCATATTTATAACTGGTCGGATTACATCGGCGAGACCACCCTGGCCGATTTCCAGAAAGAAACCGGGATCAAACCGGTCTACGACGTGTTCGATTCCAACGAAACCCTGGAAGGCAAACTGCTTGCCGGGCGTACCGGTTACGATGTGGTCGTGCCGTCGAACCACTTCCTTGGCAAGCAGATCAAGGCGGGCGCGTTCCAGAAGCTCGACAAGGTGCAACTGACGAACTACGCCAATCTCGACCCGGTGCTGCTCAAGCGCCTGGAACAGAACGACCCGGGCAACCAGTACGCCGTTCCGTACCTGTGGGGCACCAACGGCATCGGCTACAACGTCGATAAAGTGAAAGCCGTGCTCGGTGTCGACAAGATCGACTCCTGGAGCGTGCTGTTCGAACCCGAGAACATCAAGAAGCTGCACAGCTGCGGCGTGGCGTTCCTCGATTCGGCCGATGAAATGATGCCGACCGTGCTCAACTACATGGGCCTGAACGCCAACAGCACCAATCCCAAGGATTACGAGAAAGCCACGGCCAAATTGCTGGCGGTGCGTCCGTACGTGACCTACTTCCACTCCTCGAAATACATCGGTGATCTGGCCAACGGCGACATCTGTGTGGCCATCGGGTTCTCCGGCGATATCTTCCAGGCCAAGCACCGTGCCGAAGAAGCCAAGAAAGGCGTCAACATCGCCTACGCCATCCCGAAAGAGGGCGGCGCGCTCTGGTTCGACATGCTGGCGATTCCGAAGGATTCGGCCAACGTCAAAGAGGCCCACGCCTTCATCAACTATTTGCTGAAACCTGAGGTGATTGCCCAGGTCAGTGATTACGTCGGTTACGCCAACCCCAACCCGGGTTCGGACAAGCTGATGGAGCAGTCCATTCGCACCGACGAAGCGGTTTATCCACCGCAGGCCGTCCTCGACAAGACCTATGTGTCCATCGAGTTGCCACCGAATATTCAGCGTTTGATGACCCGTAGCTGGACCAAGGTCAAGTCGGGTAAATAACGCGCAAATCATCCTGGGTTCGTCTTGCGTGGGCGAACTGCACTCTTTTTTCTGGGAGTTTCGTAAATGGCAGTTGCCTCCGGCGCCTATAAGAAAGCCCTCGAGGGCGACCAGACACCGAAACAGGTGCTGGTTAAAATCGACCGGGTCACGAAGAAGTTCGACGAGACGGTTGCCGTGGACGATGTGTCCCTGGAAATCAAGAAGGGCGAGATCTTCGCCCTGCTCGGCGGTTCGGGATCGGGCAAATCCACTCTGCTGCGGATGCTGGCAGGGTTCGAACGGCCCACGGAGGGGCGCATTTTCCTCGACGGCGTCGATATCACCGACATGCCGCCGTACGAGCGACCGATCAACATGATGTTCCAGTCGTATGCCCTGTTCCCGCACATGACCGTGGCGCAGAACATCGCGTTCGGCCTCAAGCAGGACAAGATCCCGGCAGCCGAGATCGACGCCCGTGTGGCCGAGATGCTCAAACTGGTGCAGATGAGCCAGTACGCCAAGCGCAAGCCGCACCAGTTGTCCGGTGGCCAGCGTCAGCGCGTGGCACTCGCCCGTTCCCTGGCCAAGCGTCCGAAGCTGCTGCTGCTCGACGAGCCGATGGGCGCACTGGACAAGAAACTGCGTTCGCAGATGCAGCTGGAGCTGGTGGAAATCATCGAGCGCGTCGGCGTGACCTGCGTGATGGTGACCCACGACCAGGAAGAGGCCATGACCATGGCCGAGCGCATCGCGATCATGCATCTGGGCTGGATCGCCCAGATCGGCAGCCCGATCGACATCTACGAAACCCCGACCAGCCGTCTGGTCTGCGAATTCATCGGCAACGTGAACATCTTCGAAGGCGAAGTGATCGACGACGCCGAAGGCCACGCGACCATCACCTGCAAGGACCTCGACCGGCAGATCTACGTCGGCCACGGCATCAGCACCTCGGTGCAGGACAAGTCCGTGACCTACGCGATCCGTCCGGAAAAACTGCTGGTCACCGCCGAAATGCCGACCTGCGAATACAACTGGTCGAGCGGCAAGGTGCACGACATCGCTTACCTCGGCGGGCACTCGGTGTTCTACGTCGAACTGCCGAGCGGCAAACTGGTGCAGTCCTTCGTGGCCAACGCCGAACGCCGTGGCGCACGTCCGACCTGGGGCGATCAGGTCTACGTGTGGTGGGAAGACGACAGCGGCGTGGTACTTCGCTCATGAACATGCGCAAATTCAAACGCCGGCTCAATCGAATAATTCCCGGTGGCCGTCAGCTGGTCATCGGGGTTCCGTTCATCTGGCTGTTCCTGTTCTTCATGCTGCCGTTCTTCATCGTCCTGAAGATCAGCTTCGCCGAAGCGGACGTGGCCATCCCGCCGTACACCGAGATCTACACCTACGCCGAGCAGAAGCTGCAACTGCTGCTGAACCTGGGCAACTACGCGATGCTCGGCGACGACGAACTGTACATCTCGGCGTACCTCGGTTCGCTGAAAATGGCGTTCTTCAGCACGCTGCTGTGCCTGCTGATCGGCTACCCGATGGCCTACGCCATCGCCAGTGCCCGCAAGGAAGTGCAGACGGTGCTGGTGCTGCTGATCATGATGCCGACCTGGACCGCGATCCTGATCCGCGTCTATGCGTGGATGGGCATCCTCAGCAACAACGGCCTGCTCAACGGTTTCCTGATGAGCATGGGCTTGATCGACGAACCGCTGCAGATCCTCAACACCAACCTGGCGGTGTACATCGGCGTCGTCTATTCGTACCTGCCGTTCATGATCCTGCCGCTGTACGCCAACCTGGTGAAGCACGACACCAGCCTGCTGGAGGCCGCGTCCGACCTGGGTTCGAGCACCTTCAACAGCTTCTGGAAAATCACTGTTCCGCTGTCCAAGAACGGCATCATCGCCGGCTGCATGCTGGTGTTCATCCCGGTGGTGGGCGAGTTCGTGATTCCGGAACTGCTCGGCGGTCCGGAAACCCTGATGATCGGTAAAGTGCTCTGGCAAGAGTTCTTCAACAACCGTGACTGGCCGGTGGCGTCCGCCCTGGCGGTGGTGATGCTGGCGATCCTGATTGTGCCGATCATCCTGTTCAACCGCAGTCAGGCCAAGGAAATGGAGGGTAAAGAATGAAGCGCTTCCGTTTCTCCAGCCTGATGCTGGTGCTCGGCCTGTTGTTCATCTACCTGCCGATGCTGATCCTGGTGATCTACTCGTTCAACGCCTCGAAACTGGTGACGGTGTGGGGCGGCTGGTCGATCAAGTGGTACGTCGGCCTGCTCGACAACACCCAACTGATGGGCTCGGTGGTGCGTTCGCTGGAAATCGCCTGCTACACCGCCGTCGCGGCGGTGGCGCTGGGTACGCTGGCGGCGTTCGTCCTGACCCGCATCACCCGGTTCAAGGGCCGCACGTTGTTCGGCGGCCTGGTCACCGCGCCGCTGGTAATGCCCGAGGTGATTACCGGTCTGTCGCTGTTGCTGCTGTTCGTGGCGATGGCGCAGATGATCGGCTGGCCGCAGGAGCGTGGCATCGTCACCATCTGGATCGCCCACACGACGTTCTGTGCGGCGTATGTGGCGGTGGTGGTGTCGGCGCGTCTGCGTGAGCTGGACCTGTCGATCGAAGAAGCGGCGATGGATCTGGGTGCGCGGCCGTGGAAGGTGTTCTTCCTGATCACCATCCCGATGATCGCGCCGTCGCTGGCGGCGGGCGGCATGATGTCGTTCGCCCTGTCGCTGGACGACCTGGTGCTGGCCAGTTTCGTCTCCGGCCCGGGTTCGACGACCCTGCCGATGGAAGTGTTCTCGGCGGTGCGTCTGGGCGTGAAGCCCGAGATCAATGCCGTGGCCAGCCTGATTCTGCTGGCGGTGTCGCTGGTGACCTTCATGGTCTGGTTCTTCAGCCGCCGTGCCGAAGAAGCGCGCCGCAAGGCAATCCAGCAAGCCATCGAAGAAAGCGCTGCCGATTCGTGGAAGCAACCGGACGTGCGCCGGGCGCCGACGCCGGAAGCGGCTTAAGTCTGCGGATACAAAAAACCTCGCGACCGGTCACGGTCGCGAGGTTTTTTTATGCCGGTCAGGAAACCCAGGGCGACTGGCGAATCACTTCGACGAAGTTCATCGGCTTGAACCCCGGCACCTGATCTCTCAGCACATCGGTTTTCACATTGCCGAACGTGGTCTGCGGACGATGGCGCAAGCCATCGGCGAACGCGCAGATGATGCACTCCTTGAAGCCTTCGCCCCGTGGATGCGCATGCACCACCGCCTCACGCTGCACCGTGGTGAACGCCGCGTAGTCCATGCCCAGCACATCCATCTCGACACCCGCCGTCACCAGCGCCACGGTCGGACGCAGATGCTTCGGTACGCCCGGCGTGGTGTGCAGGGCGATCGACAGCCAGACCTGTTCGATGTCGTCATCGCTCAGCCCGTAAGGTTTGAGAAACGCCGCGGCGGCGTTGGCGCCATCGACTTCGAAACGCTCGTCATCGCTGCGGTGACCCTCGACCAGACCCAGATCGTGGAACATCGCGCCGACGTACAGCAGCTCCGGATCGTAGGCCAGTTGACGGCGCTCGCCGCTCAAGGCGCCGAACAGAAACACACGGCGCGAGTGGTGGTAAAGCAGGTCGGATTCGATGTCGCGAATGTACTCGGTGGTGGCCCGGGCAAGGGCGCTGTCGGGGATCCGGATACCGGCGATGGTCGTGGTCATGTTGAGCTTCCTCGTCGAAAACGCCGTCACGGCGCTGATGGGGGAAAGTCTGTTCCCGGAGGTAAAACCGGACAATCGATCCATGGCTGCGATCCTTGCCATTGCACCGGCAAATCGTGCCAGCTCGCTTCTGCTGCGCGGATTGGCTAGGGTTGGCGCTGATCCGCCATTCCCCCGGAGCCTTCATTGCCATGAACAAAACCATCGCCATCGTGGTGTTCCCCGGCGTGCAGGCGCTGGACGTCAGCGGGCCGATGGACGTGTTCGCCGAGGCCAACCGCTTCCTGGCGCCGGAGGATCATTACCGGCTCGAAGTGATCGGCGTCGAGCGCGGGCCGATGCCGTGTTCCAACGGGCTGACCCTGAGTGCGCATCGGCATTTCAGCGAAGCGTCGCAGGCTTATGACTTGCTGCTGGTGGCGGGCGGGCCGCAGTTGCCGTTTCTGGATTTCGGCGTGACCTTTGATGCCTGGTTGCGCGAAGCCTGTGGACGGGCGCGGCGGTTCGGCTCGATCTGCAACGGTGCGTTCATGCTCGCCCGTGCCGGGTTGCTGGAGGGGCGCACGGTCACCACTCACTGGAATGACGCCGAGGCGCTGGCGCAGCTGTGCCCGTCGAGCCGGGTCGAGGCTGATCGGCTGTACGTCGAGGATGGCCAGCTCTACACCTCGGCGGGGGTGACGGCGGGGATCGATCTGTCGTTGTACCTGCTGGCGCGTGATTACGGGGCCGAGGTGGCGCTGAGCGTGGCCAAGCGGCTGGTGGTGTTCACCCAGCGCTCGGGCGGGCAGTCGCAGTTCAGCCCGTTCCTAACGCCTCATGCAGAGCCGACGTCGGCGGTGGCGATGGTGCAGCTGTATGTGCTGGCCAATCTCACCGGCGACCTGACCATCGCCGACCTGGCGAAGGCGGCGAATATGAGTGCGCGGAATTTCTCCCGGGTGTTTGCTCGCGAAGCGAAAGTCACCCCGGCGGAATTCGTCGAACGGGCGCGAGTGGATGCGGCGCGAGTGATGCTCGAAAGCACCACGGCGCCGCTGAAGACCGTCGCGTATCAATGCGGGTTTCGCGATGCGCAACATATGCGCAGCGTGTTCAACCGCCGGCTGGGGGTGACACCGCAGCAGTTTCGGCTGAATTTTGCGGCGATGGTTTGAGCGGTGATCGGCTTTGGATCGCCACCCCTCACCCCAGCCCTCCCGAAACGTCGGACCGCCCGGAGGGAGAGGGGGCCGATTGGGGGATGTTGGAGAGATACGCCGACCTGAACGATCTGCTGTGAATCCATAATCGACTCCGATCTTTCAGGTCGACGTATGACGCAAGACACCTCGGTCGGCTCCCTCTCCCTCCGGGCGGTCCGACGTTTCGGGAGGGCTGGGGTGAGGGCGGCTTTTAAGGCTCTGTACGTTTGGGCAAGAGTTTCAAGGTACTGCGCGTATTCGCCGTCACCTCTTCCTCACTGAAGTGCGCCTGCACATACATCCCGTCCACATACGCTTCCGCCTGATCGTCATAGTGGCTGTCGAACGGCACGCCGCTCTGGCCGACCGGGTTGATGGTCAGGCTGTGAGCGGGATCTGCGAAGTCCACCAGCCGCCGCGTCGACGGGCCGTAGGTCACCGGCCATGGCGCTGGGCCGATCTTCGCCGAGAGGTTGTTCGGCACTTCATGGGAGCCCGGTGCGGCGAACGGACCGACGTTGAAAATGCGATCCAGCGGTTTCTGCTGGCCCAGCGGATGACCATGGGTCAGGGTGTGGGCCTTGCCCCATTGCCAGCCGGAAGCATCGTCGCCGAGGGTCTGCTTCAGGTGCGCCATGCTCGCCTGCCACGCGGTGCGCACGGTGTCGGCACGGGTCTCTTTGCCTGGGGTGTTGCGGTTGTCCCACCACGGTGAGTCGGCGTTGGCTGCCAGTCGCGGCAACGCTGCATCGAGCACGCGGGTCGACAGCAGGGTCTCGAACATGTCGTTGCCCAGCTCATCGCGCATCGCCGCGTCGGCCAGGTCGTAGAGGAACTGGTTGAACACCGTCGCACTGACCGAGTCCAGCGGATAGTCGCCTTGCCACTGCGCCAGTTGCTCGACCAGTTTCAGCTGCGCCGAGTCGGTCACCACTTCACGCAACACCGACAGCAACGGCGCCAGCACGCGCGGGCCATAACCGGTGGTGGTGCCCAGTTGCAGCTTCTGGTTGGCGTCGTTGTCCCACTTCACGTTCTTGTCGGCGAGCTGGCGGTTGAGTTGCTGGCCACGGTCGGCGAGGTTGTAGTAACCGGGAATCTCCATGCCGGTCGGCGACACGGGCTGGAAGTTGGCCGAGACGATATACCCCCGCGTCGGGTTCTCCTCCTGCGGGTTGGCACTGAATGGGAAGTAGCCGTCCTTGTCCGCCTGATTGCCGCTGCCATCGAGGATGAACTCGGGTTTGACCCCGGCCGGTCGCTTGGGCAGCAGCGCCGAAGCCCACCAGGCGATATCGCCCTTGGCATTGGCGTAGACGATGTTCAATCCCGGTGCCTGCACCTTGGCCGCTGCGGCGCGGGCCTTGGCCAGGGTGTCGGCGCGGTTGAGCTGGTAGAAACCTTCAAGGATCGGGTTCGGCGTTTCGAGGAACGCCCACCACATGGCAATCGGGGTTTTTCCGGCGGCTGTACCGAGGGCATCGTTGACGATCGGCCCGTGGGGCGACCGGCGCAGGGTGAGGGTCACTGGCGCCTGGCCTTTCACGGCGATCTGCTGCTCGGTGCTGACCATGTCGGTCCACTGGCCGTGGTACCAGACCTGATTCGGATTGTCCGGATTGACCTTCTCGGCGATCAGGTCCAGGTCATCGTTCTGGAACATGGTCAGGCTCCAGCCGAAATCCAGGTTGTGCCCCAGAAACGCAAACGGCACCAGCGCCTGATGATGACCGTAAAGCTCAAAACCCGGCGCCGACAACTGCGCTTCGTACCACACCGACGGCACCGAAAAACGGATGTGCGGGTCACCGGCCAACAATGCCTTGCCGCCCTTGCTGCGACTGCCGGCGATCACCCAGGCGTTGCTGCCTTCGAACTGCGGCAGGCCGTTGTCGATCAGCGCTTGTTCACTGAGGCGGGCTAGGGCGTTCAAATCCTTCCAGTCTTCGGCAGCCAGTGGCGGTGTGGTGCTGGCGTGGCCCTTGGCGAGCGCACCCTTGGGTTGCCAGTCGAGATCAAACACATTGAGGTAATCGGCCCCCAGTTGATCGCGCACATAGGTCAGCAGCGGTTCGGTGCGAAACGCGGCGGCAAAGCTGTAGGCCATGTAGCCGGCGACACTGATGCTGTCTTCGGCGGTGAACGGCCGCTTGGGGATGCCCAGCACGTCGAACTCGACCGGGGCGGCGTGCGAGTCCTGATATTGATTGATGCCGTCCAGATAGGCTTGCAGGGCCTTCCACGCCGGTGACTGTTTGTCGAGGCCGGCCACGTAACTGGCGGCGCGTTCACGAATGCGCAGGCTGCGAAACAGTTTGTCGGTGTCGAGCAGTTTCGGTCCGAGCACTTCGGCCAGTTCGCCCCGGGCCAGACGGCGCATGGATTCCATCTGGAACAGTCGGTCCTGGGCGTGCACATAACCGAGTGCGCGATAGAGGTCGGTTTCGTTTTCGGCACGGATGTGCGGCACGCCGCGTTCGTCGTAACGCACGGTCACCGAGCCTTGCAGGTTGCGCAACTCCACCTGGCCCTGACGCGTCGGTTGCTTGCTGTATATGTACCAGCCGCCGGCGGCGAGCAGTGCAACGATGAGCAAGGCAAGAACGGTGAAGACGCGTTTCATGGTGACTCCTTGTGCATTCGGGGTTGCCGCCCGTGCGGGCTGCAAACAATTAGCACACGCCTCGTGTGCTGCGCATCGCCGTCCTTGAAATGTCCGGAATGCCTTACTTCGTCTGCGTCGGCCACGGACAGTAGCAACCGACCGCCAGCGTATGGGTCGCATTGACCGGACGATCATCACTCAACGCTTGCAGGATCGGTTCGATAAAGCTGTTGCTGGAGTTGCACGTCAGGCCTTCGCTGTAGGGGCCGAAGTACGCCAGTCGGCCGCTGCGATCCCAGATCGCCACGGCCGGGCTCGCGGGAATCTGTTCGGAGCCGGGCAGCACCGCGATGGTCTTGAGGTTGCTGAGGGTGGCGGGCAACTGGCCGTGGCTGCCGGCCTTCTGCACCGCAAAGAACTCCACGCCCTTGGGGCCGAACTGTTCGACCATCTCGGTCAGGTGCTGCTGATTGCCGACGTTGCACGGGCAGGCCGGGTCCCAGAAGTGCACCAGACGGATATTGCCGGGGCCGGCGAGGTCGTCGGGCAGACGCAGCGGATCGCCGGAAAACACCGCGGTATGTTCGCTGAAGGCCCGCAGATAGCGGCCCTGAAACCAGTCGTACGCGGCCCACAGCACGCCGGCACACACGATGGCGAGCAGGCTGGCAAACAGTGCGGTGCGGTAGGGCGAACGCATGGCTTTGGATCCTCAAGAGCGCGCTAGCTTGCCATGCTTGCTCCTACAGATGAATATCGCAGGCCGATAAAGTCCGTTTAACGTATTGGAATTGCCCATGTCTGCTGCCTTCGATCCCGATCATCTGCGTGCGAGCCTCAAGCCTCTGGCCGAGTGGCAGCCGTTGTCCGAGGAGGCGAAGGCGTATCAGCGGTTCTACAAGACCGACTTTCCGGAGCGCGATGTCTGGCGCGGCATGGGCCGGTTCGACATCGATGGCTATGAGCTCGTAAGCCATTGCTGGTGGCCGGCGCAAACGGCCAGGGCCACGCTGTTTCTGGTGCACGGGTTTTATGACCACACCGGTCTTTACCGGCATGTGATCGAATGGGCGCTGGATCAGGGTTTTGCGGTGATTGCCTGCGATTTGCCGGGGCATGGCCTGTCGAGCGGGCCGCGTGCGAGCATCCGCGATTTCTCGGAATATCAGGATGCGCTGCAAGGCCTGTTCGCCGAGGCGCGCTCGATTGCGTTGCCGCAGCCGTGGCACTTGTGCGGGCAAAGCACCGGTGGGGCGATCATTGTCGATCACGTGCTCAATCATGGTGAAAACAGCCCGGCCCAGGGGCAGCTGATTCTGTTGGCGCCGTTGGTGCGTCCGCGTGCCTGGGGTTGGTCGCAGTTCAGTTATTACCTGTTGCGCCCCTTCGTCCGGGGCATCGCCCGGCGTTTCAGCGAGAACTCCAACGACCCGGACTTCCTGCCGTTCCTGCAGGCCGATCCGTTGCAGCCGAAACGCTTGCCGACCGCGTGGGTCGGGGCGTTGTCGCGCTGGATCAAACGGGTGGAATACGCGAAGAAGAGCCCGCGTCGGCCGCTGATCGTTCAGGGCCAGGCAGACATGACCGTGGACTGGCAGCACAACCTGCAAGTATTGAAGTGGAAATTCGACCGGCCGCAGATTCTGTTGCTGGCCGAGGCGCGGCATCACCTGGCCAATGAGACGGCGGAAATGCGCGAGGAGTATTTCGAGTTCTTGAGCAAGCGGATCAAGGGCCGCAACCCCTAGTGATCCTGATGGCCCTTTCGCGAGCAAGCCCGCTCCCACATTTAACCGTATTCATCCAGCATCAACTCGGTCGAATGTGGGAGCGGGCTTGCTCGCGAAGGCGGTCTGTCAGGCCGTAAAGATTACTGGCTGAGGTTCGAGGTGCTTTGCCCCACGGCCAGCCCGGCGCGGATCGCTGCCAGCGCGGCCTGATAGTAGGCCTTGCCTTCGGTGGATTCGGCAAAGGTCGCGAACTCTTCCAGCTCTTCATCCGACAGGTCGCGATAGACGTACAGCAGCGTGTTGTTCAGGTCGGCGCCGATCTGATCCATCAGGCGCTGACGTTGACCGTTCAACATGCCCTGGGCCTGACCGCCACCGAGCAGGCCGGGAATCATCGAGCTCAAACTGTCCGCCGCCACGCCGGCAATCGCCAGGCTGACTTCGGCACCGGCTTCACGGGCGGGCAGGGCCTGGGCGAGGTGGCCGATGATCAGCAGGCGACTGTCGCTGGCCGGCATCTTCGGCAGGCCCTTGGCGTTTTTCGCCAATTGATCGCGACGGGTCGCCAACAGTTCGGCGGCGACGATCTTCTTGCCCAGCGGTGACTGAAAGAACGACAGGGCCGGCTGCGGATCGGCGAGGTTCTTGCGCAGTTGCGCTTCGGCGCGCCGGTCCACGGCCTGGGGCGCGAAGCGCTGATTGCTGTTGTTCACCAGCGCCTGAAACACCGCCGGCGGCAGGCTGCTCTGGTAACGCTGCTGCGCGGCACTCAGGGCGTCGTTGAAATGCGCGCGTTGTTCTGGCCAGCCGGCGACCTTGTACAACTGGTCGTGGCCGTCCGCCCAGGCGGGCAAAACGCAGAACATCAACAGTGAAAAAAGCAAACGGCGCATAGGGACTCCTGTCGGCAGCGGACTATTCTCCGTGCGGTGCCAGTACTTGTCGAGAATTCGTATCAAGCCGCCGCGTGGCTCTGTCGGAATTCTTGCCGCAGGCATACTATGCGCGCCATGCAAATATCCTCTGAACACCCGCTGCTGTTACGTATCGTCGACGACCTGGCCGAGCGTGGCTGGTCGCAGCAGAACATATTCCTGCCTGCGGATCTGACCCGCGCGCTGGCCGCCGAGTGCCGTAAACGTGAGGCCGAAGGTGAACTGGCACCGGCGGGCGTCGGACGCGGGCCGTTTTCGGAGGTCCGCGAGGGCATTCGCGGCGACCATATCCAATGGATCGATCCTGGTCAGGCCGAGGCCAGCGACCGTTATCTGAACCTGATGGACAGCCTGCGCGAGGCGCTCAATCGGGGACTGTTCCTGGGTCTGGAAGACTTCGAATGCCATTTCGCCCTGTACCCGCCGGGTGCGTTCTATCGCAAGCATGTCGATCGCTTTCGCGATGATGATCGGCGCATGGTCTCGGCGGTGATCTACCTCAATGACGGCTGGCTGCCGGAAGACGGCGGGCAGTTGCGCATGTATCTGGAGAATGATCGCGTCCATGACGTGCAACCAACGGGCGGTTGTCTGGTGGTGTTTCTCTCCGGCGAAGTCCCTCACGAAGTGTTGCCAGCCAACCGTGAGCGGCTGTCGCTGACAGGCTGGTTCCGCCGCCGTGGCAACGAGCCGTTCTGAGATGCACAGGATTCTGGTCAGTCGCTGCCTGCTGGGCCATCGCGTGCGTTACGACGGTGGGGCCAGCGGGCCGTTCGATCTGCTGGAACAGTGGATCAGCGAAGGCCGGGTAGTGCCGCTTTGCCCGGAAGTCGCCGGTGGTTTGCCGACGCCACGGGCAGCGGCAGAAATTCCGGGCGGGCAGGGCAGCGAAGTGCTGGACGGGCTCGCCTCGGTGATCACCACCGAGGGCGAAGTCGTCAGTGCGCAGTTTCTCGACGGTGCGCGGCAGGCGCTGGCGTTGGTGCAAAAGCACGGGATTCGGGTGGCGGTGCTCAAGGCCAACAGCCCTTCGTGCGGCAATCTGCTGACCTATGACGGGACGTTCAGTGGGGTGAAGGTCAGCGGTGAGGGCGTCACCGCCGCGTTGCTCAAGCGTCATGGCGTGCAGGTCTTCAGCGAACTGGAACTGCCCGAAGCCGCACAGGCCCTCAGCTTGCTCGACTAGTCACGATCACTTCAGTTTTCCGCAGCCGGCACACTCAACCACTTCTTCGACAACGCCTCCAACCGCCCATCCGCCTTGATCCGCTGCAAGGCATTCTCCAGACTCGCGTGAAACGCCGGGTTGCCCTTCTGAAACGGAATCGCCAGATCCACCGGCGGGCCGACCTTCGGCTTTTCTTCCGTCAGCGCCTGCACCAGCACCAGCGGCCGAGGCTGCTCGTCCTTTTTCGCCAGCAATTGTGCATTGACCTGCGTGTAAGGCTGGCTCACGTCGAAACGATCCTTGAGTTCCGGGGTCAGTGCTATGTGGTTGAGCGCGACGTCGTACTTGCCGCTTTCAACGCCCTGGAGCAGATCGGCTTCGTCCGTGACGATGAAGTCGGCGCGTACATCCAGCTCGTTGGCCAGCAGTTGCCCAAGCTCGACCTCGAACCCCGTGAGTGTGTCACCATCCTTGAAATTGAAGGGCGGTGTATTAGCCTCCAGGGCTATGCGCAACTCGCCACGGTCGTTGACGTCATCAATCAGTTCGGCGTGAGCCAGAGGGCTCAGAAGGGGTAGCAGGCAGATCAGGCCAGGCAGTAAACGCATGGTCACTCCTTTGAAATCATTGTCGCGGCCTGTTTTCCAGGCTCGCTTTGCTATGGTTGTCGAGTGCCTTCGACAACGAATGGTCATGAAGTTGTCATGACCGTGCCGATTTTACGGAAAAACTGGAGAAGAAAATGAAAAGCTTTATGTCACGTGCAGCGTTGGCCGGTGTGCTGATGGGTGTTTCGGTACTGGCCAGTGCGGCCACACCGGCACCGAAGGGCGCCGAAGTGTTCATCGTTTCTCCCGAGGACGGAGCCACGGTTCCGCAGACCTTCACGGTCAAGTTCGGTGTAAAGGACATCGCGCTGGCACCGGCCGGTGACGTCACCAAGAATACTGGTCATCACCATCTGCTGATCGATGCCAAGGAAATCGTGCCGGCCGGTTCCGTCGTGCCGACCGACGCCAACCACATGCACTTCGGCAAGGCGCAGACCCAGGCCGAGATCAAACTCGCACCGGGCAAGCACACCTTGCAACTGGAGCTGGGTGACAGCGGCCACATGGCCTTCGATCCGCCGATCGTGTCGAAGAAAATCACCGTCAACGTCAAATGACGTCTTCGCGTGCATGAAAAAGGGAGCCCCGAGGGGCTCCCTTTTTTTGTCGCTCAGCGCCGGATCAGAACAGCACGCGGCTACGGATGGTGCCGTTGACGTGTTGCAGCTTCTCTTGCGCCAGCTCCGAGTACTCGGCGTCGACGTCGATCACCACGTAACCGACCTTCTCGTTGGTCTGCAGGAACTGACCGGAGATGTTGATGCCGTTTTCGGCGAAGACCTTGTTGATCTCGCTCATCACACCCGGGATGTTCTCGTGGATGTGCAGCAGGCGGTGCTTGCCAGGGTGAGCCGGCAGGGCCACTTCCGGGAAGTTCACGGACGATACCGACGTACCGTTGTCGCTGTACTTGACCAGTTTCTCTGCCACTTCCAGACCGATGTTGGCCTGCGCTTCAGCGGTGGAACCGCCGATGTGCGGGGTCAGGATCACGTTGTCCAGGCCACGCAGCGGGCTTTCGAATTCTTCATCGTTGGAGCGCGGCTCGACCGGGAACACGTCGATGGCGGCGCCGATCAGGTGCTTGTCCTTGATCGCAGCGGCCAGGTGATCCAGCTCGACCACGGTGCCGCGTGCAGCGTTGATCAGGATGCCGCCCTTCTTGATGGCGCGGATTTCCTTCTCGCCGATCATCCACTGGGTCGCAGCGGTTTCCGGGACGTGCAGGGTGACGATGTCGGACATGCCCAGCAGCTCGTGCAGGTTGCCGACCTGGGTCGCGTTGCCCAGGGGCAGCTTGGTCACGGTGTCGTAGAAGAACACCTGCATGCCCAGACCTTCGGCCAGGACCGACAGCTGAGTACCGATCGAGCCATAGCCGACGATGCCCAGTTTCTTGCCACGGATCTCGAAGGAGTTGGCTGCGGACTTGATCCAGCCGCCACGGTGGCAGGAAGCGTTTTTCTCAGGGATGCCGCGCAGCAGCAGGATCGCTTCGGCCAGCACCAGCTCGGCCACGGAGCGGGTGTTGGAGTACGGCGCGTTGAACACGGCGATGCCGCGCTCGCGGGCGGCACTCAGGTCGACCTGGTTGGTGCCGATGCAGAAACAGCCGACTGCCACCAGCTTCTTCGCGTGATCGAAGATTTCTTCGGTCAGTTGGGTGCGCGAGCGAATGCCGATGAAGTGAGCGTCAGCGATCTTTTCCTTGAGCTGGTCTTCCGGCAGGGAGCCAGTCAGGTATTCGATGCTGGTGTAGCCCGCCGCCTTGAGGACGTCGACAGCCGATTGGTGGACGCCTTCGAGAAGAAGGAACTTGATCTTGCTCTTATCGAGAGAAGTCTTGCTCATCTGCGTAAACCTGTATCCCGGAGAAAAATGGCAGGAAATGGTCAACAGACATTGACCTGGACGACAAGAAAGCCGTCACCGCAGAACCGGCCTTGGGCACTGGCCTGCGGGGTCGGTATGCTAGCATAGCCGCCCCGCTAAACACTCATTCCTGCGACGTGAAGCGTTCTCAGGATGACCATGAATTGTTCGAGAGTTCCGTCGATGACCAATCCTGTCCTGATTGATGAACTGAAGACCCTGGTCGAGCCTGGCAAGGTCCTGACCGATGCCGACTCCCTGAACGCTTACGGCAAGGACTGGACCAAACACTTCGCCCCGGCGCCCAGCGCCATCGTGTTCCCCAAGACCATCGAACAGGTGCAGGCCGTCGTCCGCTGGGCCAACGAACATAAAGTGGCGCTGGTGCCGTCGGGCGGGCGCACCGGGCTTTCCGCCGCGGCCGTGGCCGCCAATGGCGAAGTGGTGGTGTCGTTCGACTACATGAACCAGATTCTCGACATCAACCTCACCGACCGTACCGCTGTGTGCCAGCCGGGCGTGGTCACCGAGCAACTGCAGAATGCTGCCGAAGAACATGACCTGTACTACCCGGTCGACTTCGCTTCGGCTGGTTCGAGTCAGATTGGCGGCAATATCGGCACCAATGCCGGCGGGATCAAGGTCATTCGCTACGGCATGACCCGCAATTGGGTCGCAGGCATGAAAGTGGTGACGGGCAAGGGCGATGTGCTGGAGCTCAACAAAGACCTGATCAAGAACGCCACCGGTTATGACCTGCGACAGCTGTTCATCGGCGCCGAAGGCACCCTCGGTTTCGTGGTCGAAGCCACCATGCGCCTGGATCGTGCGCCGAAAAACCTGACCGCAATGGTCCTCGGCACCGCCGATTTCGATTCGATCATGCCGGTGCTGCACGCCTTTCAGGGCAAACTCGACCTGACCGCGTTCGAATTCTTCTCCGACAACGCCCTGGCCAAGGTCATGGGCCGTGGCGATGTCCCGGCCCCGTTCGAGACCGATTGCCCGTTCTACGCCTTGCTGGAATTCGAGGCGACCACCGAAGAAGTGGCCAACAGCGCCCTGGAAACCTTCGAGCATTGCGTGGAACAGGGCTGGGTACTGGACGGCGTGATGAGCCAGAGCGAAACCCAGTTGCAGAACCTGTGGAAGTTGCGCGAGTACATCTCCGAAACCATCTCCCACTGGACGCCGTACAAGAACGATATCTCGGTGACCGTCTCGAAAGTTCCGGCATTCCTGCGGGAAATCGACGCGATCGTCGGCGAACACTATCCGGACTTCGAAATCGTCTGGTTCGGTCACATCGGCGACGGCAACCTGCACCTGAACATCCTCAAACCGGACAACCTGAGCAAGGACGAGTTTTTTGCCAAGTGCGCCACCGTCAACAAGTGGGTGTTCGAAACCGTCGAGAAGTACAACGGTTCGATTTCTGCCGAACACGGCGTGGGCATGACCAAGCGCGACTACTTGACCTACAGCCGCTCGCCGGTGGAAATCGAATACATGAAAGCGGTCAAGGCGGTGTTCGACCCGAACGGCATCATGAACCCGGGCAAGATTTTCGCGGTTTGATTGGCAATCCCTGATGAATCAATGAAGGCAGGAGTCGGTAATGAGCTATCAGCACCAGTATGTCGACGGTACGCGGATTCATTTTCCGCTGGGGAAAGTGGTGTGCATCGGCCGTAACTACGCCGAACACGCCAAGGAACTGGACAACCCGGTCCCTACCGAGCCGCTGCTGTTCATCAAGCCGGGCAGTTGCGTGGTGCCGCTGGAAGGCGGTTTCAGCATTCCCACCGAGCGTGGCTCCGTGCATTACGAAGCGGAAATCGCTGTATTGATCGGCAAGCCCCTGTCGACCAAACCGAGTCGTGAAGAAGTGCTGGACGCCATCTCCGGTTTTGCTCCGGCACTGGACCTGACCCTGCGCGACAAGCAGGCCGAACTCAAGTCCAAGGGCCTGCCGTGGGAAATCGCCAAGTCGTTCGACGGCGCGGCGGTCATTGCACCGTTCGTGGTTGGCAGCACATTCCCTGACCTGACCGACATCGGCATCCGCCTGACCATCAATGGCGAAGTGCGCCAGGACGGCAACAGCAGCGCGATGCTCAACCCGATCGTACCGATGATCCAGCACATGGCCGGCTGCTTCTCGCTGCAGGCCGGTGATGTGATCCTGACCGGCACGCCAGTGGGCGTGGGGCCGCTGAACGTCGGCGATGACATTGTGCTGGAACTGCCGGGCGCAAGCCGATTCACCAGCAGCGTGCGCTGACTGCAACACTTGGAAAAAACTGTGGGAGCAGGCTCGCTCCCACAGTTGTTTTGTGTTGCGGCTCTCAAAGGCATAAGGCAATCCCGCCATTTGCCGTTTTTTTCACATTTTGTCCGGATAATTCCGGTCATCCTGGCGTCTGAGCCGGCCTCCTTGTGCTATTACCCATAGCCTGAATTTTCGGAACGCGTCCTCTGATGTCATCTCAAACTCCGCTCACCCCTGCCCGTCGTTCACGTTTCGCCCTGCGCTGGTATTACTGGCTGTTGCTGGTGGTCGCTGCCGCTTACGGTCTGGCGCATGCCATGCATTGGGATGACCGGGGCCTGCTGTGGGTGCGCGAGCGCTTCGAATCGCCGGCCGAACGCACGGCGAGTATCTGGCTGCCCGACTATCGCGTGGTGATTGATGCCAAGCTGCTGCCGGGCATGGAAAAGGACGAGGCCTCGGACGTCTCCTACGACTCGCAGAGCAAGACCCTGTTTTCGGTGATGGGCAAGAACCCGTTCCTGGTTGAGCTGACCTTGCAGGGCGACGTGTTGCGCAAGATGCCGCTGGTGGGCTGGAGCAACCCGGAAGGCGTGACCGTACTGGGCAACGGCCTGCTGGCTATCGTCGATGAGCGCGAGCACATTCTGTCCATCGTCAAGGTCGACGCCGCGACCCGCGAATTGAAGCGCGACGATTTCCCGAAATACGACCTCGGCCCGTCAAAGGACCAGAACAAGGCCTTCGAAGCGATTGCCTGGGACCCGCGCAATCACCAGTTGTTGCTGGGCGAAGAGCGTCCACCGGCGTTGTTCATCTGGAAGAGCGACGGCAGCCAGACCCTATCCGGCGACAAGCAGAAGCTGGCGAACGACGAGCTGGACATCCGCAACCTCTCGGCGCTGGCGGTCGATCCGCGTACCGGCCATACCCTGGTGCTGTCCGCTGATTCACACCTGCTGCTGGAGCTGGACGAGAAGGGCGAACAAGTCAGCTTCATGACCCTGCTCGGCGGGTTCAACGGCCTGAAGAAAACCATTCCCCGCGCCGAAGGCGTGACCATGGACGAGCAGGGCACGCTGTACATGGTCAGTGAGCCGAACCTGTTCTATCGCTTCGAAAAGCAGAAATAACCGGTCTGCCGCCGCAAGGTTGTCGTGCGGGGCAAGTGGCCTTTAAGCTTCGATTCAGACAGGCGTGATATTTCATCCGCCTGTTTTGATCCCGAGCACAACCCGCATGCGTCGACTTGCCCGTCCCAAGCCTCTTCTGATCATCCTTTCGGTGATTGCCCTGATCGTATTGATTGCGATCGGCCAATACCTGCGTCTGTTCGAGCGCGCCTGGTTCAACCTGCAAAGTCACTGGCAGCCCCACAGCATTGAAGCGATCAATCTGGATCAGTATCGAGTGGGCATCGAGGCTCGGGTCATCGAGGGGCTGAACGATGACGTCTCCGCGCTGACCTACGATCCGGTGCGCAAGAGCCTGTTCACCGTCACCAACAAGAATGCCGAGCTGATCGAGCTGTCGCTTGAGGGGCGGATACTGCGCCGTATCGCGCTGATCGGTTTCGGCGATGCGGAGGCGGTCGAGTTCATCAGTGCCGACACTTACGTGATCACCGACGAGCGCCAGCAGCGTCTGATCAAGATTCATCTGGAGCACGACACCACGTTCCTCGATGCGGCGGACGCCGAGCAGATGACGCTCGGCGTGCACATGAGCGGCAACAAGGGTTTCGAAGGTCTGGCTTACGACTCAGTGGGCAAGCGTCTGTTCGTGGCCAAGGAGCGCGATCCGATGCTGATCTACGAGGTGCACGGTTTTCCCCACTTCAACCCGGAAAAGTCTTACGCAGTGCATGTGATCAACAACCCCAAGCGTGACGCCGGAATGTTCGTGCGAGACCTGTCGAGCCTGCAATACGACGAGCGCAGCGGTCATCTGCTGGCACTGTCGGACGAGTCACGGCTGATTCTGGAGCTGGATGTGGACGGGCGCCCGTTGAGCACGATGTCGTTGCGCGGTGGCCGGCAAGGACTGAAGAAAACCGTGCCGCAGGCGGAAGGTATCGCGATGGATGACGACGGAGCGTTGTATCTGGTGAGCGAGCCGAATCTGTTTTATGTCTTCAGAAAGCCTGCGCAGAACTGACATTCTTCTTTGAACCCCTGTGGGAGCGGGTAGGCTCCCACAGGATCTTCAGGCTTACTCGGCCTTCAGGGTTTTCACGCCTTCGCTGGTACCCAGCAACAGCAGATCCGCCGGGCGCGCCGCGAACAAGCCGTTGGTGACCACGCCGACGATCGCGTTGATCTGTGCTTCCAGCTCCACCGGGTTGGTGATCTGCAGGTTGTGCACGTCGAGGATGATGTTGCCGTTGTCGGTCAGCACGCCTTCGCGGTAGACCGGGTCGCCGCCCAGTTTCACCAGTTGGCGGGCCACGTGGCTGCGGGCCATCGGGATCACTTCCACCGGCAGCGGGAACGCGCCGAGCACCGGCACCAGTTTGCTGCCGTCGGCGATGCAGATGAAGGTCTTGGCCACGGCCGCGACGATCTTCTCGCGGGTCAGGGCTGCGCCGCCGCCCTTGATCAGGTTCAGGTGCGCGTCGCTTTCGTCGGCGCCGTCGATGTAGAACTCCAGGTCGCTGACCGTGTTCAGCTCATAAACCGGAATGCCGTGGCCCTTGAGGCGCGCAGCGGTGGCTTCGGAACTGGCGACGGCGCCATCGAACGCGCCCTTGTGCTGGGCCAGGGCGTCAATGAAACAGTTGGCGGTGGAGCCGGTGCCGACCCCGACGATGCTCTTGTCGTCGAGTTTCGGAAGGATGAAGTCGACGGCGGCCTGGGCCACGGCCTGTTTGAGTTGATCCTGGGTCATGCGGGCTCCGGAAGCGGGCAAGGTAAGAACGGAAAGGCCGGCATTATAGCCTCAAGCCGGGCTAAAACCTCTGGATTCGTGTGGTCGTGCGCCCGAAAGCCGGGTTAGACTCGTTGGCCCTGCCCAACCCGCTCAGTGATGCTTTCCGATGCTCGAACAGTACGTCAAGAAGATCCTCACCTCGCGCGTTTATGACGTTGCCGTAGAAACCCCGCTGCAGAACGCTCGCCAGCTCTCCGAGCGGCTGGGCAACGACATCTGGCTCAAGCGCGAAGACTTGCAGCCGGTGTTCTCGTTCAAGATTCGCGGCGCCTACAACAAGCTGACCCAGTTGAGCGACGCAGAACGCGCTCGCGGCGTGGTCACCGCGTCGGCGGGCAACCATGCGCAGGGTCTGGCCCTGGCGGCGAAAGTGCTGGGCGTGAAGGCGACTATCGTGATGCCCAAGACCACCCCGGAGATCAAGGTCGAAGGCGTGCGTTCCCGTGGCGGCAAAGTGGTGCTGCACGGCGATTCTTTCCCGGAAGCCCTGGCCTATTCGCTGAAACTGGTCGATGAAAAAGGCTACGTCTACATCCACCCGTACGACGATCCGCACACCATTGCCGGGCAGGGCACCGTGGCGATGGAAATCCTGCGCCAGCACCCGCAGCCACTGGACGCGATTTTCGTCCCGGTGGGCGGCGGCGGCCTGATCGCCGGTATCGCGGCCTACGTGAAATACCTGCGTCCGGACATCAAGGTCATCGGCGTTGAGCCCGACGACTCCAATTGCCTGCAAGCGGCGATGGCGGCGGGCGAGCGCGTCGTGCTGCCGACCGTGGGCATTTTCGCCGACGGCGTGGCGGTGGCGCAGATCGGCCAGCACACGTTCGATATCTGCAAGGATTACGTCGATGAAGTGATCACCGTCAGCACCGACGAAATCTGCGCGGCGATCAAGGACATCTACGACGATACCCGTTCGATCACCGAGCCTGCCGGTGCACTGGGCGTGGCCGGGATCAAGAAGTATGTCGAGCAGCGCGGCGTCAGCGGCAAGACCTTCGTCGCCATCGACTCCGGGGCCAACGTCAACTTCGATCGTTTGCGCCACGTCGCCGAGCGCGCCGAGTTGGGTGAAGGCCGTGAAGCGATCATCGCCGTGACCATCCCCGAGAAGGCCGGCAGCTTCAAGGCCTTCTGCGAAGCCATCGGCAAGCGCCAGATCACCGAATTCAACTACCGCTACAACAATGGCAGCGAAGCGCACATCTTCGTCGGGGTGCAGACCCACCCGGACAACGACCCGCGCAGTGCACTGCTGGCGAGCCTGACCGAACAGGGTTTCCCGGTGCTCGACCTGACCGACAACGAACTGGCCAAGCTGCACATCCGCCACATGGTCGGCGGGCGCGCGGCGCAGGTGGTCGATGAAGTGGTGCTGCGCTTCGAGTTCCCGGAGCGTCCGGGGGCGCTGTTCAACTTCCTCAACAAGCTCGGCGGGCGCTGGAACATCTCGATGTTCCACTACCGCAACCACGGCGCGGCGGACGGTCGTGTGGTCGCCGGTCTGCAAGTGCCTCACGAGGAGCGTCACCTGGTTCCCGCAGCGCTGGCGCAAATCGGCTACCCGTACTGGGACGAAAGCGACAACCCGGCCTATCAGCTGTTTCTTGGCTGAGCGGCTACGCTGATGGGCAGGCCATAAGGAAATTCGACAATGGAAACATTAACTGCCCTGAAAACGGCGCATATGGTCGCCACCGTGGTTTTGCTGGCGAGTGCGTTGGGGCTGGGCGTCTGGGTTTTCCTGACCCGGCGCAAGGGGGATGCGACGGCGGGCAGCCGCACGTTGCAGCGGCCGCGGGTGTTTGTCTGGCTGCTGATGGGGCTGGCGCTGCTGAGCATGCCGTTTACCGGCTGGTGGATGGTGCATCTGGTGGGCTGGCCGTTGGGGCAGACCTGGATTCTGGCCTCCAGCGTTCTGTACACCGTGGCGGCGCTGGCGTGGTTCTGGCTGCTGGTGCGCTTGAACCGCTTGCGCAAGACGCCGGGTGGCGTCGGTCGGTTCAGCTTTGCCCTGGCGCTGTTCAGTTTTGTCTGCTTTGTCGCGATTGCCGGATTGATGGGCGCCAAACCGGTTTGAGGCCCGGCGCCCGGTCTCGGCATCAATCGCGCAGCGAGATGACCGACCAGCCACGCTTCTCGGCTTCGGCCCGCAGGTTCGGGTCCGGATCAACGGCCACCGGATTCATCACCTGCTCCAGCAGCGGCAGATCATTCATCGAGTCGCTGTAGAAGTAGCTGTCTTCCAGCGAATGCCCGGTTTCTTCCAGCCAGCGGTTCAGGCGCGTCACCTTGCCTTCGCGAAAGCACGGCACGTCGGTGCTGCGGCCGGTGTAGCGGCCATCCTGCATCTCGCACTCGGTGGCGATCAGGGTTTCAACGCCCAGGCGCACGGCAATCGGTGCGGTGACGAAGCGGTTGGTGGCGGTGATGATCACCAGTTTGTCGCCGGCATCGCGGTGCTGTTGCAGCAGCTCAAGCGCCTTCGGCAGAACGATCGGCTCGATGCAGTCGCGCATGTAATCGCTGTGCCATTGCTCGAGCACGGCCATGTCGGTGCGGCCGAGGATTTCCAGGCAGAAGTTCAGGTACGCCGCGTTATCCAGTTTGCCCGCCAGGTAATCCTGGTAGAACTCGTCGTTGCGCGCTTTGTAGGCGATCGGGTCGAGGAAGCCGCGTTCACACAGATAGTCGCCCCAGGCGTGATCGCTGTCGCCGCCCAGAAGGGTGTTGTCCAAATCGAATAAAGCCAGGCGCATTGCAGTTACCCGCTGAAAAGTCAGTAAAAAGGCCACAAGAATACGGTCTTTTCACAAGAGTGCACATAAGCTCGGAACCTTCGTTGCCGCCTTCACAAGCTTTGTGGAACAATGCGGCGACATGCGTTTGCGAGGTTGTTGCCGTGATCGACCCCGATGGTTTCCGTCCTAATGTCGGGATCATTCTGACGAATGACGCCGGCCAGGTGCTATGGGCTCGCCGTATCAATCAAGATGCCTGGCAGTTTCCACAAGGGGGAATCAATCCCGAGGAGACGCCGGAAGACGCCTTGTACCGCGAGCTGAACGAAGAAGTGGGCCTGGAACGCGAAGATGTTGAAATTCTCGCCTGTACCCGGGGCTGGTTGCGCTATCGTTTGCCGCAACGTCTGGTGCGAACCCACAGCCAACCGCTGTGCATCGGCCAGAAGCAGAAGTGGTTTCTCCTGCGCCTGATCTCCAACGAGCAGCGGGTGCGGATGGATTTGACCGGTAAACCGGAGTTCGATGGCTGGCGCTGGGTCAGCTATTGGTATCCGTTGGGCCAGGTGGTGACATTCAAGCGCGAAGTGTATCGCCGCGCTCTCAAAGAGCTTGCCCCGCGCCTTTTAGCGCGCGACTGACGACGGAGTTCGACCCCGAGCCATGCTCAATACGCTGCGCAAGATCGTCCAGGAAGTTAACTCCGCCAAGGATCTCAAGGCGGCGTTGGGGATTATTGTGTTGCGCGTCAAAGAGGCCATGGGCAGCCAGGTCTGCTCGGTCTACTTGCTTGATCCCGAGACCAACCGCTTCGTCCTGATGGCCACCGAGGGCTTGAACAAGCGCTCGATCGGCAAGGTCAGCATGGCACCCAACGAAGGTCTGGTCGGCCTGGTCGGCACGCGTGAAGAACCCCTGAACCTCGAAAACGCCGCGGATCACCCGCGTTACCGCTACTTCGCCGAGACCGGCGAGGAGCGCTACGCCTCGTTCCTCGGAGCCCCGATCATTCACCACCGTCGAGTCGTCGGGGTGTTGGTCATCCAGCAAAAGGAACGCCGCCAGTTCGATGAAGGTGAAGAAGCCTTCCTCGTGACCATGAGCGCGCAGCTCGCCGGCGTGATCGCTCACGCCGAGGCCACCGGGTCGATCCGTGGTCTGGGCCGGCAGGGCAAGGGCATCCAGGAAGCCAAGTTCGTCGGTGTGCCAGGTTCGCCGGGTGCGGCGGTCGGTACCGCGGTGGTCATGCTGCCGCCGGCGGACCTGGACGTGGTGCCGGACAAGACCATCACCGACATCGACGCGGAACTGGCGCTGTTCAAGACCGCCATCGAAGGCGTGCGCGCCGACATGCGTGCGTTGTCGGCCAAGCTGGCGACCCAGCTGCGTCCGGAAGAGCGCGCGCTGTTCGACGTCTACCTGATGATGCTCGACGATGCCTCGTTGGGCAGCGAAATCACCAACGTGATCAAGACCGGCCAATGGGCCCAGGGCGCGTTGCGTCAGGTCGTGACCGATCACGTCAATCGTTTCGATTTGATGGACGACGAGTACCTGCGTGAGCGGGCGTCGGACGTCAAGGACCTGGGCCGTCGCTTGCTCGCCTATCTGCAGGAAGAGCGTCAGCAGAACCTGGTCTACCCGGAAAAGACCATTCTGGTCAGCGAAGAACTGACGCCGGCGATGCTCGGCGAGGTGCCGGAAGGCACGCTGGTCGGTCTGGTGTCGGTGCTCGGTTCGGGTAACTCCCACGTCGCGATCCTGGCCCGGGCCATGGGCATCCCGACGGTGATGGGCCTGGTCGACCTCCCGTACGCCAAGGTTGACGGCATCGACATGATCGTCGATGGCACCAAGGGTGAGGTCTACACCAACCCCAGCGAAGTGCTGCGCAAGCAGTTCACCGAGGTGGTGGAGGAAGAGAAACAACTGGCGCTGGGGCTCGATACCCTGCGTGACCTGCCATGCGTGACCCTCGATGGCCACCGCATGCCGCTGTGGGTCAACACTGGTCTGCTGGCGGACGTGGCGCGGGCGCAGAAGCGTGGCGCCGAAGGCGTTGGCCTGTACCGCACCGAAGTGCCGTTCATGATCAACCAGCGCTTCCCGAGCGAGAAGGAGCAACTGGCGATCTACCGCGAGCAGCTCGCCGCGTTCCACCCGCAACCGGTGACCATGCGCAGCCTGGACATCGGCGGCGACAAGTCGCTGTCGTACTTCCCGATCAAGGAAGACAACCCGTTCCTCGGCTGGCGCGGGATCCGCGTCACCCTCGACCACCCGGAAATCTTCCTGGTGCAGACCCGCGCGATGCTCAAGGCCAGCGAAGGCCTGAACAACCTGCGGATCCTGCTGCCGATGATTTCCGGCATCCACGAGCTCGAAGAGGCGCTGCACCTGATTCACCGGGCCTGGGGCGAAGTGCGCGACGAAGGCACCGACGTGCCGATGCCGCCGGTGGGCGTGATGATCGAAATTCCTGCGGCGGTCTACCAGACCAAGGAACTGGCGCGGATGGTGGACTTCCTGTCAGTCGGCTCCAACGACCTGACCCAGTACCTGCTGGCGGTGGACCGCAACAACCCGCGGGTGGCCGATCTCTACGACTACCTGCACCCGGCAGTCCTGCAAGCCCTGCAGACCGTGGTGCGCGACGCCCATGCCGAAGGCAAGCCGGTGAGCATCTGTGGCGAGATGGCCGGTGACCCGGCGGCTGCGGTGCTGTTGATGGCGATGGGCTTCGACAGCCTGTCGATGAACGCCACCAACCTGCCGAAGGTGAAATGGATGTTGCGCCAGATCAACCTGAGCAAGGCCAAGGATCTGCTGGCGGAACTGATGACCATCGACAATCCGCAAGTTATCCACAGCTCGCTGCAACTGGCCCTGAAGAACCTCGGGTTGGCGAAGATGGTCAGTCCAGCGGCGGCCAAACCTCTCTGAGCACAGGATCGCAGCCTTCGGGCTGCGATCTTCAGAGGTTGATTTCCACTTCCCCCAAGTGCCCGCCATACGGCCCGAAACTGCGCTCGACCATCCGCCGCGTCCCGTCCGCCTGCACGATCAGCGCCGTACTCGCCCGCGTCCCGTAGCTCTGGCTGGCAATAAACACACTCGACAGCAACGACTCGGTCGCCAGCCCCACGCCGGTATCCGGCAGCTCGGCAAACGGTGCCGTCTGCGCATCTCCCAACAACGCCAACAACCGGTCGGGCTGCGGATCATCCAGCACCGCACTCAATGCTGCCTTGGCCTTGAGCAGTTTCGGCCACGGCGTATCCAGCCCCGCGTTTGAAAGCCCGTAGAGGCCCGGTTGCAACATCACCGGTTCCGAAGACCGGGCGTTGAAATGCCACAGCTCGTTGGCATTGCCCAGCAGCAGATTGAACCCGGCATATTCCGGCGAACGGGCGACAACGTCGGATAAGTAGTCGTCAATCGACAGGTTTGCGGTCAGAAACCCCGCCACCAGTTCACCCCGCGAGCGCCTTGCAGGTGGTTGATGAGGATCGCGGATGTTGGTCAGCGCGGCAAAACGGCCGTTGGCGCCGAGGCCGAGCCAGGTGCCGCCGGCCTCCAGGTCCCGGCCTGCATGGACGTTCGGCGACTCGGGCCACTGGGCCAGCGGCAGGCTGGGGCGGGCGTAGAACTCGTCACGGTTGGCCGCGACGATCAGCGGCTGGGCATGCCCCGGCCGCCAGGCGAAAACGATCAGGCACATAAGGTGGTCCTTGTGTGTTTTTTGTCCACTCTACGCAGACATCGTCCGTGCATCCATCGCCAGTGGAGCCGAAGGGTATCCATCCGTTACCATGCCGCTCCGGTTTTGGGGACGTGCCTTGGGAGGCGGTCATGGAATTTCTGCTCTATCTGGCGCTGGGCGCCTGTGCGGGCGTACTGGCCGGGCTGTTCGGGGTGGGCGGCGGGATTATCATCGTCCCGGTGCTGGTGTTCAGTTTCACCTTGCAGGGCTTCGATCCGTCGATCCTGACCCATCTGGCGGTCGGCACGTCCCTGGCGACGATCATCTTCACGTCGGTCAATGCCGTGCGTGAACACCATCGACGCGGTGCGGTGCGCTGGCCGATATTCAAGTGGATGACCGTCGGCATCCTGCTAGGCGCCGGTTTCGGCGCGCTGACCGCCGAAGCGATTTCCGGGCCCAACCTGCAGAAGATCATCGGCGTGTTCGCCCTGGTGATCGCGGCGCAACTGGCGCTGGACGTCAAACCCAAGGCCAGCCGAACGGTGCCCGGCAAGCTTGGTCTGACCATGGCCGGCAGTGTGATCGGCTGGGCCTCGGCGATTTTCGGCATTGGCGGCGGCTCGCTGACCGTGCCGTTCCTGACCTGGCGCAGCGTACCGATGCAGCAGGCCGTGGCGACCTCGTCGGCCTGTGGTCTGCCGATCGCCGTGGCCAGTGCAATAAGTTTCATGATTCTTGGCTGGCATGATCCGTTGCTGCCGGCCCATAGTCTCGGGTTTGTGTATCTGCCGGCGTTGCTGGGCATTGCGCTGACCAGCATGGTATTCGCCCGTCTCGGCGCGCGGCTGGCGCACAAATTGTCGCCGAAGTTGCTGAAACGGCTGTTCGCCGCTTTGCTGTTCTGCGTGGGGCTGAGCTTTTTGTTCTGAGCAGGCCACAATCCTGGCTTAATCCTGAGGTGGCAGCGTCGCCCGGGAATTTTGAAGATTTGAACGCTAACGAGGAGTCGCAATGCTGCCTTACCCGCAGATCGACCCGGTGGCTCTGGCCATCGGTCCGCTGAAAATCCATTGGTACGGCCTGATGTATCTGGTCGGCATCGGCGGTGCGTGGCTGCTGGCGTCGCGCCGGCTTAACCGTTTCGACCCGACCTGGACCAAGGAGAAGCTCTCCGACCTGGTGTTCTGGCTGTCGATGGGGGTGATTGTCGGTGGGCGACTGGGCTATGTACTGTTCTACGATCTGAGCGCCTACATCGCCAACCCGACGCTGATTTTCGAGGTGTGGAAGGGCGGCATGTCGTTCCACGGTGGCTTCATCGGCGTGATGCTGGCGGCGTTGTGGTTCGGCAAGCGTAATGGCAAGTCGTTCTTCCAGCTGATGGACTTCGTGGCGCCGATGGTGCCGATCGGCCTGGGCGCCGGGCGTATCGGCAACTTCATCAACGCCGAGCTGTGGGGCAAGGCCACCGACGTGCCGTGGGCCATGGTGTTCCCGCCGTTCAGCGACCCGGCGCAACTGCCGCGTCATCCGTCGCAGCTGTATCAGTTCGCGCTCGAAGGTGTCGCGCTGTTCCTGATCCTCTGGCTGTTCTCGCGCAAGCCGCGGCCGACCATGGCGGTCTCGGGCATGTTCGCGCTGTTCTATGGCATCTTCCGTTTCATCGTCGAATTCGTCCGCGTGCCGGACGCGCAACTGGGCTACCTGGCCTGGAACTGGCTGACCATGGGTCAGGTACTCTGCGTACCGATGATCATCGGCGGGCTGTTCCTGATCTGGTTGGCCTATCGCCGTGCCCCGTCGGCGCCGGTTGCCCCGACAGCTTAAATATTCGACCCCCGGCGCGGTTGGCCGGGGGCAAGGACACAGGTAACTCATGAAGCAATATCTCGATCTGGTGTCGCACGTCATCAACAACGGCACCAAACAGGCCAACCGTACCGGCGTGAACACCATCAGCTTTCCGGGCGCCATGCTGCGCTTCGATCTGCAGGAAGGTTTTCCGGCGATCACCACCCGCAAGATGGCCTTCAAATCGGCCATCGGCGAGATGTGCGGCTTTCTGCGTGGCGTGAACAACGCCGCCGAATTCCGTGCGCTGGGCTGCAAGGTCTGGGATCAGAACGCCAACGAAAACGCCCAGTGGCTGGCCAACCCGTTCCGCCAGGGCGAAGACGACCTCGGCGAGATCTACGGCGTGCAATGGCGCAAATGGCCGGCGTACAAGCAGATCCCGTTGAGCAACACCGCCGCCATCGAACAAACCCTGAACAACGGCTACAAGCAGATTGCCCAGGGCGAAGAAGACGGCCAGGCCTATGTGGTGCTGTACAAAGCCATCGATCAGGTGCGCCAGTGCGTCGACACGATCATCAAGGATCCGGGCAGCCGGCGCATCCTGTTCCACGGCTGGAACTGCGCTCAGCTCGATGAAATGGCCCTGCCGCCGTGCCATCTGCTGTACCAGTTCCACCCGAATGTCGAGACCAAGGAAATTTCCCTGACCCTCTACATCCGCTCCAACGACCTGGGCCTGGGCACGCCGTTCAACCTCACCGAAGGCGCTGCGCTGCTGAGCCTGATCGGTCGCCTGACCGGCTACACGCCGCGCTGGTTCACCTATTTCATTGGTGATGCCCACGTCTACGAAAACCACCTCGACATGCTCAACGAACAGCTCAAGCGCGAGCCGTTCGCCATGCCGAAGCTGAAGATTTCGGATCGTGTGCCGGAGTTTGCCAAGACCGGTGTTTATCAGCCGGAATGGCTGGAGCTGGTGGAGCCGAGCGACTTCTCGCTGGAAGGCTACGAGCACCATGCGCCGATGACCGCGCCGATGGCGGTCTGACAAGCAACACGCAATACCCCTGTGGGAGCTAGCCTGCTAGCGATGGCGGACTTTCAGTCAACTTCACTGTTGAATCTGACGGCCCTATCGCTAGCAGGCTAGCTCCCACAGTGTTTCATGGTGCGCTCAGTGGCCGTGGCTTCTGCCCACATGGGAATGTTCGACTTCGGTTGCCACAACCCCGCCACTGACTTCCAGCCGCTGCAGGATCCCGCACTGATCCGCCTCCGGCCCTTCGCCACAACGCTGGCGCAGGTCGAGCAGTTGCGTCTGCAACGCCAATAACCCATCGATCCGCGCCTTGACGTGCTGGATGTGCTCGTCAATCAGCGCATTCACGCTTTCGCACTGATCCTGCGGACTGTCGCGCAAGGCGAGCAGGCTGCGGATTTCTTCGAGGGTCATGTCGAGGGTGCGGCAGTTGCGGATAAAGGTCAGGCGTTCGGCGTGGGCCTGGGTGTAGACGCGGTAGTTGCCGTCACTGCGGGCCGGCTCGGGCAGCAGGTTTTCGCGTTCGTAGTAGCGGATGGTTTCCACGGCGCAATCGGTCTGTTTCGCCAGTTCTCCGATTTTCATGACGGCAATCTCCAAAAGGGTGCTTGACCCTATAGTGGCTACAGGGTCTTTACTTGGCAACAGGCACCTTCATGGACGCGACCAATGAGCGATTCCCAGCACACTCACAAATCCCACGCGGGACACGACCACAGCCACAAATTGCAGCCTGTGCATAAACACGACCACGGCGCTGATTCCTGCTGTGCGTCAAAAGCCGCGGCACCGTCGCTGATTCAATTGAGCGAGGCGAAAAGCGCCGACGCCCGGCTGAGCAGTTTCCGCATCGAGGCGATGGACTGCCCGACCGAACAGACGCTGATCCAGAACAAGCTCGGCAAACTGGCCGGGATCCAGCAACTGGAATTCAACCTGATCAACCGCGTGCTCGGCGTGACCCACAATCTGCCGGACACCGCGCCGATCATCGACGCGATCAAATCCCTCGGCATGCAGGCCGAGCCGCTGGAAGCAGGCGTCGAAGCGCCAACGCCTGCGCCGGTGAAAAAACACTGGTGGCCGCTGGCGCTGTCCGGCGTCGGCGCACTCGCTGCCGAAGTGATCCACTTCACCAGCGCCGCCCCGACCTGGGTGGTGGCGATCATCGCGCTGATCTCGATCCTCAGTGGCGGCCTCACCACTTACAAGAAGGGCTGGATCGCCCTGAAGAATCGCAATCTCAACATCAACGCCCTGATGAGCATTGCCGTGACCGGCGCCGTGTTGATCGGCCAATGGCCGGAAGCGGCGATGGTGATGTTCCTGTTCACCGTGGCCGAGCTGATCGAAGCGCGCTCGCTGGATCGCGCACGCAACGCCATCAGCGGCCTGATGCAGATGACACCGGAGCAGGCGACGGTGTTGCAGGCTGACGGCAACTGGGTCGAACTGGACGTCAAAAGTATCGATCTCGGCGCCCGCGTGCGGGTAAAACCTGGCGAGCGTATTGCGCTGGACGGTGAAGTCGTCAGCGGCAGCTCGACCATCGATCAGGCGCCGATCACTGGCGAAAGCCTGCCGGTGGAGAAAACCGTTGGCGACAAGGTGTTCGCCGGCACCATCAACCAGGCCGGTTCGCTGGAATACGCGGTGACGGCAGCGGCCAACCATTCCACCCTGGCGCGAATCATCCACGCCGTGGAGCAGGCGCAAGGTGCGCGTGCGCCGACCCAGCGTTTCGTCGATCAATTCTCGAAAATCTACACCCCGGTGGTCTTCGTCCTGGCCCTGGCCGTGGCGATCATCCCGCCGCTGTTCATGGGCGCCGCATGGTTCGACTGGATCTACCGGGCGCTGGTGTTGCTGGTGGTCGCTTGCCCGTGTGCGCTGGTGATTTCCACGCCGGTGACCATCGTCAGCGGCCTCGCTGCTGCGGCGCGCAAAGGCATTCTGGTCAAGGGCGGCGTGTACCTGGAGGGCGGTTTCAAGCTCGACTATCTGGCCCTCGACAAGACCGGCACCATCACCCACGGCAAACCGGTGCAGACCGATTACCTGTCCCTCGATCCGACCGCCGACGCCACGGCCCCGGCCATTGCCGCGGCGCTGGCCGGGCGCTCCGATCACCCGGTGTCGCTGGCCGTCGCCAATGCGGCTGTGGATAAAGGTTTCGCGGCGCTGGTTGTGGATAACTTCGAAGCGCTGGCCGGCCGTGGCGTAAAAGGCGAGGTCAACGGTCAGGTCTACCATTTGGGCAACCACCGTCTGGTGGAAGAACTGGGCCTGTGCTCGCCGCAATTGGAAGAAACACTGTTCGCGCTGGAGAAGCAGGGCAAGTCCGTGGTGCTGCTGCTCGATCGTTCCGGCCCGCTGGCGCTGTTCGCCGTGGCCGACACGGTCAAGGAAACCAGCCGCGAGGCGATTCGCCAACTGCACGAACTGGGCGTGAAAACCCTGATGCTCACCGGCGACAACGTCCACACCGCGCAGGCGATTGCGGCGCAGGTCGGAATCGATCAAGCCAAGGGCGACTTGCTGCCGACCGACAAATTGCAAGCCATCGAAGACCTGTATGCGCAGGGCCGTCGGGTCGGCATGGTCGGCGACGGTATCAACGACGCGCCGGCACTGGCTCGGGCCGAGATCGGTTTTGCGATGGCGGCGGCTGGAACCGATACGGCGATTGAAACCGCCGATGTCGCCCTGATGGACGACGATCTGCGCAAGATTCCGGCCTTCATCAGCCTGTCCCGCAACACGGCCAGCATCCTGAAACAGAACATTGCGTTGGCATTGGTGATCAAGGCCATCTTTCTTGGGGTAACCTTCGCCGGGCTCGCCACCATGTGGATGGCGGTGTTTGCCGACATGGGCGTGAGCCTGCTGGTGGTGTTCAACGGTTTGCGCCTGTTGCGCAAATAGAGGAAGAGGGACGGTTGTGCTGAGTGCCGAGCTGAAAGCGTTTTACATGGTGGCCCGGCTGGGCAGCATCACGCTGGCGGCGAAAAAACTCGGCCTCAGCCAACCGACCGTGACCACCCAGATCCGCAATCTGGAAAGTCAGTATTCGGTGGAGCTGTTCTACCGTGGCGGCCGGCGTCTGAGTGTCAGCGAGGAAGGCGCGCGGCTGTTGCCGATGGTCAAGGCGTTGTTGCAGCAGGAAGCCGATATCGAGTTTTTCCTGCGCAACAGCGGTCAGGTGCAGGGCACGCTGCGCATCGCCGCCACCGCGCCGTATTACATCCTCGATCTGGTGAAGACCTTCCGCGAGCACCTGCCGCAGGTGGAAGTGTCAGTGGAAATCGGCAACTCGCAACAAGTGCTCGAAGCGCTGGAGGATTACCGGGTGGATGTCGCGGCGTCGTCGCAATTGCTCGACGATGCGCGGCTGATCCGCCGGGTGCTCGGCAGCGATCCGCTGGTGCTGGCGGTGCATCGCAATCATCCGCTGGCGGTGCACGACCATGTCACGCTGAGCGCGCTGGCCGGGCATACCTTGCTGATGCGTGAATCCGGCTCGACCACCCGGCGTCTCACCGAGGAATTGCTGGCCAGTGTCGGTGTCAGTTTCGGCCCGTTGCTGGAAATCGGCAGCCGCGAGTCGATCCGCGAGGCGGTGCTGCGCAACATCGGCATCAGCATCATTGCCCGTCAGGAAGTGCCGCACGATCCGCAGTTGCGGGTGCTGACCCTGGAGAATGCGCCGCAGATTCCCGAATACCTCTATTGCCTCAAGGAGCGCAAGAATGCTCGCTTGCCGGCGGCGTTTCTGGGGTTGGCGCAGGAAATGTCCCCGGCCTGAGATCTTCAGTGCCTGTTCAGGCCTCATCGCTAGCAGGCTAGCTCCCACATTGGATCTTCAGTGAATACAATGTTGTTAGCACCCGGCTCCCCTGTGGGAGCTAGCCTGCTAGCGATGGCGGCAGCCCGGACAACGGATAACCTCAAATCTGCCAATACCACTATCGGTCGTTTTTGCCTCACTGCCATATGACCGACGCATTACAACTCTAGGATTCGTCTCATCTGCTTGATGAGGCCTGTCCATGAACCCTGCAATCGCAACTGCCCTGACCAACCCCGGCGCACCGATGAAAGTGCGTGGCGTGCAGAAGCGCTTCGGCGCCTTCACTGCGCTGGATAACGTCTCCCTTGATGTTGCAGCCGGTGAGCTGGTGTGCCTGCTCGGCCCGTCGGGTTGCGGCAAGACCACTTTGTTGCGTTGCATCGCCGGTCTGGAAAAGCAGGACAGCGGCGAGTTGTACCTCGGCGAGCGCGATGTTTCCCATCTCGCGCCCCAGGCTCGGGATTACGGCATTCTGTTCCAGTCCTACGCGCTGTTCCCCAATCTGACCGTCGAAGCGAACATTGCCTACGGCCTCGCCGGCAGCGGTCGCGATGAAGTGCGCCGTCGCGTCGGTCAGATGCTGGAACTGGTCGGCCTCACCGGCAGTGAGAAAAAGTACCCGGGCCAGTTGTCCGGTGGCCAGCAGCAACGTGTGGCACTGGCCCGAGCCCTGGCCCCCGCGCCGTCGCTGTTGCTGCTCGACGAACCGATGTCGGCCCTCGACGCTCGGGTCCGCGAGCATCTGTGCACCGAGCTGCGCCAACTGCAACGCAACCTCGGCATCACCACCCTGATGGTCACCCACAATCAGGACGAAGCCATGCTGATGGCCGACCGCATCGCTGTGATGAACAACGGCAAGGTCGAGCAATACGCCACTCCGCAGGAAATCTACAACCGCCCGGCTACGCCGTTCGTGGCCGAGTTTGTCGGCCAGGGCAACTGGCTGCCGTTCCAGCGCAGCAGCGACAGCCACGCCAAGGTCGGCGGGATGAACCTGCGCCTGGCCGACGGCAGCGTCCACAGCCCGTCGGGCCGGCTGTTCTGCCGCCCGGAAGCGATCAACGTCAATCCGTTGGTGCATGAGGAAAACCTGTTCCCGGCCAAGGTCCGCGAGATCACCTTCCTCGGCAACCGCTGCCGCATGAGCTTCGAACTCGATCAATTGCCCGGTCACGCCTTGCTCGCCGAACTGGCGCCGGAAGCCATGCCGCGCCTCGGCGCCCAGCAGATCATGGTCGCCTTGCCGCCGCGCAGCCTGCAGGTGTTTGCCTGATGAACAGCAACCTTGCACTGCCGCTACCGCACAAGCAGGCGCGGCAGGTGTCCGGGGCCGAGGTCGGCGACCGGATCTTCGTCCTCGGCGGCAAACTCCTGCTGCTGGTGCTGCTCGGTGTGGCGGTGCTGTTGCCATTGCTGGCGATCTTCTGGCGCGGTTTCAGCAGCGAAGCCGGGCAGGGCGGTGGCTGGCTCGCCGCAAAGGCGCTGGTGACCAGCGACAATTTCCACTGGTTGCTCGGCAACAGCCTGAAAGTTTCCCTCAGCGTCGCAGCGATCGTCGTACCGCTGGCCTACCTGTTTGCCTACGCCTTGCAGCGCACGTTGATTCCGGCCAAAGGCATCTGGCGCGGGATCTCCCTGCTGCCGCTGATGGCACCTTCGATGCTGCCGGGGATTGCGCTGGTCTATCTGTTCGGCAATCAGGGCATGCTGCGGGGGCTGTTGTCGGACAACATCTACGGTTTTTGGGGGATTGTTCTGGGTGAGGTGATCTACACCTTCCCACACGCCTTGATGATTTTGCTGTCAGCCCTGTCGCTGGCGGATGCGCGACTGTTCGACGCCGCGTCGAGTATGGGCGCCAGCCCTGCGAAAGCTTTTCGCAGTATCACCTGGCCGGCGACCCGTCAGGCCGTCTTCGCCGCGTTCTGCCTGGTGTTCACCCTGACCATCACCGATTTCGGTGTGCCGGTGGTGGTCGGTGGCGACTATCAGGTGCTGGCGCTGGAAGCCTACAAAGCGGTGGTCGGTCAACAGCAGTTCGGTCGCGGCGCCTTGATCGGCATGGTTCTGCTGCTGCCGGCGCTATTCAGTTTCGGCGTCGATGCCTGGTTGCGTCGGCGTCACGGCGACGCCATGAGTGGCCGCGCCCAGGTGTTCAAACCGGCGCCGTCGAAGAAGCGCGATGCCTTTTATCTCAGCGTTGTCCTGCTGATCAGCGCCGCGTTGCTGCTGGTATTCGGCATGGCGGTGTTCTCGTCGCTGGTGAAGTTCTGGCCGTACAACCTGTCGCTGTCACTCAACCACTATCAGTTCAACGAAACTGCCGGCGGTGGTTGGCTGGCCTACGGCAACAGTTTGAAGATGGCGCTGGGAACCGCGTTGATCGGAAGCGTACTGATCTTTACCGGCGCCTACCTGATGGAAAAGACCCGCAGCCAGCGCGGGTTGAATCTGACGTTGCGCATGCTCAGTTTCGTACCGATGGCGGTGCCGGGGCTGGTGCTCGGTCTGGGTTACGTCTTTTTCTTCAACCTCACCGGCAACCCGCTGCACGTGCTGTACGGGACCATGACCCTGCTGATCGTCTGCACCATTGCTCACTATCTGACCACCGCGCAGATGACCGCCACCACCGCGCTGCGTCAGCTCGACGCCGAGTTCGAAGCCGCCGCGCTGTCGCTGAAAGCGCCGCTTTACCGGCATTACCTGCGGGTCACCGTGCCGATCTGCCTGCCGGCGCTGCTGGACATCGTGCGCTACCTGTTCGTCTCGGCCATGACCACCGTGTCCGCCGCGATCTTCCTCTACAGCCCCGACACCATCCTCGCGGCGGTGGCGGTGCTGAACATGGATGACGCCGGCAACGTCGGCGGCGCGGCGGCGATGTCGACCCTGATTCTGTTCACCTCGGCGGGCGTGTCCTTGCTGCTGGCGTGGGCTTCGCGCGGCCTGCTGCGCCGTTCCCAGGCCTGGCGGCAAACGGCGCCCGGCCACTGATCCACGACTAATCCCTAAAGCCTCAACTCACCGACAGGAAAACGATCATGTTCAAGCCTATGGCCCTGGCCGCTGCTGTGCTCGCGACTTTCAGCCTGAATGCCTTCGCGGCAAAAACCGAGTTGACGGTGTACACCGCCCTCGAAGCCGAACAGCTTAAGAGCTATAAGGAAGCCTTCGAAAAGGCCAACCCGGACTTCGAGATCAAGTGGGTGCGCGATTCCACCGGGATCATCACCGCCAAACTGCTGGCCGAAAAGGAACGCCCGCAGGCTGACGCAGTGTGGGGCCTGGCGGCGTCGAGCCTGGCGATCCTCGATCAGCAAGGCATGCTGCAAAGCTATGCGCCGAAGGATCTGGGCAAGATCGGCGCGAACTACCGCGACGCCGCCAACCCGCCAGCCTGGGTCGGCATGGACGTCTGGGCCGCGACCATTTGCTTCAACACCGTCGAGGCCGAGAAACAGGGCCTGACCAAACCGGTGAGCTGGCAGGACCTGACCAAGCCTGAGTACAAAGGCAAGATCGTGATGCCGAATCCGGCTTCGTCCGGCACCGGTTTCCTCGACGTCAGCGCCTGGCTGCAAACCTTCGGCGAGAAGCAGGGCTGGGCCTATATGGACGGTCTGCACCAGAACATCGGCCAGTACGTTCACTCCGGTTCCAAGCCTTGCAAACTGGCGGCGGCGGGTGAATTCCCGATCGGGATTTCCTTCGAATACCCGGCTGTTCAGCTCAAGCGCCAGGGCGCGCCGCTGGACATCATCCTGCCGAAGGAAGGCCTGGGCTGGGAGATCGAGGCGACTGCCGTGATCAAAGGCACGCCGCACGAAGAGGCCGCGAAGAAACTGGCCGACTTCTCCGCCAGCGCCCCGGCGATGGACCTGTACAAGCAAAACTTCGCCGTTCTCGCCCAGCCGGGTATCGCCAAGCCGCAGACCGAACTGCCGGCCGACTACGAGCAGCGCCTGATCAAGAACGACTTCGCCTGGGCCTCGAAGAACCGCGACGAGATCCTGACCGAATGGCGCAAGCGCTATGACGGCAAGTCCGAGAAAGTCGCGGCCAAGTAAGATCTTCATCGACTGACAGGGCCTCTTCGCGAGCAAGCCCGCTCCCACATTGGATATCCAGTGAACACAAATTCTGTGCACACCTGATCCACCTGTGGGAGCAGGCTTGCCGGCGATGGCGGTCTCTCATTCAGAGCACCTCTAGATGACACAACACAAAGACTTGTTGATCGTCGGCGCCGGCATCCTGGGCCTGTCCCATGCCTATGCCGCCGCCCGGCGAGGTCTCAAGGTCACGGTTTTCGAACGTACCGCCACGCCACTCGGCGCCTCGGTACGCAACTTCGGCCAGGCCCTGGTCACCGGCCAGCCACCGGGCCCGATGCTCGAACTGGCCAAGGCCAGCCGCGAGATCTGGGGCCAGTGGGCGCAGCTCGCCGGGCTGCAACTCAAGCGCAACGGCTCGTACCTGTTCGCCCGCACCGAGGCGGAAGAACATTTGCTGGAAGCCTTCTGCGCCGGGCGCGCCGTGGAGCATGACTACCGCGTCGAGCTGCTGCGCGGTGCCGAATTGCGCGATCTGTACGGTGGTCAGTTCAGCCATCACCGCGCCGCGTTGCATGGCATGGACGATCAACAGCTGTATTCCCGGGAAGCGATTCCGGCGCTGATCGACTACCTGCGTCGCGAACTCAACGTCGAGTTTCACTTCTCGACGCTGGTGCGCGACGTCGAACCGGGGCGTCTGCACAGCACCGCCGGGATCTTTACCGCCGAGCAGATCATCGTCTGTTCCGGTCACGATTATCAGACCCTGCTGGCCGAGCCGATTGCCGCCCTCGACCCGCAAATCTGCCGCCTGCAAATGCTCCGCGCCCGGCCGCAGATCGACCTGAACCTGCAACACGCCTTGCTCACCGGCCTCAGTTGCGTGCACTACGGCGCCTTCGCCGATCTGCCGGAAGCCGCAGCAGTGCAGGCGCAAATCCTGCGCGAGCAACCGCACTTGCAGGAAAACGGCATTCACCTGCTGATCAGCCCGACGCCGTATGGCGAACTGATCATTGGCGATTCGCACCATTACGGCAGCGATCCGTCGCCGTTCAACGCCGAGCAGGTCGACAACTGGATGCTCGAACTGGCCGAACAGACCCTCGGCTGCAAGGTGCAAGTGGTCGAGCGCTGGCAGGGTGTCTATGGTTCCCAGGGGCCGGGGCCGTTTTCGTTTTTGCGGCCGGCGTCGGGGTTGAATGTGGCGCTGATGCACAGCGGCGTTGGTATGAGCGTCGGCCCGGCCATGGCCGAGCGCAATGTGGCACAGCTTTTTGGAGAGAACTGATGTTGAGTCACGAGCAAGTCATCGCCCGGGTGTTCGGCCTCTATGAGCGTTTCGGCGTCAGCGACTACATCGGCGAACCGGTGTCGCAGATCGAGCACATGTCCCAGGCGGCGCAACTGGCCATCGCCGAAGGCTTCGACGATGAAGTGGTGCTCGCCGCGTTCTTCCATGACATCGGCCATTTGTGTGCCGAAGGCGCAGAGAACATGGGCGGTTACGGCGTGGTCAGCCACGAACGCCTCGGCGCGGACTATTTGCGTGAGGCCGGCTTCGGCGAACGTCTGGCGCGGCTGGTGGAATATCACGTCCAGGCCAAGCGCTATCTGACGCTCAGGGAGGCGGGCTACTACGAGCGCTTGAGCGAAGCCAGCCGCCGCACCCTGGAATATCAGGGCGGGGTGATGACCGAGGCTGAAGCGGATGCGTTCGAGCAGGATCCGTTGTGTGCTGTCAGCCTGCGAATGCGCCAGTGGGATGAGTTGGCCAAAGAAATGGCTGTTCCGGTGATGGATCTTGCGCTGTTGAAGCACAAGGCTTTTACCGTGCTGTCTCGCGAAGCGCGCTGAACCTTCTTACGCCAAACCGGGAAACGGTGCATGGCGCGTGTTGCCCCTTCGGCCCAGACTGGCTCTTTGCCGAAGGAGCGCACGGATGCGTTTTTTGAAAGTGATTGCCCGGGATCGATCGGGCAGCGGCGCAGGGGACAGTGTCCAGCTGCGCTTTCATGACAGTGAACAGGACTGGCGCGAAGCCTCGGCTCGCGAGGTGGCGCAACTACGCAGCTTCACCAGCACCTATCTGAAATGTGCCTGGTTCAACGCGGCCGACGAGGATACGCGACATCTGCGGATCTTCGCTCTGAACCCCGGCAGCGATGGAACGCCGGAATCAGTGAGGCTGCACTTTCACCAGGGCGAAACCATTGCTTACAAGGCCGCCGTCCACGACCTGGATAACGATGGCCGCTTCGAGGTTGTCCTGTGTTCGGACGTCGACAACGACGGGCGCGCCAATCGCACCGATCGCAGTCGGTTGACGGCGCTGGTCAAACAGTTCCTCAAGCTCGGCTGGTTCTAGAGCTCGAGGACCTTGCTCACCAGCTCATCGATCTGTTCCTGACGCTGGGCCTGATTCAGCTTCGGATGCGGGTTGAGCGACGACCATTGCGGATGGGCCCGGGCGATGTTCAGCGCTTCCGGCAACTTGCCCTCACGCCAGGTCTTGTCCTGCGGCGTCGCCACCTGAACGGCGTCCATCGCCGCATGACCACGAACATTCAGCGCTTGTAACAATTGCCGCTGACGCAATGCCAACAGGCGCAGCACGTTGTCGTCGACCGTCAGTTCCCGCTGCCCTTTGATCTTGTCCAGCAGGCGGTTGCCATAGCTGCGGGCGGTTTGCAGGGCGCCGCCGGCAATGGCACCGGCCAGTGCGGCGGCGCCGAGGGTGATGCCGCCGACCAGCAAATCCACGCCCGCACCGGCTGCGGCTCCGGCGGCAATCCCGCCGCCGACCCGCACGCCGAGCTGCTTGAGGGTTTCCGGGTTGAACAGGTCATCGCCCCAGCGTCCGTCGAGCAGCGGCAGATCGCTGGCGGCGGCGTCCTGCGGGCGGAAGGCGTAGAGCTTGAGCAGCGCTTCGACGCAGCGTTGTTCGCGCTGGCGCACGGCTTTGCGCAGTTCGCTGATGGCCTGTTGTTCCTGCTCGGCGTTGCTCGCCACACTGCGTCGGCACGCGGCGCAGTCGATCAGCAATTCGGCAATCAGGCGTGCGGCGCTTTGCTCGCGGGCGAGGCGTTGGGCCTGTTGATCGGCGATCAGGCGTTCAAGTTGTGGGCGGGCATTTTCCAGCAACAGTGCGAGGCTTTCGTACAGCCGCCGCTCCCCGTCTTCGGGCGGGGCGACGCTGTCGAAACGCACCAGCGCGTGCAGGCCGAGGCGCGCCAGGGCTTCACGCCAGTCCGGCTCGCGGTGGTTGGCGCTGCTGACGAAATTCAGCACCGGCAGCAGCGGCTTGCCGCAACTGGCCAGCACTTCCAGTTCATCGCGGTACTTGGCCAGCACCGGTTCGCGGGCGTCGATCACGTACAGGCCGGCATCGGAATCGAGCAGTTGCCGCAGCACCTTGGCTTCCTGTTCGAAACGCTGGCGCGCTTCGCTGCCGTCGAGAAACCGCGCCAACCGTGCCGGGCCGTCGAGGCGTTCGCCGGGGCGTTCCAGACGTTCGAGAAAATCCAGCAGGGCGATGGCGTCTTCCAGACCGGGTGTGTCGTAGAGGTCGAGCAACGCTTCGCCATCCACTGACAACCGCGCACCTTCGACATGTCGGGTGGTGCTCGGTCGATGGGAGACTTCACCGAAGCCGACGTCGCGGGTCAGGGTACGCAACAGCGAAGTCTTGCCGACGTTGGTGTGGCCGACCACCGCCAGTTTCAGCGGTGCTTTCCAGGCATCAGTCATGTCCGTGCTCCAGCCAGTTCAACGGGGCGCAATCGGCGAACGGCAGTTGCAGCTGTTGCAATGCGACGTGCCAGTCACCGAGGCGTTCGGCGTCCAGCGCTTGTCCTGGCGGTGCCTGCAACAGCCAGACCCGGGTCGCGGCGGCATTGCGTGCCAGCTCGGCGATCAGCGCCAGGCTGCCGCGATCCGGCGAACGTCGTGGGTCGCAGGCAATCGCGAGGCGCGCCGGGGGGAAACGGCTGAGTTGTTCGAGCAGTTTGTTGCGCGATTCACGGCTGTCGAGGATGCCGGCGTTGCTGACGTTTTTCGGCAACGCCGGTGGCCATGGGTGTTGATCGTCCAGTTCGATTGCCACCAGAAGCGCGCCATCGCTGGCGTGTTCGCCGACGGTGCTTTCGACGCGGTGCAATTGCGCAGGCTCGGGGTCGGTGATGCCGAGGCGTTCGCTGGTCGGCATCAGGCGTTCGCGCAACTGGGCGTAACCGGGCAGGTTCAGGTCCAGACGCAATGCGGCCTTGCCGCTGTTCCAGCGCCAGAAGCAAAACAGCGCCAACAGCAGGCGCGGCAGCACGCCGTACACCACCAGCACGCCGGCCAGCCAGGTCGCCCAGGCCTGACGGGCGCTTTCGATGTTCAGCGCGGTGTCGCCGCTGGCGCGGATCATGTCCACGGTCGGCACGTTGAAGCCCAGCAGCGCCGGCAAGGCGCCGAGGGCCTGGGTCATGTTGATGAACGTGTCGGCACTGAGAATCGTGGTTTCCCAGACGAAGCCGTAGCGCCGGGTCGCCATCAGCGTCAGCAGCAAAACCAGCGCGCTGACCATCGCCAGCAACCACAAACCGTTGACCAGCGAGCCGAGCGCCCAGCGATTGAGTTTCTGGCGTTGCAGCATCAACAACAGGGCCGGCGCCAGTTGCGCAGCCTTGGCGTCGCGGGCGAGTTTTTCACTGAGCCACAGCCACAAGCGGCCAAGGGTGGCGCCATGTTCGCCAGCGAAGATCAGCCCCAGCGCCCAGCTCAACAGCAGAATCAGATTCAGCCCGAGCAGACTGCCCAGGGCCCAGAACACATTGACCGGCGTCTGGCCCAGTGCGGCGAAGGCCAGGCCGGCGCCGCTCAGAACCGCGAAGATCGCCAGCAACACCAGCGCCAGACGCGCGCCTTGCAGCCAGTGCTTGAGCGCAGAGGTCAGGCCGTCGCGCTCGGCCAGCCACAGGGCGCGGCGTTGAATGCGTCCCGGCAGATCGCCGCCGGCCGCGCGGGCCAGGCGATTGGCTTCCTGATCGTCCAGCGGGCCTGCGTGTTCTTCGCGCAGGCGCACGGTTTCGGTGAGCCAGAGGTTTTGCAGTGAAGTCAGTTCAGTCACGCGGCATCCCGTTGCTTGATTGAGCCGTGAGCATAACCGCTGTGGCGCTTATCGGGGTAAGGGCGGCTCTGGTATCCTCGCCGGCATGACTAAATCACTCCCCCTCAGCCTGATTGCAGCCCTCGGTGAAAACCGTGTGATCGGCGTCGACAACAGCATGCCCTGGCACCTGCCGGGGGACTTCAAATACTTCAAGGCCACGACGCTTGGCAAGCCGATCATCATGGGCCGCAAGACCTGGGATTCGCTGGGTCGTCCGTTGCCGGGTCGCTTGAACATCGTGGTCAGCCGTCAGGCCGGTCTGGTGCTGGAAGGGGCGGAAGTCTATCCGTCGCTGGAAGCGGCCGTGGTTCGCGCCGAAGCGTGGGCGAAAGAGCAGGGCGTCGATGAGTTGATGCTGATTGGCGGGGCGCAGTTGTATGCGCAGGGGATGGAGCAGGCGGATCGCTTGTATCTGACCCGTGTGGCATTGAGCCCGGAAGGGGATGCGTGGTTTCCGGAATTCGATCTGAGCCAGTGGAAGCTGGTGTCGAACGTGCCGAATCCGGCTGAAGGCGACAAACCGGCTTACAACTTCGAAGTCTGGGAAAAAGCCTAAGAGCATCGCTGGCAGGCCAGCTCCCACATTGGAATGCATATCCCTGTGGGAGCGAGCCTGCTCGCGATAGCGGTCTGTCAGACGCTACTCAAGCCTGAGCAAGCTCCGCATGCTCATCCGCTTCCAGCAGTGCCTTGTCGGTCTGCTGCATCGCCTGGCTGGTAATCGCGCCAGCGGTGATCGAACCGCTCACGTTCAGTGCCGTACGACCCATGTCGATCAGCGGCTCGACCGAAATCAGCAACGCCACCAGCGAAACCGGCAAGCCCATGGCTGGCAGCACGATCAGCGCGGCGAAGGTCGCGCCGCCGCCCACGCCCGCCACACCGGCGGAACTCAAGGTCACAATCGCCACCAGCGTCGCAATCCACAGCGGATCCAGCGGGTTGATGCCCACGGTGGGCGCAACCATCACCGCCAGCATCGCCGGGTACAGACCGGCGCAGCCGTTCTGGCCGATGGTCGCGCCGAACGAAGCGGCGAAGCTTGCAACCGATTGTGGAATGCCCAGACGCCGGGTCTGCGCTTCGATGCTCAGCGGAATGCTCGCGGCGCTGGAGCGGCTGGTGAACGCGAAGGTCAGCACCGGCCAGATCTTGCGGAAGAAACGCAGCGGGTTGATCCCGGCCGCCGAGACCAGCAGACCGTGTACCACGAACATCAGGCCCAGACCGAGGTACGACACCACCACGAAGCTGCCGAGCTTGATGATGTCCTGCAGGTTGGAACCGGCCACCACTTTGGTCATCAGTGCCAGCACGCCGTAAGGCGTCAGCTTCATCACCAGACGCACCAGACGCATCACCCAGGCTTGCAGGGTGTCGATGGCGTTGATCACTTTCTGACCTTTCTCGGCGTCATCCTTGAGCAGTTGCAGCGCGGCAACCCCCATGAACGCAGCGAAGATCACCACGCTGATGATCGAGGTCGGCTTGGCCCGCGCCAGGTCGGCGAACGGGTTCTGCGGGATGAACGACAGCAGCAGCTGCGGCACATTCAGGTCGGCGACCTTGCCGGCGTAGTCGGTCTGGATGGTTTGCAGACGGGCCATTTCCTGGGTGCCGGCGACCAGGCCTTCGGCGGTCAGGCCGAACAGGTTGGTCAGGCCGATGCCGATCAGTGCCGCAATCGCCGTGGTGAACAGCAGCGTGCCGATGGTCAGGAAGCTGATCTTGCCCAGCGACGAAGCGTTGTGCAGACGGGCCACGGCGCTGAGGATCGAGGCGAATACCAGCGGAATCACGATCATTTGCAGCAGTTGCACATAACCGTTGCCGACCAGATCAAACCAGCCGATCGAGGCTTTCAGCACCGGGTTGCCCGCGCCGTAAATCGTGTGCAGCGCGACGCCGAATGCCACGCCCAGCACCAGCGCGAGCAGAACTTTTTTCGCCAGGCTCCACGTGGTGTGACGGGTTTGCGCCAGACCGAAGAGCAAGGCAAGGAACACCAGCAAGTTGAGAATCAGGGGCAGATTCATGAGGACTCCAGAAAAGACTGTGCCAACAACCTTCCGGGGCTGTTGCGAACCGGCAAGCCTAACAGCTTGATTTCCAATGATTTAATACCGAAATAAAAGGTCGTCCGTCGTTTTTGGAATAAGCGGGTGTCGTTCTCGGGGATGCAGTTGGCGCAAAAGGGACGTGGACAGTCGCTGACAGACGGTAACTGTCACACTGATTTGTTAGCGTCGATCTCTTTCAATCGGGGAGAAACGCAGAATGAAGTTCGCACCTAAATTGCTGGCTGCCGCACTCTGCTTCGGCCTTGTTGGCCAAGCGTTCGCCACTGACCTCAAGCACTGGCCGGCCGATCAGGCCAAGGCCCTGGACGCGATGATTGCGGCCAACGCCAACAAGGGTAACTACGCGGTGTTCGACATGGACAACACCAGTTACCGCTACGACCTGGAAGAGTCGCTGCTGCCGTTCATGGAAAACAAGGGCCTGATCACCCGTGACAAGCTCGACCCGTCGCTGAAACTGATGCCGTTCAAGGACACGGCCGACCACAAGGAAAGCCTGTTCAGCTACTACTATCGCCTCTGCGAAGTTGACGACATGGTCTGCTACCCATGGGTGGCGCAGGTGTTCTCCGGTTTCACCCTCAAGGAACTCAAAGGCTACGTCGACGAACTGATGGCGTCGGGCAAGCCGGTGCCGGCGACCTATTACGAAGGCGATGTGGTGAAGAACATCGACGTGCAGCCGCCGAAAGTCTTCACCGGTCAGGCTGAGCTGTACAACAAACTGATGGAGAACGGCATTGAGGTCTACGTGATGACCGCCGCCTCCGAAGAACTGGTGCGGATGGTCGCGGCCGATCCGAAGTACGGCTATAACGTCAAACCGCAGAACGTTATCGGTGTGACCACCTTGCTGAAGAACCGCGAGACCGGTGAACTGACCACCGCACGCAAGCAGATCGCCGCCGGCAAGTATGACGAGAAGGCCAACCTCGGCCTGGAACTGACGCCATACCTCTGGACCCCGGCGACCTGGATGGCCGGCAAGCACGCGGCGATCCTGACCTACATCGACGAATGGAAAAAACCGGTGCTGGTGGGTGGCGACACGCCGACCAGCGACGGCTACATGCTGTTCCACGATGTGGACGTGGCCAAGGGTGGGATTCACCTGTGGGTCAACCGCAAGGACAAGTATATGGCCCAGCTCAACGGCATGATGGCCAAGCATGCCGCGGCCCAGGCAAAAGAAGGTTTGCCGGTGACGGCGGACAAGAACTGGGTGATCGTCAAACCTGAAGAAATCCAGTAAACCTGCATAGATCCAATGTGGGAGCGGGCTTGCTCCCACAGTTTTGATCTGCAGTGACATTGGGATTTCGGTCAGGCAAAAAAATGCCCCGCACTTGGCGGGGCATTTTTGTTTCTGCGAGTTGACGCTTACAGCCCGTCGAGCATCGCCTTGTTGCGCACGGCACCCTTGTCGGCGCTGGTCGCCAGCAGGGCGTAGGCCTTGAGGGCGGTGGTCACTTTGCGTGGACGCTGTTCGACCGGTTTCCAGCCTTTCTTGTCCTGCTCGACCCGGCGAGCCGCCAGTTCTTCGTCGCTGATCAGCAGGTTGATCGAGCGGTTCGGAATGTCGATCAGCACCTTGTCGCCGTCCTGTACCAGGCCGATCGCGCCACCCGCCGCAGCCTCTGGCGAAGCGTGGCCGATGGACAGGCCGGAGGTGCCGCCGGAGAAACGGCCATCGGTCAGCAGGGCGCAGGCTTTGCCCAGGCCCTTGGATTTCAGGTACGAGGTCGGGTAGAGCATTTCCTGCATGCCCGGGCCGCCTTTCGGGCCTTCGTAGCGAATGATGACGATGTCGCCTTCCTTCACTTCGTCGGCGAGGATGCCGCGCACGGCGCTGTCCTGGCTTTCGAAAATCTTCGCGTTGCCTTCGAACACGTGGATCGATTCGTCGACGCCGGCGGTTTTCACCACGCAGCCGTCCAGGGCGATGTTGCCGTACAGCACGGCCAGGCCGCCTTCTTTCGAATAGGCGTGTTCGACGCTGCGGATGCAACCGTTTTCACGGTCGTCGTCCAGGGTTTCCCAGCGGGTCGACTGGCTGAACGCGGTCTGGGTCGGGATACCGGCAGGACCTGCCTTGAAGAAGTGATGCACGGCTTCATCGTTGGTCTGGGTGATGTCCCACTTGGCGATGGCTTCTTCCATGCTGCGGCTGTGCACGGTCGGCAGGTCGGTGTGCAGCAGGCCGCCACGGGCCAGCGAACCGAGAATGCTGAAGATGCCGCCGGCGCGGTGCACGTCTTCCATGTGGTACTTCTGGATGTTCGGCGCGACCTTGCACAGTTGCGGCACCTTGCGCGACAGACGATCAATGTCGCGCAGGTCGAAGTCGATCTCGGCTTCCTGGGCGGCGGCCAGCAAGTGCAGGATGGTGTTGGTCGAACCGCCCATGGCGATATCGAGCATCATCGCGTTCTCGAACGCCTTGAAGTTGGCGATGTTGCGCGGCAGGACCGACTCGTCGTTCTCGCCGTAGTAGCGCTTGCACAGTTCGACGATGGTACGGCCGGCCTGCAGGAACAGCTGTTCGCGGTCGCTGTGGGTGGCCAGGGTCGAACCGTTGCCCGGCAACGCGAGGCCCAGGGCTTCGGTCAGGCAGTTCATCGAGTTGGCGGTGAACATGCCGGAGCACGAACCGCAGGTCGGGCAGGCGCTGCGCTCGTACTCGGCAACCTTCTCGTCAGAAGCGCTGGAGTCGGCGGCGATGACCATGGCATCGACGAGGTCGAGACCGTGGCTGGCCAGTTTGGTCTTGCCAGCTTCCATCGGGCCGCCGGAAACGAAGATCACCGGAATGTTCAGGCGCAGGGCGGCCATCAGCATGCCCGGGGTGATCTTGTCGCAGTTGGAGATGCAGACGATGGCGTCGGCGCAGTGGGCGTTGACCATGTACTCGACGGAGTCGGCAATGATCTCGCGGCTCGGCAGCGAATAGAGCATGCCGTCGTGGCCCATGGCGATGCCGTCGTCCACGGCGATGGTGTTGAATTCTTTTGCCACGCCACCGGCGCGTTCGATCTCACGGGCAACCAGCTGGCCCAAGTCCTTCAGGTGGACGTGGCCCGGTACGAACTGGGTGAAGGAGTTGGCAATGGCGATGATCGGCTTCTTGAAGTCGTCATCTTTCATCCCGGTGGCGCGCCACAGTGCGCGGGCGCCGGCCATGTTGCGGCCGTGGGTGGATGTTTTCGAGCGGTAATCTGGCATGGAGCACTCCGGGCGGCTAAATCAGGTATCAAAAGGGAGTGAGCTTCTATTGACGTCTGGAACACTCAGAAATGGCCGTGTGTCCTGAAGTTGCCGATGACGTTGCGGGATCGCCGCTGGTCTCAGCCTGAGCTCATAAACCCGCCGGGGATGAATGGCGATGAATCTCGCGATTCTACACCGCTGGCGTCAGGAGGGAATGGCGCAAAACGTTGTTCCAGTGCTGACGCTGCGTGCGGAATGACGACCGGCAGGGTTAATCACCGTTCGGTTGTGCAATGGCGTCGGCTTGGAGGATTCTGGCGCGACGGCTGATCCGGCTGTTCAATGTGAGTGCCACGCCACTGAGCAAGACAAAAGCGTAACCCAGTGTGGATTGCAGATTGGTCGGGCTCAGGCTGATCAAGGCACTGATGAGGCCGCCGCAGATGAAAATGATGGTGCTGCCGGCCGACGCCGACGTGCCGGCGTTGTCCGGAAACAGGCTCATGGCCCTGGACGTGGCCGCCGGTCGGGCAATGGTGGTGCCGGCGGTGCAGATCAGCATCGGGATCAGCACTGTCGCCGCAGCCAGGGCAAAACTCGACGACAGGTACAGCATGGTCACGCCGGCGAACAGGATCAGGCTCAGGCCGACAACGATCTGCTGACCACTGGTGATGCGCCTGCTCAGCACGCTGGCGAGGATGCCACCGGCGACATACGCCGCACCGTAGATCAGCAGGATCAACGAGAACTCGTAAGCGGACAATTGCAGCCGGTCCATGAAGATCAGCGGCGAGATCACGATGAATGAAAAGTGGCAGGCGAACGCAAATGCCGAAATCAGCCAGTAGCCGACAAAGTCGAAATCCCCCAGAACCTGTCGGTAAGCCGTGAGGAAGTTTGTACGTGTTCCACGGGTGGTCGGTCGTGTGTTCTCCAGAAACAGACAGGCCTTGAGCAGCACGGCGGCTGATAACGCGATGAACACCCAGAAGCTGCCACGCCATCCCAGTGTTGCCTGCAAGAACGTACCGGCAAGAGGGGATATCGAGATGAAAATCCCGCCGGCGGTGACCATCAGGATTCGCAGGCGATCACGTTCCTGACCTTCGAACAGATCCTGGACCAGTGCCTGGGACAGTACGAAGCAACCGCAGCCCAGCGCCTGCACGACCCGGAACATCAGGAACAGCGAATAATCAGTGGTCATGACACAGCCGAGGGCGCCGAGCATTGAAACGCTCATGCCGGCGAGCAGCAAACCCTTGCGCCCGATCACATCCGACAGCGGCCCGATCAGCATCTGGGCGAAGGCGATGCCGACGGCGAACAGGCTGATGGACAGCGCGATGTCAGCCGGGGTGCTGCGAAAGTGTTCGGCCAGCGCCGGGAACGAAGGCAGCAGGACGTCCAGTGGAAATACACCCAGCAGTACCAACGCGAGCAACAGGCTGACGGCCCCGCGACGCTGTCGGGTCGTCATCCCGGATTTTCTGTTATCCATCGATCAGTCCCGCCCTGGCGAAAAGTGTCTGGTTTTGAGATTCAGCAAAAAATCCGGCTTTCTTCAGTGCATTCAATGTGGCGATGCTGCCTGTCCGTGCGCGCAATCGGGTGGCTTGCGCCGTTACCAACCTGTCGACTATCTCCCGCACCGCGCTGTCGTCAATCCCGGCGTCGCGCAGGCTTCGTCGCAGCCACCGGTCATCGGCTTCGAAGAAGATCACGATGATCTCGAGCAGGGTGGCGGCCGCGAAAGTTCGCTGGTGCGAGTCCAGATGCAGCCAGAGGTAGTGGAACACTTCAGTGAAGTAGCGACTGTGGCGCGCCTCGTCGGTGAGGTGATCGCGCAGCATGTCACTGACCCCGGACACCAGGCTGTCCCGGCAGACGTCGAGCAGTTCCCGGGCAATGATGGTTTCCGAGACGAAGCCGAGCAGGAACCATGTCAGCGGTTGTTGCTCTGGAAGGGTTTTGGCGATCAGCCTGTTCATGCGAATGATCCGCCTGGGCGTCACCGGGCGCGCGGTGATGGCGTAGAGCCCGGCGATCTGCTCCGCGACCTGATGAGAGAACAGGGCGTGGTAACCCTCGTCGGTGTAGAGCTGCAGCGCGGCAGTTTTCATGAGCGGCGGAACATCGATCGGCAGTTCGCCGTGAACGATGACTTCCACGGCGCGATTGACGATGCGGTGCTCCAGCAGGGTTGTGTAGTCAAGAAAGTGCACCAGATGATTGGCCGTGAGTCGGTGCAGCATCGAACGGCCCGACGCCTTGATGGCAGGGTGCGCGAGATAGGGCAGAAATGCCGGCGGGAACCAATGACGGGTTTCCAGTTGCTGCGCTATATCAGCCGGCAAGCGGTAATCGTGGGCACTGGTGCGCACCGAAGCGCGAGTGTTCCAGTCGCCCAGTGAAAACTCGAAGGTCGGGGCGTGGGAGAGAAGGCTCATGCTTGCGTCTCGCGCAACAGGTCACGCATTTCCTGGCACATCGCCTGACCGTCGCTTTCCCCGCAACCGACGAAGAACAAGGGTTGTTCCGCACTGTTCTCGAGTTTCAGCAAGCGCTCGACCTGGTCGTCGGAAAACGCACCTGTCAGCCAGGTGTTCATGCCCAGGGCAGTGGCCACCAGTTGAAACGTCTGTGAGAGGTGTCCGGCTTCGACGAATGCCATTCGATAGGCGCGCGAGTGGGGATACTTCCACCAGAGTCTGTCGAAGCGGGCGGTGATGAACAGGCCCATTGGCAGGTTATTGATGAAGTGCTGCCCTCCCAGGAGATTACCCAGTGCCGTGTCGGGTGGCAGATTGATCAGGCTCAAGGCATGTTCCGCCGGGTGATAGGCATATACGCCGGGTGCCAGGCCTTCGGCGTTCTGGATCAGCAAGTAACCTTCGCAGGCGTTGAGCCCGCCCCCGGAAGGGCTGCTGCGCCGCGCGCCAAGCCCTTCGGCGATGCTGTCGTCACAGTCGGCCTCGCGTTCTCGCAGGTAACCGAGAGACAGGTATAGCAAGGTGCCGACATCGTCCAGCGACAGGGGGGCGCCGGTGAAGGACCGGCAGGTCTTGCGCCGGGTGAGCGAACTCGACAGGGTATCGTCATTCAGTGCCAATGGTGCTGGCAGGGCGATGAGTGCATTTGGACCGTTGTCTGCAGAGGCGTCCGCCGGAGGTGAAGTGGCAAGCACTGTCTCGCAGTGTTCGAGGTATTGCCTGGACCATTCCTGAATATTTCGGGGAGTGTGTTCGCAGGGAATATTCCGCGTGCCGATATGGTAGATCCTTGACAGTTCATCCCAGCCCCAGACCGGCGCTGTGACTTTTAAAGAAGTCAATATTCCGGCTTTTAGAAGTTGCGTGTCTATTATGTTGTTGCTGTCATATAAGTCCGGATCGTGGATAAGTTGTGTCAGTCGAGAAGAGTATTCGAGATCAAGTTCGTGCTGAGTATGGTCTTTGTAGTTCCAGACTATCTGGCCGGGCGTTCGTGGCAGTATGAATAAATAAGGATTTATATGCATGTTGGGGCACGCTGCTCTGGATAGGTGCGTTGTCAGAGGCGCTGGGTAGCCGGCATACCCAGCGCCCACCTTACTTAGCGGGCTTTAGGTGCGACCAGAAAAGCCAGGTTTGCGAGGGTACGGGATTCCAGAGTAATTGCTTTCATGATTGAACTCCTTGTTCATTGTTGCTTCGTGGTTAGTTGGTGTCACCTCCGTGGTGACGACTTAATAATAGTTTGTAATGGATTAATCGCAAGCAAATATTAAGTAGGAATTATCCAGTAATTTTGTCGGAGTGATCTTTGGCTGGGAGTGAATGTGTAAGTTAAATTTCGGAAAATAAAGTATTTAAGGAAATATCCTGCACGACGGCAGGACGTTAAATGTAGGAAAGCACAGTGCAAGACAAAAAGAAGGGGAGCCCGCGGGCTCCCCTTTCAACAGCATCAATGCCGTGCGCCTGTCAGCTGTTGGGCAGCAGGCGGCAGGTGATGCTCTTGATGTAGCGGGTTTCAGCAATGGCCGGGTGTACCGGGTGATCCGGGCCCTGACCGCCGCGCTCCAGCAGCTGGATATTGCGGTCCAGGTGGCGGGCGCTGGTCAGCAGGATGTTCTGCAGATCATCTTCCGGCAGGTGCATCGAGCACGAAGCGCTGACCAGGATGCCGTCCTTGTTGAGCAGACGCATGGCTTGCTCATTCAGGCGGCGGTAGGCGCCTTCACCGTTTTTCATGTCCTTTTTGCGCTTGATGAACGCAGGCGGGTCGGCCACGATCACGTCGAAGCGTTCTTCGCTGGCCTTGAGTTCCTTCAGGGCTTCAAAGACGTCGCCTTCGATGCAGGTCATCTTGTCGGCAAAGCCGTTCAGCGCGGCATTGCGCTCGACGCCGTCGAGGGCGAAGCCCGATGCATCGACGCAGAACACTTCGCTGGCGCCGAACGCGGCAGCCTGCACACCCCAGCCTCCGATGTAGCTGTACAGGTCCAGCACGCGTTTGCCTTTGGCGTAAGGCGCCAGGCGTGCGCGGTTCATGCGGTGGTCGTAGAACCAGCCGGTCTTCTGGCCCTGGATCACCGGGGCTTCGAATTTCACGCCGTTCTCTTCCAGAGGCACCCACTCCGGTACCAGGCCGAATACGGTTTCGGTGTAGCGCTCCAGACCTTCGGCGTCACGGGCGGCGGAGTCGTTCTTGAACAGGATGCCGCTCGGCTTGAGCACTTGGGTCAGTGCCGCGATCACGTCATCTTTATGGGCTTCCATGGTGGCGGAAGCGATCTGCACCACGAGGATGTCGCCGAAACGGTCGACCACCAGACCCGGCAGCAGGTCGGAGTCGCCGTAGACCAGGCGATAGAACGGTTTGTCGAACAGGCGCTGACGCAGGGAAAGCGCTACGTTCAGGCGATGCACCAGCAGCGACTTGTCCAGCGCCAGCTTGATGTCGCGCGACAGCAGGCGGGCGCAGATCAGGTTGTTCGGGCTCATGGCCACGATGCCCATCGGCTTGCCGCCGGCGGCTTCAAGGATCGCCTGGTCGCCGGCCTTGAAGCCGTGCAACGGGGTGGCGGCCACGTCGATTTCGTTGCTGTAGACCCACAGGTGGCCGGCGCGCAGGCGACGGTCGGCGTTGGCTTTGAGGCGCAAGCTAGGCAGGGACATGACGTCGCTCCGGAAAAAAGAGCGGGAGTATACCGTGTTGCGATGCATGCAGGTTCGATGCTGGACATGTGGCGCCCCGGCCTGGCGCGCAAACGGACGAAGTCAGAATTCGCTCGATGGTCTTGAATGAAAGTTTCCGCCGATCTGCCCCGCGATGTGTCGTTCGTCGGTTTTTAGGGGTTAGAATCGCCGCCTGTCCCAGAGTGTGTACTTATGTCCCAAGAGCTGACCACCGAACAGATTCAACAGTCCCTGCAAGGCATCAGTGTGCCCGCGCAGCCGCAGATCATGGTGGATCTGCAAATGGAGCAGTACATGCCCGATCCGGATCTGGAGACGATCGCCAAGCTGATCTCCCAGGATCCCGGCCTGTCCGGCTCACTGCTGAAAATCGTCAATTCGCCCTATTACGGCCTGAGCAACAAGATCACCTCGATCAAGCGCGCGGTGAACCTGTTGGGCAGCCGTTCGATCATCAATCTGATCAACGCGATGTCGATCAAGGGCGAGATGAACGATGACACCATCGTCACCCTCAACCGGTTCTGGGACACCGCCCAGGACGTGGCCATGACCTGCCTGACCCTGGCCAAGCGCGTCGGTACCGAGGCGAGCGACGAGGCCTACGCCTTGGGCTTGTTCCATGACTGCGGCGTGCCGTTGATGCTTCAGCGCTTCCCGGACTATATGAAGACGCTCGAAGAGGCTTACGCCAACGCCAGTGCCGAATGCCGGGTGGTGGATACCGAAAACCGCGTCTACAACACCAACCATTCGGTGGTGGGTTACTACACGGCCAAGTCCTGGCGCCTGCCGGAGCATGTCAGCGCGGCCATCGCCAATCACCACAACGCCATGGCGATCTTCAGCGACGAGACTTCGCGCAACAGTCAGATGAAAAACCTGCTGGCGATCCTGAAAATGGCCGAGCATATCTGCGCGTCGTACCGGGTGCTGGGCAATCAGAGCGAAGACTTCGAGTGGCAGGCTGTCGGGCCGCTGGTGCTCGAATACATCGGTCTCTCGGATTACGACTTCGAAACCCTGAAGCAGACGATCCGCGAACTCGGCGCACACTGATCAAACCGCTCCTGATTCGAGACGCTCATGCCTGAATTGCCGGAAGTCGAAACCACCCGCCGCGGCATCGCCCCGCACCTGGAAGGCCAGCGCGTCAGCCGCGTGATCGTACGTGACCGGCGGCTGCGCTGGCCGATTCCCGAGGACCTCGATGTGCGCCTGTCCGGGCAGCGCATCGTGCTGGTCGAGCGGCGCGCCAAGTATCTGCTGATCAACGCCGAAGTCGGCACGCTGATCAGCCATCTGGGCATGTCGGGCAATTTGCGGCTGGTGGAGGTCGGGATGCCGGCGGCCAGGCATGAGCATGTCGACATCGAACTGGAGTCGGGCCTGGCCCTGCGCTACACCGATCCACGGCGTTTCGGGGCGATGCTCTGGAGCACTGACCCGCTTAATCACGAGTTGCTGATTCGCCTGGGGCCGGAGCCGTTGACCGATCTGTTCGATGGCGAGCGGTTGTTTCAGCTGTCACGCGGACGGTCGATGGCGGTCAAGCCGTTCATCATGGACAACGCGGTGGTGGTGGGCGTCGGTAACATTTACGCGACCGAGGCGCTGTTCGCCGCCGGTATTGATCCGCGCCGCGAAGCCAAAGGTATTTCCCGGGCGCGCTATCTGAAGCTGGCGATCGAGATCAAACGCATCCTCGCCGCTGCCATCGAGCGTGGCGGTACCACGTTGCGCGATTTCATCGGTGGTGACGGGCAGCCGGGGTATTTCCAGCAGGAACTGTTTGTTTACGGTCGCGGTGGCGAGCACTGCAAGGTCTGCGGCACAGGCCTGCGGGACGTGAAGCTGGGCCAGCGGGCCAGCGTTTTCTGCCCGCGCTGCCAGACCTGACGAAAAGCTGAAAAAGTCCTACGGTCTATAGTGAGTTGTCTCACTGTTCAGCCCGAAGGATCGTGCCATGAAATCCTCGCTAGCCCTTTTCCTCGCACTGCTGCTGTGTTCCAGCCTGACCGTTCAGGCCACGGAAGGCGGCAGCGGTGATCCGCGTTACGCCATCCAGAATCCACCGGCCTACGCCATGATCGGCGATCTGCTGATTGCCCGCCCCTTGCTGGTGGCGGCCACAGTGATCGGTGCGGGGGTGTTCGTGGTGTCGTTGCCGTTTACCGCGCTGGGTGGCGGCGTTGGCGATGCGGGGGAGGCGCTGGTGGTGGCACCGGCGAAAGCGGCGTTCGTGCGCTGTCTGGGATGTACCGGGGAAGGATTCGAGCAGCGTGAATGACGCGATCGCAGCCTTGCGCTGCGATCGCGGTCAGAGACTCAAGCCTTGCCGGTAATCTTGCGGTACTTCTCCATCAACTGTTCTTCAGTCTCCGGATGGGCTTCGTCCAGCGGAATGCAATCCACCGGGCAGACCTGTTGGCACTGCGGTTCGTCGTAGTGGCCGACGCACTGGGTGCACAGGTTCGGGTCGATCACGTAGATCTCTTCGCCTTGGGAAATGGCGGCGTTCGGGCACTCAGGTTCGCAGACGTCGCAGTTGATGCAATCGTCGGTGATGATCAGGGACATGCTAACTCCAGCCGGGGCGGCGGGCCCGGGCGCAATAAATCAATGCGCGCAATTGTGCCGCATTGGCGCCCGCAGTGCACGCGGGCACCGTTTGAACGGTCGTTACTTCTTGAAGCGCAGGGTCAGGGCATCAGCCACTGCCGGGTGGACGAACTTGCTGATATCGCCGCCCAGGGCTGCAATTTCCCGCACCAGTGTCGAGGAAATGAACGAATAACGCTCGGACGGGGTGAGAAACAGGCTCTCCACATCCGGCGCCAACTGGCGGTTCATGTTGGCCAGCTGGAATTCGTATTCGAAGTCCGACACCGCGCGCAGGCCACGCAGGAACACGTTGGCGTTCTGCTCTTTGGCGAAATGCGCCAGCAGCGTCGAGAAGCCGACCACTTCCACGTTGGGCAGGTGCTTGGTGACTTCGCGGGCCAGCTCGACCCGTTGTTCCAGCGGGAACAGCGGATTTTTCTTGGGGCTGGCGGCAACGGCGATGATTACGTGATCGAACAGGCGCGAGGCGCGTTCGACCAGATCGCCATGGCCCTTGGTAATAGGGTCGAAGGTACCTGGGTACAACACTCGGTTCATCGCGTCGTCCTGGCGGGAATCCGTTGGGGAGTCGGATGGTATCGCAGCCGTCCCGGTCGGCCAAGTCGCCTTTTGGGTAAGAAAGCACTATAGGCGGTACGAATCTTCGGCTTTTTCACGGGTTTCTCAACCGTTCGCCGAGGGATGTCGCCAGTTGTGCTGTCAGACCATACACCGACAGCTGCGGATTGGCGCCGATGCTGGTGGGGAACAGCGAGCCGTCATGAATCGACAGATTGCTCAACTGATGATGGCGGCCAAGGCTGTCGGTAACGGCGGTCTTCGGGTCTTCGCCCATCGCACAACCGCCCATGACGTGGGCGCTGCCCAGGCGAGTGCGGTACAGCTCAAGGCTCAAACCGTCGATCATCGTGCGCGCCTCGGCCAGGCTGTTCACATAACGCGCATCGGCGTGCATCGGCATCACCGCTTTGGCACCACCGGCGAACTGGATCTCGGCCATGACGTGGAAGGCCCGGCGCAAACCGTCCCAGGCGTAGGACGACACCTGATAATCCAGCACTGGCGAACCGTCGCCACGCAATTCGACACTGCCGCCCTGGCTGTCCTGATGAAAGCCGTCACGCAGCAATGCCAGCATGGCGTGGGTGTGCGGAAGATCCGCCATGTGCCGGGCGTTTTCCTGGCCGAAGCCGCCGAGCAGGGTGGCGGCCAGCGCCGGGTGCAGCGGCGGCACTTCGAGTTTGAAGGCCATCGGCCCGGTGGTGCCGTCCTTCCACTGGAAATGGTCGGAGTAGATTGATTGTGGCGCCCCGTAAAACGGGTTGATGACCTCGTCGAAGCGCCCGGCGGACATGTTCACCGGGTGCAGAAAGGTGCGTTTGCCGAGGCGTCGATGCGGATCCGGCGCGTCCGAGCGCAGCAGCAGGGCTGGGCTGTTGATCCCGCCACCGGCCAGCACGTAATGGCGAGCCTTGACCGTGATCTGGCGTCCGGTCGGTTCGACGCAGCGTTCGTCCATCGCCACGCATCGCAGCCCGGTCACCTTGTCGCCGTTGATCAGCAGTTTTTCGGCGCGGGCCAGATAGAGCAGCTCGCCACCCTTTTCCAGGGTCGCCGGAATGGTGGTGACCATCATCGATTGCTTGGCGTTGGTCGGGCAGCCCATGCCGCAATAGCCGAGGTTCCAGCAGCCGCGCACGTTGCGCGGGATCACGTGCCAGCTGTAGCCGAGCTGTTCGCAGCCTTTGCGGATCACGTCGTTGTTGGCGTTGGGCGGCACCCTCCACGGGGCGACACCGAGACGCTGCTCCATTTTTTCGAACCACGGCGCCATGTCGGCGGGGCTGTGGCCTTTGACGTTGTGCTCCTTGGCCCAGTGTTCGAGGGTCGGCTCGGGGGTGCGAAAGCTCGAAGTCCAGTTGATCAGGGTGGTGCCACCGACCGCGCGGCCCTGAAGGATGGTGATTGCGCCGTCCTTGCTCATGCGGCCGATGCCTTCCTGATAGAGGCTGCTGTAGGCCTGGTCTTCCAGCAGTTTGAAGTCGCTGCTGGTCTTGAGCGGGCCTTCTTCGATCAGCAGCACCTTGTAGCCGGCGGCGCTGAGGATTTCCGCCGTGGTGCCGCCGCCAGCGCCGCTGCCGATGATCGCCACGTCGGCTTCCAGGGTCAGGTCATCGTTCAGTTGTGCGCCGTTGTAGGTTTTCCAGCCACGGGCAAGGCCTTCGCGAAACGGGTCGGGTACGGGCATCGATCAGGTTCTCTTATTATTTTTTTGCGTGGGTCGCCAGGCTCAAACGGCGGGCGGGCCGGGGTAACCGCAATGGGCCCAGGATTCGGCGCGGGTGTACCAGGCCATCATCACCATTTGCTGCAGGGAGCTGTGGCCCATGCGCAGCAGGCTCAGCGAGCTGTTTTCCCAGCGTTCGAGGAAGTGGCGGATCGCCTCGGGGCTGGCGTTTTCCCAACTGCCCCAGATTCCGGTCAATGGCCCGCGCGTCACCGCCATGCCCAGTACATCGAACAGTTGCCGGGTGAGCTTGAGCATTTCCGGTGACAGGTGATCGAGGCTGTAGTCCAGGGACTTCAGGGTTCCATCGACAGCGGCGGGCATCTTTTCCACAGCAACGGCGCCATCCAGCATTACTGGAATCAGTGCGCGCAGAAACAGCAGATCACCGCTGCGCAACGTGGCGAATCCGTTGACCGATACGCTCGACGAACAGCCGCTGAGGCTGGCACCAAGGCCGGCGGTGGCGAGGAAAGCCGTGGCGCCCAGACTGAATTTCAGCAGGCCACGGCGCGAGAGGGCGGGTGTTTCGGTCAGGCTTGGGTGCATTGTTGTTATTACCCGGCGGTGACGTTAGCGAATGAACAGTTTCTGGATCAGTTTCTGAATGGTTTTGCCGTACGGCGGGTAGATCAGCTTCGCCGCGTTGAAGCGCTGTTTGACCAGCACGCCCTTGGCCTTGCTGAAGGTCAGAAAACCTTCGTGCCCGTGGTAATGGCCCATCCCCGACGGTCCGATACCGCCGAACGGCATGTCGTCCTGGGCCACATGCAACAAGGTGTCGTTCAGGCAAACTCCTCCGGAATGGGTTTCATGGAGCACGCGGTTCTGTTCGCGTTTGTCGTAGCCGAAGTAGTAAAGAGCCAGAGGACGTGGTCGCTGATTGATGTAAGCAAATGCCTGATCCAGATTCTGGTACGGCACGATCGGCAGCAGCGGGCCGAAGATTTCGTCCTGCATCACTGTCATTTCGTCGCTGACATTCAGCAGCAGGCTGTGAGGCATGCGTCGGCCCTGGCCCTGGTCGAACAACGGAATCAGCAGCGCACCCTTGCTGGTGGCGTCGCTGAGGTAGCCGTTGAGACGCGCCAGTTGGCGTTCATTGATGATGGCGGTGTAGTCCGGGTTGTCGGCGAGTGTCGGATAAAACCCGCGCACGGCCTGGCGATAGGCTTCGACGAAACCGCCGACGCGCTCTTCCGGCACCAGCACGTAGTCCGGGGCCACGCAGGTCTGGCCGGCGTTGAGGGTCTTGCCGAAGGCGATGCGTTCGGCGGCGTCCTTGAGCGGCACGTCGTGGGAAACGATGGCCGGCGACTTGCCGCCCAGCTCCAGAGTCACTGGCGTGAGGTTTTCCGCCGCCGCGCGCATCACGTGCTTGCCGATACTGGTGGCGCCGGTGAACAGCAGGTGATCGAAGCGCAGTTTCGAAAACGCTACACCGACATCGGCCTCGCCGAGCACCACGCACACCAGATCTTCGGGGAAGATCCGCGCCAGCAATTCCTTGAGCAGCAGTCCGGTGGCCGGGGTCGATTCGCTGAGTTTGAGCATCACCCGGTTGCCTGCCGCGAGCGCGCCGGTCAACGGGCCCATGGCCAGGAACAGCGGGTAGTTCCACGGCACGATAACGCCCACTACGCCCAGCGGCTGATACACGACTTTTGCCGATGCCGGCTGGAAGGCGACGCCAACCTTGCGCCGAGAAGGCTTCATCCATTGGCTGATATGCCGGCTGGCGTAATGAATGCCGTGCAGGCTCGGCATCAGCTCGGCGAGCAGGGTTTCATCGGCGCTGCGATGGCTGAAGTCAGAACTGATCGCCTCGACCAGCGCCTGACGTTCGCTGCTCAGCAGATCGCGCAGGGCCTTGAGCCATTGCTGGCGCTGGGCGGCAGGCGGCATCGGGTTGGCGGCGTAGGCGGCGCGCTGGGCTTCGAATAACCGGTTGAGCGCCTCCAACGGCTGTTTCAACGATTGCAGGTAGGCAATATCGGCGGTCATTGTCGGCTCCGGATTTGTTGTCGTGAGGAACTTTCTAGAGTCTATGCTCTAGAAAGTCAAATGACTTCCTGGTGCGTCACGGTTTTATCCAATTCCGGTTAGGTCGTAAGATGCCCCCCAACGCACTCTGAATTAAAGCTCAAGCCATGGCCCCACGGATCAAAACCAGCGAGCGCATCGTGCAGAACAGCCTCGAGCTGTTCAATCAGCAGGGCGAGCGCAGCATCAGCACCAATCACATCGCCGCCCACATGGAGATTTCTCCGGGCAATCTGTACTACCACTTCCCCAACAAGCAGGCGATCATCGCTGTGCTGTTCAGTGAGTACGAAAGCCTGGTCGACAGCTTCCTGCGCCCGCCTCAGGGGCGGCCGGCGACGGTCGAAGACAAGCGTTTCTACCTCAAGGAACTGCTGTCGGCGATGTGGCGCTACCGTTTCCTGCATCGCGATCTCGAGCATCTGCTCGACAGCGATCCGGATCTGGCCGGGCGTTACCGGCGCTTTTCCCAGCGCTGCGTGATTCAGGGCGCGGCCATCTATGAAGGTTTCGTCGCCGCCGGCATCCTGAAAATGGACCGGGTGCAGATCGAATCCCTGACCCTCAACGCGTGGATCATCCTCACCTCTTGGGTGCGCTTCCTGTGCACGACCCGGGAAAACTCCAACCACCTCAGCGAGCAGGCCATTAAGCGCGGCGTGTATCAGGTGCTGGTGCTGGAAGCAGGGTTCGTCACCGAGCAGGCCCGCGATGAGGTCAACGCCTTGTTCGAAGAGTTCTACGTGCCGCTGGCCCAGGCCCTCGAAGAAAGACCGTAAGCCCATTTCCTCACTGGAGTCGTTCGCTATGCCGATTGCGCAACTGATCAGCCCGACCGCACTGGATGCCCGCAAGGCGCGGCCGGGGCTGGTGATTCTCGATTGCCGTTTTGCCCTCGAAGACCCGGATTACGGCCAGCGCAGCTACGCCGAGGGGCACATTGCCGGGGCACACTTCGCCGATCTTGAGCGCGACCTCAGCGGCCCGTTGACCAAGGGTGTGACCGGTCGCCATCCACTGCCGGAGCCGGCGGCGCTGATCGAACGCCTGCAAGCGTTCGGCATCGACAACGACAGCGACGTGGTTCTGTATGACGACGGCCCGGGCGCCTATGCGGCGCGGGCCTGGTGGTTGCTGGCGTGGCTGGGCAAGCGTGACGGCGTGTTCATTCTCGATGGCGGGCTCAAGGCCTGGCATGCGGCGGGGCTGCCGTTGAGTCTTGATCCACCGTCAGCGGCCCGGGGCAACTTCAGCGGCCAGCCGGACATGAGCCTGCTGCTCAGCGCCGAGCAATTGCAGCAGCGCCTGGGCCAGCCGGCCCTGACCCTGCTCGATGCCCGCGCCTTGCCGCGGTTCAAAGGCGAAGTGGAGCCGATCGATCCAATAGCGGGGCACATTCCCGGCGCGCAATGCGCGGCGTTCACCGACAACCTGGGCAGCGACGGGCGTTTCCTGCCGGCCGATCAGCTCAAGCAGCGTTTCGCCGCGAAACTCGGCGAGCGTTCGCCGAACGATCTGGTGGCTTACTGCGGCTCCGGGGTGACGGCGTGTCACAACCTGTTCGCCCTGTGCCTGGCGGGTTACCCATTGGGTTCTTTGTATGCCGGATCGTGGAGCGAGTGGATCAATGAGCCTTCGCGCGGTATCGCTACGGGCGAGTAAACGCGTTCAGCGATCCAGCCGCGCGCTGCGATAGGCCGCCGGCCCCACGCCGTAAACCTGTTTGAACTGCCGGCTCAGATGGCTCTGGTCGGCAAAGCCCAGCCGGGTGGCGACTTCCACCGGCAGGCAGCCGCTCTGCAACAAGCCCCGGGCGCAGGCGATCCGCTGCTGCATCAGCCAGCTGTGGGGCGGCATGCCGGTGGCGCGGCGGAACACCCGGGCGAAGTGGAAGGGCGACAGGTTCACCGCCGCCGCCAGTTCTTCCAGCGAGGGCGGCGCCGCCAGTTGCGCGTGCAGCAACTCCTTGGCCATCGCCACTGCGCGGTGCTCTTTGCCGGGCTTGCCGTTGATCTGCACCGCCGCGTGGCGTTGCAACAGCCGCATCATCATTTCGCGCCATACCGTCTGTTGTTGCAGCGCGGTGGCGGGGCTTTCCAGTAAACGGTGCAACTGGCTGAAGCCGTTGACCAGATCCGGATCGCGGTACAGCGTCGCGCCAAAGGCTGGCATTGGCGTGGTCGGCAGTTCCAGTTCTTCGAGCAACGAGACAATCTTGCCGGTGTCCGGATAGAACGCACGGTACAGCCAGCCGTCCTCGGTGCCTTTGTGGCCGGTGTGCAATTCGTCCGGGTTGATCAGCACCAGCGTGCCACTGCCCGCCAGGTGTTCGGCGCCGCGATAGCGGTAGCGCTGGGCGCCGGCCATGATCATGCCGATCACATAGCCGTCATGGACATGCGGGGCGAAACGATGCTCGATGTAGCGCGCCGAGAGCAGTTCGACGCCGGCCAATGGCGCGGTTTGCCAGAAACGGATCGACTCGCCCTGATCGCTCATGACCTCACCCGCGCCCCGATTCGGCCAGCCATTGGGGAATGCGCCGTTCCAGGTAATAACCCGGTTGGCGGAATGAGCCGTCGACGAAACCGACATGGCCACCCTTGCTCTGCAATTCGAACTGCGTCGAGGTCGACAGCTCGCTGGCCTGCGGCAGGCTGTGGGGAAACACGAACGGATCATCCGCCGCTTGAATGATCAGGGTCGGCGTGCGGATTTCCCCAAGAAAGTAGCGGCTCGACGCACGGCGATAGTAATCCTCGGCATCGACAAAACCGTGCAGCGGCGCGGTCACCCGGCCGTCGAAATCCCAGAAGGTACGCATGTTTTCCAGCGAGCCGAGGGCTGCCAGTGCGGCCAGACCGTCCTCGCGTCCGTCGTGCTGGAACTGGCGCTGCTTGTTCTTGATGTAGGCGACCATTTCGCGCATGAAGTGCGCTTGATAGACCTTCGAAAAGCCCTGGCCGATACGGTCGGCGCATTGATCCAGTCGAAACGGCACCGACACCGCCACTGCGCCGAGCACGCCGCTGGCGCTGCCGGTTTCCCCCAGATGCTTGAGCAACACGTTGCCGCCGAGGGAGTAGCCGACCGCATACAGCGGCGCCAGCGGTCGCTTGGCTTTCAAATGACGGATGGCTTCGGCGAGGTCTTCGCTGGCGCCGGAATGGTAGCTTCGCGGCAACAGATTCGGCTCGCCCGAGCAGCCACGCCAGTTCAGCGCGACACTGGCCCAGCCCTGTGCTGCGAGCGCTGCCTGGATCCCGGCGACGTAAGGCGAGTTGGAAGAACCGGTCAGCCCGTGCAATACCAGCACCAATGGCGCGTCGGCGCTGTGTGGGCCATGCCAGTCGAGGTCGAGGAAGTCACCGTCCTCCAGCCACAGCCGTTCGCGCTGGCGATCAAGGTGTACGGTTTTGCGCCACAGCGGCCCCCACAAGGTTTGCAGGTGCGGATTGCCGAGGCCGAAGGCGGGCGTGAAACGAAATCCGGGTTCGGAAGGAGAAAGAAGTGCGCGCACGGTAAATCTCGACGGTGTCATGCATGAAGTGACAGTCATGCAAAGCGCTGTCACTTCAAGGGAGGTCTAACTTGCCACAAAGCCTGCATCAGCGCGACACGAATGCCCTGACGGCTCGACGGTCGGGACAATGGCCGGTTGCGGGAGCGGCAGTTGCTGGACCGTCGGACCTATGGTCACTACCCGCCACTGATCGTCTGGCAAATGTTTGTCCACTGCCATTCTGATCTGCTCAAGCGTCAGGCGCTGCACCTGTTGCGCGAAGAAATCCAGGTCCAGTGGCAAGTGATGACGGTTGATCTCGGCCAGGCGCCCGAGAATCTGCTCGTTGCTGGCGCTGCCAATGATATTGGTGTTGGCCAGTCCGCGCTTGAAGTGATCGAGTTCCTCCTGCGAGGGGCCTTCACGCTGGAAATTGCTGAGCATCGATTTCACCAGTGCCACCGTTTCATTCGCGAATTGGGGGCTGGTCTGCAGAGCGATTGATGTCAGTCCGCTGCCCGCCCAGTCTTTGGTGCGAATGCTGGCGTCGTACACGAGACCGCGTTTGTGCCGCAGTTCGGTCATCAGACGGGAGTTCGCACCCCTGCCGAAAATCTGCGTCGCGGCATACAGTACGACGAAGTCGTCGTGTTGGCGCGACAGGCTCGGTTGCCCAAGCAATACGTGAGTCTGTTCCTGTGCACGCTCGACATGGCGATGCATTTCCATGCCGAACGATTTGGGCGGTTCGACTGCGGGGAGTGCGACGAGGGGCGCGGGGAGTGCGTTGGTGATTTGCAGGCTGATGGCCTGCGCCTGTTCGACGGAAAGATCTCCCACCAACGTAATTTGTGTTTGGCTTGCCGAGTGGGTTTGGCGGTGGAACGCTTGTACGGCCTGGCGGGTGATCGAGGTCAGGCCGGCATCGGTTCCGTAGAGCGGACGGGCGTATGGCGTGTCCGGGGCCAGCAGCTCCTGAAGGCGTTGCGCAGCAATTTCCGCAGGTTGTTGCTGTTGTGCCAGCTGCAACCCGCGAAGCTCGCTCTTGACCCTGAGCAGAGCTTCTTCGGTAAGAGAAGGCTGCCCCAGCATTTGCGTGAACAATTGCAGGGCCGGGCTGCTTTTGTCTGGATCGCTGAGGCTGCGCAACGTGAAGGTAGCACGCTCCTGATCCAGATCCATGCCGAGCTTCGCACCCAGCCCGTCAAAGACTTCGGCGATCGCTGCATGATCACGCTTGCCGCTCACACCTTCGTTGAACAGGCTGAAGGTCACCGCTGCCAGGCCGGGGGTGTCGCCATCGTGTGCGCTGCCGGAGGCGAAGCTGACGTGAACATCGAACATCGGCAGCTCCGTGGTGCGGATGAATAACGTTTTGATGCCTGTCGTGGTTTTCCAGCCCTGGATGATCAATGGGCGTGGGCTCTGTCGGGTCGTGTCTGTTTCCGACAATGATTGCAATCGGGACTCGGGAAAGGCGACTGGCGCGGTAAGGGCAGCAGCCGGGCTGGCTGACAGCCAACCGATGAATGCGAAACAGGCCAGGGCAGGCCCAAAGATGTGCGCAGATTTATCCATGTTTTTTCTCCATGAGCACATGGGCGGTACTGAGGCGTTCGCGGATCAGATATTTTTCAGCGGTCTGACGGATGTCCTCAGGCGTCACGCTCTTTAACTCGGCAATCTCCTGATCGAGCAATTGCCACGACAGGCCAATGCTCTCGAGTGCGGCCAGATGTTGGGCAGTGCTATCGATCGAATCTCGTGCAAAAAAACTTCGGGCGATCAATTGGGTTCGCGCGCGTTCCAGTTCGTCGATGGGAGGAGGCGTGGTACGCAGCTCCTCAAGCAGATCCCAGACTCTTGATTGCGCCTCGTCAGGACTGGCCGAGTGCGAGTTGTCGAGTCGGGTGCGCAATATCAGGAGGGTGTCGCCACGACTGTAAAGGTCATAGCTGGCGTCGACGTGACTGAGCATATGTTCATGGTGCAGCAGGCGTTTTTGCAGACGTGCGCTCTGGGAGCCTGCCAGCAACATTTCGATCAGGCGCAATGCATGCGCGGTCTGATATGTCTCTGCAGTAGCCAGGCTGGGAACGTTGAATGCCATGATCAGTTCGGGGGCAGGAACCGGTTGGTTGAGTGTGATTCGGCGCTCTCCCGGTTCCGACAGTTCTCGCGGTTTCACGGCTTGGGGAAAAGGGCGACTGGCGAGGCCGCCGAAGTAGCGCTGAGCCAGGGGCTGAACGTAATCGAGCGTGACGTCACCGACGACTACCAGCGTGGCATTGCCGGGGGCATAGCGTGACTCATACCAGTCCCGCAACTGAGTGGTGTTCAAGCCGTGCAGGTCATTCATCCAGCCGATGACGGGCGTTCGGTAGCTGCTGGATGGGTAGGCCAGGGTTTCCAGACGTTCCATGGCGGTGTCCAGAGAACTGTCTTCCACATTCAAGCGGCGCTCTTCTTGAATGACACTGATCTCGGAGGCGAAGTCTTCGGGTTTGAGGTGAGCAGTCGACATCATGTCGGCCATCAATTCGAACGCAACCCCCAGATAAGGCTTGGGCAGCGTCTGATGGTAGGCAGTGACGTCTTTGCTGGTAAAGGCATTTTCCGATGCCCCCAACGACTCCAGGATCGCGGACGCCTCGCCCGGGCAAGTCTTGCTGCTGCCCTTGTAAAGCATGTGTTCCAGTGCATGCGACAGCCCTGTCTGGCCTGGCGCTTCGTCGGCCGATCCGACGTTGAACCACAGTTGGGAGGTGACCAGCGGGGCCCGGTGATCTTCGCGGACGATGACCTTCAAGCCGTTGTCCAGCAGAAACTCGTGGGTAGTCGGTAGTGGGTCGGCCAGCGCCAGCAGCGGGGCAAAGGCCAGACAAGGCAGCATCCTGCTGCACAAAGTGTCCATAAGTGATTCGTCCTCAATAGATTACTGAAATGCGTAATCCACTGTGGAGATTTTGCGCGGGCGGCGTGCGGTAGTTATCTACCGCACGCCGAATACTGCGTTCATCAGACGTCAGGAGAGGGCACGCTGCGTTGCCACAGCGCGTAGTACACCCGCCCGGATTTCTGTTCGCGGTGCAGGCGCCAGTTGCCTGGCAGGCCGAGAGTCGATGGCGCGGTTTCACTTTCAGTGTAGATCCACGAATCATCCGCCAGCCATTGGCGTTCTTCCAGCAGCGTGCACACGGCAGGCAACAGGTTCTGGTTGAAGGGCGGGTCGAGGAACACCAGGTCGAACGCGGTTGCGGTCTGGGTTTCCAGATAGCGCAGGGCGTCGGCGGTCTGTACGTGGCCGTTGGTGCAGCGCAGCGTGCCGAGGTGTTCTTTCAGGCTGGAGACCGCGACATGGCTGGCATCCAGTGCCTGGCCCATGGACGCGCCACGGGACAGCGCTTCCAGAAACAGCGCGCCGCTGCCGGCGAACGGATCGAGCACCTTGGCCCCGGCAACGTATGGCGCGAGCCAGTTGAACAGGGTTTCGCGTACCCGGTCCGGCGTCGGACGCAGGCCCGGCGCATCCGGGAAGCTCAGTTTGCGGCTGCGCCATTCGCCGCCGATGATGCGCAACTGGTTCACACCGTTGTGCAGTTTTTGTACAGGTTTCTTTGGACTGGCCATTAATGCTCCGGAACCCCGAGCGGCTGCTCGGCAGGTTTATCAGATGGGGCCGGTAACGGCTTTTGCGGCACGGTCGGGCCAGCGCTGACGATGACCATTTTGTCCGTGCTCAGGTGTTTGTTCAGGGCGTCGCGGACCTGCTCGACGGTCAGGCTCTGGGACTGACGCATGAAATCGTCCAGATAGCTCAACGGCAGATTGTAGAAGCCCATGGCGCCGAGCTGGCCGACGATATCGGCGTTGCTCGCCGTGGACAGCGGGAAGCTGCCGGCCAGTTCGCGCTTGGCGTCATCGAGTTCTTTCTGGGTCGGGCCGGTCTTCAGGTAGTCGGCGAGCACGTCCTGCACCAGTTTCAGGGTGCCTTCGCTCATTTCCGCGCGGGTCTGCAGATTGATCATGAACGGGCCGCGCGCCTGCATCGGGCTGAACGCCGAATACACGCCGTAGGCCAGGCCGCGTTTCTCGCGGACTTCGCTCATCAAACGGGTGCCGAAGCCACCGCCCCCGAGGATCTGGTTGCCCATCGACAGTGCGGCATAGTCCGGGTCATCACGGTCGATGCCCAGTTGCGCGAGCATCAGGTTGGTCTGCTTCGACGGAAACTCGATGTGGCCGATGCCGGCTTTCGGCTCGGTCGGTTGCTCGACTTTCGCCAGCGCCGGGCCTTTTGGCAGCGCAGCGGACACCTGGTTGGCAATCGCCTCGGCTTCGCTGCGGGACAGATCGCCCACCAGCGCAATCACCACGTTGCCGGCCGCATAGGCCCTGGCGTGGAATTCACGCAGTTGCGCCAGCGTGATCTTCGGTACGCTTTGCGCGTTGCCGTCGCTGGAATGGGCATACGGATGATCGCCGTACAGACGCTTCATCAATTCCAGGCTGGCGAGTTTGCCGGGGTTCTGTTTCTGGTACTCGAAACCGGCGAGCATCTGGTTCTTGATGCGCGCGAAGGAGTCGGCCGGGAAGGTCGGTTTGCCCACCACTTCCGAGAACAGCTTCAGCGCCGGCTCGCGTTTGTCGGCAGCACTGAGGCTGCGCAGCGACGCGATGGCCATGTCTTTATAGGCGCCGTTGCCGAAGTCCGCGCCCAAGCCTTCGAAGCCTTGAGCGATGGCGCCGACGTCCTTGCCCGCCACACCTTCGTTGAGCATGGCGTTGGTCAACAGGGCCAGGCCCGGTGCATTGCCGTCCTGGCTGCTGCCGGCGGAAAAGATCAGGCGCATGTCGAACATCGGCAGTTCGCGAGCCTCGACGAACAGCACCTTGGCGCCTTCGGCGGTGTTCCAGGTCTGTACGTCGAGCTTGCGGCTGGCCGGGGCCTTGCCGTCGAGTTCGGCCAGCGATTGCAGCTTCTGGCTGGACTTGGCGTTATCCAGCGCTTCGCTGGCCTTGCTGTCGTCGCTCGGCGCCAGATAGAGTGCCGCGGAGCCGATGATGGCCACGGCGATCAGGCCGAGCAGCAGGCGTGGGGTTTTGCGCTCACTCATGAGTCGTCTCCAGTGGCAGGACATGGGCGACGCTGAGACGTTCGCGGGTGAAATACAGCTTGGCGGCGTTCTGGATGTCTTGCGGGGTGACGCTTTCCAGATCCGCCAGTTCGGTGTCCATCAGCTTCCACGACAGACCCACGGTCTCCAGTTGGCCGATGGCGGTGGCCTGGCTGGTGATCGAATCGCGCTCGAAGACCAGACCGGCGATGACCTGGGCACGCACACGTTCCAGCTCTTCGGCGGACGGCGCGGTGGTTTTCAGCTGTTCCAGCAGTTTCCACAGGCCGGCTTCAGCCTGGGCCATGGTCTTTTTCTTCTGGGTGTTCGGCGTGGCCGACAGGGTGAACAGGCTGTCACCGCGCGTGTAGGCGTCGTAGCTCGATGAACCGCCGGACACCAACTCTTCGCCGCGCTCCAGTTGGGTCGGGATGCGGCCGCTGTAGCCGCCGTCCAGCAATGCCGAAATCAGGCGCAAGGCGTTGACCGAACGTTTGTCTTCGGCGGTGGCAATGCTCGGGACGTTGAAGCCGAGCATCAGGCTCGGCAGCTGGGTCTGCACGTGCAGGGTGATCTGGCGTTCGCCGGGCTCGGCCAGTTCCAGCGGCTTTTTCGCCGGCGGCACGTCGCGTTTCGGGATCGGCCCGAAGTAGCGCTGGGCGAGGGTCTTCACCTCGTCCGGGGTCACGTCGCCGACCACCACCAGCGTGGCGTTGTTCGGCACGTACCAGGACTGATACCAGTGACGCAGCTCTTCGACCTTCATCCGCTCCAGGTCAGCCATCCAGCCGATGGTCGGCGTGTGATAACCGCTGGCCGGGTAGGCCATGGCCTTGTAGCGCTCGTAGGCCTTGGACATCGGCTTGTCGTCGGTGCGCAGGCGGCGCTCTTCCTTGATGACTTCGATTTCCTTGGCGAACTCGTCGGCCGGCAGGCGCAGGTTGGCCATGCGGTCGGCTTCCAGTTCGAAGGCCACGCCCAGACGGTCGCGGGCCAGCACTTGGTAATAAGCGGTGAAGTCGTCGCTGGTGAAGGCATTCTCTTCGGCGCCGAGGTCGCGCAGGATCAGCGAGGCTTCGCCGGGGCCGACTTTTTCGCTGCCCTTGAACATCATGTGTTCGAGGGCGTGGGACAGACCGGTCTGGCCCGGGGTTTCGTAGCTGGAACCGACCTTGTACCAGACCTGCGACACCACCACCGGTGCGCGATGGTCTTCGCGCACGACGATCTTCAAGCCGTTGTCGAGGGTGAATTCGTGAGTCGGTTGCGGGTCGGCCGCCAGGGCCGAAAGGGGCAGGCAGACTGTGCTGAGCAACAGGCCTGCGGCGCGGCGGGCTAGAGCATTCATTCGTTTTTAAACCTGTTGGGCTGCCCGCTTGGTCTTAGCGTCGGCGGGCGAGAGGGTGCTAGGATACTGATCCGTTTTACTGGGGGCCACGCCTATAAGGCCTTTGATCGGCAGGCAGGTGATGCTATTTGCGGATTTAATCTGGATTTTGTCCGCTAGACTCTGCTTTTTCCCCGACGATGGCCTACCAGTCCTTCGTGTTGATCAATCTTTTGAGGTGCCGCTTGCACCTCGACAAAATGTTGCGCGTGAACAAGCTGGATGAAACACAGTCTGTTCTGCATCGAATATTTATTTGCCGGGGCGCCCCTGTGGCGCGTCGCTACCGTGAGATAGCCGTCCTCCATGTTTGGTTCCAACGACGACAAGAAGACCCCAGCTGCGGCTGGCGAGAAAAAAAGCCTGTTCGGATGGCTGCGCAAAAAACCGCAGGAACCCGTCGTCGAACAGCCGACTGCCATTCCTGAGCCAGCCCCGGCGCCAGCACCTGTCATAGAAGAAGTGCCGGCACCGGTTGTGCTTCCGATTGCCGAGCCGGTGCTGCAACCGGTGGCCGAGGCCGAGCCTGTAGCGCCGACCGCCGCTGAACTGCCCCTGACCCCGGCCGCCCAGCCGTGGCTGACCTTGCCGGTGGCCGAAGAGCCGGTGGCACTGGTTGAAGAGGCTGCGCCGCACATTACGCCGCCGATTCCGGCACCGGTTGCATTCACGCCTGAGCCTGTTCAGCCGCCGGTGGTCGAACCTGCTCCTGTCATTCCCGAGCCTGTGGTCGCTGCCCCGGTTGCGCCGATAGTCGCTGCACCTGCACCTGCACCGATAGTCGCTGCGCCTGTCGCTGTCGTCGAAACCCCGGTCCAGGCCCCGCGCACCGAGGAAACCAAGGCCGGCTTCTTCGCCCGGCTCAAGCAAGGCCTGTCCAAGACCAGTGCCAGCATCGGCGAGGGCATGGCCAGCCTGTTCCTCGGCAAGAAAGCCATCGATGACGATCTGCTCGACGATCTTGAAACCCGTCTGCTGACCGCCGACGTTGGCGTCGAGGCGACGTCGGTCATCATCCAGCGCCTGACCCAGAAGGTCGCCCGCAAGGAACTGGCCGATTCCGACGCCCTGTACAAATCCCTGCAGGCCGAGCTGGCCGCGATGCTCAAACCGGTCGAGCAACCGCTGAAGATCGTTTCGCAGAACAAGCCGTTCGTGATCCTTGTGGTCGGTGTCAACGGCGCCGGCAAGACCACCACCATCGGCAAACTGGCGAAGAAGCTGCAACTGGAGGGCAAGAAGGTCATGCTCGCCGCGGGTGACACGTTCCGTGCTGCGGCTGTCGAGCAGTTACAGGTCTGGGGTGAGCGCAACAAGATCCCGGTGATCGCCCAGCACACTGGCGCGGACTCGGCCTCGGTGATCTTCGACGCCGTGCAGGCCGCCAAGGCCCGTGGCATCGACGTGCTGATCGCCGACACCGCCGGTCGTCTGCACACCAAAGACAACCTGATGGAAGAACTGAAAAAGGTTCGCCGGGTAATCGGCAAGCTCGACGCCGATGCGCCGCACGAAGTGCTGCTGGTGCTCGATGCCGGTACCGGCCAGAACGCCATCAATCAGGCCAAGCAATTCAACCAGACTGTCGAACTGACCGGCCTGGCGCTGACCAAGCTCGACGGCACGGCCAAGGGCGGGGTGATTTTTGCCCTGGCCAAGCAGTTTGGTCTGCCGATCCGCTACATCGGCGTCGGTGAAGGCATCGACGATCTGCGTACCTTTGAAGCCGAACCCTTTGTCCAGGCACTGTTTGCCGAGCGGGAGCGTTCATGATTCGTTTCGAACAGGTCGGTAAGCGCTACCCGAACGGTCACGTCGGCTTGCATGAGCTGAGCTTTCGAGTCCGTCGCGGCGAGTTCCTGTTTGTCACCGGCCACTCCGGTGCCGGTAAATCCACGTTGTTGCGCCTGCTGCTGGCGATGGAACGTCCGACCAGTGGCAAACTGTTGCTGGCCGGGCAAGACCTGAGCACCATCAGCAATGCGCAGATTCCGTTCCTGCGTCGGCAGATCGGTGTGGTGTTCCAGAACCACCAGTTGCTGTTCGATCGCACGGTGTTCAACAACGTCGCGCTGCCGTTGCAGATTCTCGGGCTGTCCAAGGTCGAGATCGCCAAGCGCGTCGATTCGGCGCTGGAGCGCGTGGCGCTGTCGGACAAGGCCGATCTGTATCCCGGCGACCTGTCCACCGGTCAGCAACAGCGCGTCGGCATTGCCCGCGCCATCGTTCACCGTCCGGCCTTGCTGCTGGCGGACGAACCGACCGGTAACCTCGACCCGCGTCTGGCGGCCGAGATCATGGGTGTGTTCGAAGACATCAACCGTCTGGGCACCAGCGTGCTGATCGCCAGTCACGACCTGGCGCTGATTGCGCGCATGCGCCATCGCATGCTGACCCTGCAACGCGGCCGATTGATCGGCGACGGGGAGGCCGGCGTATGAGTGCGACACGCAGTCCGAAGGTTTCCGAGCGCGTGGCTCCGAAGGCCGCCGATCCGCAACCGCCAAAGAAGAAAAAGCACGACGATGACGACGGGCCAGACTTTGCCACGTTGTTCCGTGCCTGGATCGAAAGTCACCGCGCCAGCTGGATCGACAGCCTGCGCCGTCTCGGCAAGCAGCCGATCGGCAGCTTCTTCACCTGCATGGTGATGGCGGTTGCGCTGAGTCTGCCGATGGGCCTGTCACTGTTGCTGAACAATGTCGAGCGTCTGGGCGGTTCATGGCAGCGCGCGGCGCAGATCTCGCTGTACCTGGAGCTTGAGGCCAGCCCGGCCCAGGGCGAAGCATTGCGTGATCAGATCAAAGGCATGCCCGGCGTAGCTGATGCTGAATATGTCGGCCGCGACCAGGCGCTGGAAGAGTTCCAGCAGCAGTCCGGATTGGGCGAAGCCCTGCGCGAGCTGCCGGAAAACCCGCTGCCGGGCGTGGTGCTGGTGACGCCGAAGGAGGTCGACAAGTCGACCCTGGAAGCATTAAGACAAAAACTTTCCGAGTTGCCCAAGGTACAACAGGCGCAACTTGATCTAGTCTGGGTCGAGCGTCTGGCCGCCATCCTCAAGCTCGGCGACCGCTTTGTCTTCGGTCTGACGGTGTTGCTGGTTTCCGCATTACTTTTGGTGATAGGCAATACCATTCGTCTTCATATTGAAAACCGCCGCACAGAGATAGAAGTGATTAAACTCGTCGGCGGCACCGACAGCTATGTGCGTCGCCCCTTCCTTTATATGGGCGCGTTGTATGGCTTCGGTGCAGGGCTGCTGTCCTGGGGTGTGCTGGCGTTCGGCCTGAACTGGCTGAACGACGCGGTGGTTGGGCTGGCCGGCTTGTACGGCAGTGATTTCGCACTGGCCGGAGTGCCAGTTGCCGACGGTCTGTCGCTCTTGCTTGGCGCGGTGCTGTTGGGTTATATCGGTGCATGGATTGCAGTCGCACGTCATCTCAGGGAGCTGGCGCCGAAGTAGAATCTTTTTTGCGCGTGATTGGCCTTGCGGTTTTTTGGGAACTTGTACTTGAGTTCCCGGTCAATTTTTCGCAGTGCCGAAAGGCGCGAGTATGTAAGTCGGAGGTTTTTTCGTATGACCAATTCTTTGCAACCTGCGTATGCATTGGTTCCGGGCGCAAACCTGGAAGCTTATGTACACACCGTCAACAGCATTCCATTGCTGACGCCGGAGCAGGAGCGTGAACTGGCCGAGAGTCTCTACTATGAGCAGGATTTGGGGGCGGCTCGGCAGATGGTGCTCGCCCACCTGCGGTTTGTCGTACACATCGCCCGTAGCTATTCCGGCTACGGTCTGGCTCAGGCTGACCTGATCCAGGAAGGCAACGTCGGTCTGATGAAGGCCGTGAAGCGTTTCAACCCGGAAATGGGCGTGCGTCTGGTGTCCTTCGCGGTGCACTGGATCAAGGCCGAGATCCACGAGTTCATCCTGCGCAACTGGCGGATCGTGAAAGTCGCGACCACCAAGGCCCAGCGCAAGCTGTTCTTCAATCTGCGCAGCCAGAAGAAACGTCTGGCCTGGCTGAACAACGAGGAAGTCCACCGTGTGGCGGAAAGCCTTGGTGTCGAGCCGCGTGAAGTGCGTGAGATGGAAAGTCGCCTGACCGGCCATGACATGGCCTTCGACCCGGCTGCCGAAGCCGACGACGACAGTGCTTTCCAGTCGCCGGCCAATTACCTGGAAGACCACCGGTACGACCCGGCGCGTCAACTGGAAGATGCCGACTGGAGCGACAACTCCAATCACAACCTGCACGAAGCGCTGGAAGTGCTGGACGAACGCAGCCGCGACATCCTCTACCAGCGCTGGCTGGCAGAAGAGAAAGCCACGCTGCACGACCTGGCGCAGAAGTACAACGTATCGGCCGAGCGGATCCGTCAGCTCGAGAAGAGCGCGATGAACAAGCTCAAGTTGTCGATTGCCGCATAACCGGTAGTCCGGCAATAAAAAACGCCCCGATCAGTGATGATCGGGGCGTTTTTGTTTGCCTGTCACAAAGTCATTGGGCCCAAGGCGCCCGGCGGGAATCATTGAGTGTCAGCAGATAGCTGTCGCCCCCCAGCTGGCTCATCTGCTGGCGAATCCAGCCGGCTCGGCGCGACACGTAAGCGGTCGGATGGCTGGCGCTCCAGACCCGGGGATTCGGCAGCACCGCCGCCAGATAACTCGCCTGCTGCCGGGACAGCGACCTGGCACCTACGCCAAAGTGATGCCTTGCCGCTGCTTCGGCACCAAACACGCCGTCATCCCATTCGACACTGTTCAGGTACACCTCGAGAATCCGCTGCTTGGGCCAGAACACTTCGATCAGCGCAGTAAACCACGCCTCTAGACCTTTACGCAGATAGCTGCGACCGGACCACAAAAACAGGTTCTTCGACACTTGTTGGCTCAAGGTGCTGGCACCGCGGATCGAGCCGCCGAGTTCGTTGTGGGCCAGTGCGGCCTTGATTGCACTCAGGTCAAAACCCCAGTGCTCGGGGAATTTCTGGTCTTCGCCGGCAATCACCGCGACCTTCAGGTCATCGGAAATCTCGTCCCATGGCTTCCAGGTGCGTTGCAGATCGATCGGCTCGCCGTCGACCCAGGATTCGATCTTGCGCTCGACCATCAGCGCCGTGAACGGTGGCGGCACGAAGCGAAACACCAACACCAGCAATACGCTGCCGCCCGCGAACCAGAGCAGGGCCTTCGTGAAACGACGGAGAAATAAACGCAGCATAGAGATGGCTTGGCCGAACCGGTTGAGCGGGCCATTATACAGACCCTGCCGATCGAGTCTGACTGGAGTTCTACATGCTGCGTAGCTTTCTGATGCTGGCTGCCTTCTTTGGTTTCACCGGTGTCGGCCTCGGCGCATTCGCCGCCCACGGCCTGAAAAACCGTCTGACCCCGGAGTACCTGGCGATCTTCCACACCGGCGTCACCTATCAACTGGTGCACGCGCTGGCGCTGTTCGGCGTGGCGCTGCTGGCCACCCAGCTTCAGGGGCGGCTGGTCGCCTGGGCCGGCATCTCGTTCACCGTCGGCATCCTGCTGTTCTCCGGCAGCCTGTACCTGCTGACCACCCTCGGCATCGGCAAGCTCGGCATCATCACTCCGTTCGGTGGCCTGGCATTCCTGATCGGCTGGCTGTGCCTCGGGCTCGCCGCCTGGCGCCTGCAGCCAACCGCTTGACGCTTGGTGCTGACCTTTAGGTCATGATCGGGCTAGAATGCCACCCCCTAAAAAGTGATGGCGGCGTTGCGCATGCGCATTCAGTTGAACGGTGAATCCTTTGAACTGCCCGACGGTGAAACCGTTGCGGCCCTGCTGACCCGTCTGGATCTGACCGGACGCCGCGTCGCGGTCGAACTCAATCTGGATATCGTCCCGCGCAGCCAGCATGCCGACACCACTTTGAACGACGGCGACAACGTCGAAGTGGTGCACGCCATCGGCGGCGGCTAGTTGCCAGGCCTGCACGGGCCGAGAATTCTGCAAGACCCTCACCCCAACAGAGGATTCCCCATGAGCATCGTTCGTAGCGACAAGCCTTTCGTTCTGGCCGGTCGTACTTACCAGTCGCGTTTGCTGGTCGGTACCGGCAAGTACCGTGACATGGAAGAAACCCGCCTGGCCATCGAAGCCTCGGGTGCCGAGATCGTCACCTTCGCGGTGCGCCGCACCAACCTGGGCCAGATCGAAGGCGAGCCGAACCTGCTCGAAGTGCTGTCGCCGGATCGCTACACCTTCCTGCCGAACACCGCCGGCTGCTACGACGCGGTCGAGGCCGTGCGCACCTGCCGCCTGGCCCGTGAGCTGCTCGACGGCCACAACCTGGTGAAGCTGGAAGTGCTGGCCGACCAGAAAACCCTGTTCCCCAACGTGATCGAAACCCTCAAGGCCGCCGAAGTGCTGGTCAAGGAAGGCTTCGACGTGATGGTTTACACCAGCGACGACCCGATCATCGCCCGGCAACTGGCGGAAATCGGCTGCATCGCGGTGATGCCGCTGGCCGGTCTGATCGGTTCAGGCCTGGGGATCTGCAACCCGTACAACCTGCAGATCATCCTCGAAGAAGCCAAGATCCCGGTGCTGGTGGATGCCGGTGTCGGCACCGCTTCCGACGCCACCATCTCGATGGAGCTGGGCTGTGACGCGGTGCTGATGAACTCGGCCATCGCCCATGCCCAGCAGCCGATCATGATGGCCGAAGCCATGAAACACGCGATCGTCGCGGGCCGTTTGGCCTACCTCGCCGGCCGCATGCCGAAAAAACTCTATGCCAGCGCCTCTTCGCCGCTGGATGGTCTGATCAAGTAAGAGCTATTGATGACTGAATCGAACGACACGCCAATCCAGACGGAAGAAGGCGACGAGCGCCAACACCGCCGCATCAAGAGTTTCGTGATGCGCGCCGGGCGCATGACCGAAGGCCAGCAGCGCGGCCTGGATCAGGGCGCGCCGAAGTTCGTCCTGCCGCTGGCCGATGCGCCGGTGGATTACGACCAGGTGTTCGGCCGTTGCGCGCCGCGTTCGCTGGAGATCGGTTTCGGCATGGGCCACTCGCTGCTGGAAATGGCCGCCGCTGCGCCGGAACAGGATTTCATCGGTGTCGAGGTTCACCGTCCGGGTGTCGGCGCGCTGCTCAACGGCGTGCTGACTCAGGGCCTGACCAACCTGCGGGTCTACGATTGCGACGCGATCGAAGTGCTCAATCGCTGCATCGCCGACAACAGCCTCGATCGCCTGATGCTGTTCTTCCCGGATCCGTGGCACAAGAGCCGCCACCACAAGCGCCGCATCGTTCAGGCGTCCTTCGCTGAACTGGTGCGCAGCAAGCTGAAGGTTGGCGGCATTCTGCACATGGCCACCGACTGGGAGCCGTACGCCGAATACATGCTGGAAGTGATGAACGTCGCCCCGGGCTATCGCAACGTCGCCGAAGACGGCAAGTGCGTACCACGCCCGGCCGAGCGCCCGATCACCAAGTTCGAACGCCGCGGCGAGCGTCTTGGGCATGGCGTGTGGGATCTGAAGTTCGAGAAACTCGCTTAAGCCTTACGCAGAACCCCATGTGGGAGCGAGCCTGCTCGCGATAACGGTCTGACAGTCAACGATTATGTTGAATGTTAAGTCGCTATCGCGAGCAGGCTCGCTCCCACAGTTATTTTGTGTGTGCTGAAAATCAGCGGCGGTCAGCGACCACGCCAATCAGCACCAGCACCACCAACAACACCGGCGCCAGGCTGTAGTTGTTGAACTGGCTCAGCCCCTTCACCACCCAAGGCGTGGCGTAGATCAGCGCGGCGCCGCTGCCGATCATGCACAGCAGGGCCATCAGCGGCACACGCAGGGCGCCGGCGATGCTGCCCAGGCGTTGTTCAACCCAGCCTTTGAAGTCGGCACCGAACAGCACCAGCAGGCAGCCCACCAGGGCCAGGGCGATTTCCGAAAGGTTGCTGCGGCTCCAGCGGGACACGGTGGCGAGCAGGTCGAGTATCAAATCCATGCGGTTTCCCCGGGAGCTAATCAGCTCAGAAATTTTTGCAGCAAGTCATTGAGAAAGAGTTGTCCGCGCTCGGTGGCCGCCAGACGTGACGGTTCGACCTGCAACAGACCGCTTTGTTCGGCCTCGCGGCGGTGTTCGTCGAGGCTCTCCAGCGGCAGGCCGGTGCGCTCGGGGTACAGGCGTGATTCCACGCCGGCAGTCAGGCGCAGGGCGTTCATCAGGAACTCGAACGGCATCTCGTCGTTGGTCAGGGCTTTCTCGCCGGCCTGGAAGCTTTTGGCCGGGTTGAGGTAGTCCTTTGGCAGGCGCGTCTTCCAGGTGCGCACGATGCGCCCGTCCGGGTGACTGAGCTTGCCGTGGGCGCCGGCGCCGATGCCGATGAAGTCGCCGAAACTCCAGTAGTTGAGATTATGCCGCGCCGGGCGGCCCGGTTGCGCATAGGCGGAAACTTCGTACTGCGCGTAACCGTGCTCGGCCAGCAGCGCCTGTCCGGCCTCTTGAATGTCCCACAACGTATCGTCTTCCGGCAGCACTGGCGGCTGGTTCCAGAACACGGTGTTCGGCTCCAGCGTCAGCTGATACCAGGAAATGTGCGTCGGCTTCAGTTCGATGGCCTGACGCAGGTCGCTCAAGGCATCGTCCAGCGACTGGTCCGGCAAGCCGTGCATCAAGTCGAGGTTGAAGTTATCGAACCCGGCCTGGCGCGCCATGCCGGCGGCGCGTACCGCTTCATCGCCGTTGTGGATGCGGCCGAGGGCCTTGAGTTTTTCCTGCTGGAAGCTCTGGATACCGATCGACAGGCGATTGATCCCCAGTTTGCGGTAGGCGACGAACTTCTCCTGTTCGAAGGTCCCGGGGTTGGCTTCCAGGGTGATTTCGATGTCATCGGCAAACGGGATGCGCTGTTTGACGCCTTCCAGCAAGCGACCAAGGGCTTGTGCGCTGAACAGACTCGGTGTGCCGCCGCCAAAGAAGATCGAACTCAACTCACGGCCATATACCGCGTGCAGATCCTGGTCGAGGTCGGCCAGCATCGCGTCGACGTACTCTTGCTCCGGCAGCACGGGGCTGGCGGTGTGGGAGTTGAAGTCGCAATACGGGCATTTGCGCACACACCACGGAATGTGGATGTACAGCGCCAGGGGCGGCAGCGTCGGCAACGGTGCCCGAGGCGAGGAGGCGGCGCCGCCGATAATCAGCGACGACGCGCAGGAGCTATCGGTCATTTCAAGCCCAGACGCTGGCGCAGCAGATCCATTGCGCGGGCGCGGTGGCTGATCTGGTTTTTGTCGCTCGGGCTCAGCTCGGCGCTGGACACGTTACGCTCCGGCACCCAGAACAGCGGATCGTAACCAAAACCGTGCTCGCCGCTGGCGGCGGTCAGGATGCGTCCGTGCCACAGGCCTTCGCACAGGATCGGCAGCGGATCGTCTGCGTGACGCACCAGCGCCAGCACACAGACGAACTGTGCGCCGCGTTCGGCTTCAGGCACATCCTTCAAGGCGTCGAGCAGCTTGGCGTTGTTCGCCGCATCGCCCTTGCCGTCGGCGTAGCGCGCCGAGTAGATGCCCGGCGCACCGCCGAGGAAATCCACCGCCAGACCTGAATCGTCAGCCAGCGCCGGCAGCCCGGAAATACGCGCCGCGTTGCGGGCCTTGAGGATCGCGTTCTCGACGAACGACAGACCGGTTTCTTCCGGTTCCACGCTGCTGAATTCGCCGATCGAGCGCAGGTGCACCGATTCGCCGAGCATGGCCTGGAGTTCCTTGAGTTTGCCGGCGTTATGGCTGGCCAGTACGAGTTGCTTGAGATTGATCATTGGCCAGGGAAAAGCTCTTGGTTGAAATTGATGGTGTTGATCTTGTCACCGGTCTGCACCTTGATTTCGAAAGTGCGGGTTTCCTGCTGTTCCACCGGGTACTGGGCGATGTAATAGATCGCGCCCTGTTCGGTGACCTGACGGAAATTCAGGGTCACGCTCTGGCTGGTCAGATCTTTCACCGTACCGGTGACGTTGGCGATCAACGGCTTGCCGTCCTTGATCACCGAGACATTGATCACGCCCTGGTTCTTGCTGCGGATCAGCTCGGCAGCCTTGGCGATGTCCGGTTGCAGGTAGGTCGAGTTGAAGGTGTTGTAGTGCACCGTCACGTCGCCGAAGGTTTCCTGGCGCTCGCTCTTGATGGCATCGGCGGCCACGGCCGACAGGCTCAGGCAGGCGGCCAATAACGCGGTAATCAGGCGTCCCATGTTCGTTCTCCTCGCAATGTCGTGGTTCAGACCGCGATTCTGTGATCCTGCAGCCCCGGGCTGCTGACGCGGTAGATACCGATCTCACCTAACAGATTAGGCCATAGCTTACTGGCCCACCCGTGGCGGTGCTGTTGATCCACGGCAAGCCGATCAATGACCTTCGCCTCACGTTCGCGACAAAGTTCTTCAAAGTCTTCGAAGGTGCAGAAGTGAATGTTCGGCGTGTTGTACCAGGTGTACGGCAGGAATTCGGATACCGGCATCCGGCCCTTGCTCGCCAGATACCAGCGGCAGCGCCAGTGACCGAAGTTGGGGAAGGTGATGATGCACTGGCGGCCGACCCGCAGCATTTCGTCGAGGATCTTGTCCGGGTAATGCACGGCTTGCAGGGCCTGGGTCATCACCACCACGTCGAAGCTGTTGCTGGCGAAGTTGCCCAGGCCCTTGTCCAGGTCCTGCTCGATGACGTTGATGCCCTTGGCCACGCACTCGGCGATGTTGTCCGGGTCGTTTTCCAGGCCATAACCGGTGACCTGCTTGTGGTCGCGCAGCCAGGTCAGCAACTCGCCGTCGCCGCAACCGAGGTCGAGTACACGGCTGCCGGCGGGGATCCATTCCTGGATGATTTCCAGATCAGCTCTCATGGCTTTCTCACAACGTAATGCGATTCATGTAATTGCCGAACGCCTGCAAATAACGCGGGATCGGAATCAGGAAGGCGTCGTGGCCCTGCGGCGCGTCGATTTCCAGGTAGCTGACGTCCTTGCGCGCGGCCATCAGCGCGTCCACCAGCTCCCGCGAGCGGGCCGGGGAGAAGCGCCAATCGGTGGTGAACGACATCACGCAGAATTTGGCTTTCGCACCTTCGAAGGTTTTCGCCAGGTTATCGTCGAAGTTGGCCGCCGGATCGAAGTAATCCAGCGCCTTGGTCATCAACAGATAGGTGTTGGCGTCGAAGCGCCCGGAGAACTCTTCGCCCTGATAACGCAGGTAGCTTTCGACCTGGAACTCGACGCTGTGGAAGTCGTAGTTGAGCTTTTCGCTCTTCAGGCCGCGGCCGAATTTTTCGCCCATGGAGTCGTCGGACAGGTAGGTGATGTGCCCCACCATCCGCGCCAGCATCAGCCCGCGTTTGGGGATCACGCCGTGTTCCTGGAATGAGCCGCCGTGGAATTCCGGGTCGGTGAGGATCGCCTGGCGCGCCACTTCGTTGAAGGCGATGTTCTGCGCCGACAGCTTGGGGGCCGAGGCGATGGCCAGACAGTGGCGTACGCGGTCCGGATACGTGATGGTCCATTGCAGCGCCTGCATGCCGCCGAGGCTGCCGCCGATCACTGCCGCCCACTGGCCGATGCCGAGCCGGTCGGCCAGGCGTGCCTGGCTGTGCACCCAGTCTTCCACGGTCAGCACCGGGAAGTCGGCGCCGAACGGCTTGCCGGTTTCCGGATTGAGGCTGCTCGGGCCGGTAGAACCGTTGCAGCCGCCGAGGTTGTTCAGGCTGACCACGAAGAACTTGTTGGTGTCGATCGGTTTGCCGGGGCCGATGCAGCTGTCCCACCAGCCGGGCTTGCGGTCGTCGACGCTGTGGTAGCCGGCGGCGTGGTGGTGGCCGGACAAGGCGTGGCAGATCAACACGGCGTTGCTCGCCTGCGCGTTGAGCGTGCCGTAGGTTTCGTAGATCAGGTCATAAGCGGCCAGCGAACGGCCGCAGGCCAGGGCCAGCGGTTCGCTGAAGTGCGCCGTTTGTGGCGTCACCAGACCAACAGAATCGGGGGGAAAGGCAGCTGGCATCGACCCTGCTCTCGTTGAAATGAGGCGTAAGTCTAAAGACCGGTGGGGTTAGCGGCAAGCAACGATCAGGGGCGGCAGAGCCCCGGCAAATCCGGCAGCTTCTTCGGCGAGCAGATCTTCACGCGCTTCTGCCGGTTCAACTCACCGCTGAGCAAACTGACCTGGCTCTTGGAAACCCCGAAAGCCTTGGCCAGAAACCCCATCAGGTACGCATTGGCCTTGCCCTCTACCGGCGGCGCGGTCAGGCGGATCTTCAGGCGGTCGCCGTGCAGCCCGGCGAAGTCATCGCTGCGGGCTGCCGGTTGCAGGTGACACTCGAGGATCAGGTCGTCACCGTCCCAGCGAAACCAGCTCACATCAACAGGCGCAGGATTTCCGGCATCATCGTCATCGCCGCGAGGTTGTTGATCACCAGCATGTCGATCAGCTTCAGCGCGAGGAAGGCGAAGATCGGCGACAGGTCCAGGCCGCCCATGCTCGGCAGGAAGCGGCGGAACGGCGCCAGGGCCGGTTCACAGATCTGGTTGACCAGCTCGGCGCCCGGGTTGTGGCTGCCCGGAGCGACCCACGACAGGATCACGCTGATGATCAAGGCGAAGAAGAAGATCTTCAGGAACAGCGCGGTCACGCCGATGATCGACCAGATGAACAGTTGCAGCGGGTTGCCGGTGGTGCCGTAGGTCAGCAGCAGGGTCAGCGCCATCAGAGCCAGTTGCACAAGGATCGCCAGCACCAGCGACGACATGTCCAGGCCTAACAGGCTCGGGATGATCCGGCGCAGTGGCTTGAGCAGCGGCTGGGTAGCCTTGACCACGAACTGGCACAGCGGGTTGTAGAAGTTCGCCCGCACCAGTTGCAGGACGAAGCGCAGCAGCACGATCAGCAGGTACAGGCTGCCGAGGGTTTGCAGCACGTAGACCGCTGCGGTGTTCAATCCAATCATGTAAGGCTCCTTATTTGCCCAATTGTTCGGCCATTTCGGCCGAGCGGTGCGCGGCGGCGCCGAGTGCTTTTTCCACCAGGGCTTCGAAGCCACCGGCCTGGAACGATTTGATTGCAGCTTCCGTGGTGCCGGCCGGCGAGGTCACGCGGCGGCGCAGTTCGGCGGCGTCGACGTCGCTGGACACGGCCATGTGCGCCGCGCCCAGCGCGGTTTGCAGGGTCAGTTGTTCGGCGGTTTCCTTCGGCAGGCCGAGTTTGACGCCAGCGGCGGTCATGGCTTCGATCAGCAGGAAAAAATACGCGGGGCCGGAACCGGAGACGGCGGTGACCGCGTCCAGTTGCTGCTCTTCGTTCAGCCACAGGGCGATGCCCACGGCGGACAGCAGCTCTTCGGCCTGCTGGCGCTGTTCGGCGCTGACTTCGCCGGTGGCGTACAGACCGCTCACGCCCTGACGCAGCAGCGCCGGGGTGTTGGGCATGCAGCGCACGATTGGCTGTTCACCGAGCCACGCAGTCATGCTGGCGCAAGTAATGCCGGCGGCGATGGACACCACCAGTTGATTCGGCTTCAGGCTCGGGCGGATCGCTTCGCACACGGCTTTCATGGCCTGTGGCTTGACCGCCAGTACCACCACGTCAGCGCCGTCGATGGCCTGAGCATTGTCGGCGAAGGTCTCGATGCCGTGTTCGGCGCTGACCCGGTTGCGGGTCTCTTCACCCGGATCACTGGCGCGGATGTGTGCGGCTTCCAGACCCTTGGCCCGCAGGCCGCCGATCAGGCTGGCGGCCATGTTGCCGGCTCCGATAAAGGCGATACGTGTGTTGCTCATGTCAGGTCCTTATCTGGAAATCATCAAGATGGGGAATAGTCGCGGGCGCCAAACAGGGCCGTACCGATACGGACCCAGGTCGCGCCTTGGGCAATGGCCGACTCGAGGTCGTGGCTCATGCCCATGGAAAGCGTGTCGAGCGGCAGGTCGAGGTCGGCCTGCAACTTCTGAACGGCGGCGAATGCAGCGTCTTGTTCGGCGCGATCTTCGGTTGGCTCGGGGATTGCCATCAAGCCGCGCAGCTTCAGGCGCGGCAGCGCGCTGATGGCCTGGGCCAGGGCCGGCAGGTCGGCCGGGGTGCAGCCGGACTTGCTGGCTTCACCACTGACGTTGACCTGAATGCAGATGTTCAGCGGCGGCAGCTCCGCCGGGCGTTGTTCGGACAGGCGTTGGGCGATTTTCAGACGATCCACGGAGTGCACCCAGGCGAAATGCTCGGCAATCGAGCGGGTCTTGTTCGACTGAATGGGGCCGATGAAGTGCCAGATCAAGGGCAGGTCGGCCAGTTCGAGCTGTTTGGCCAGGGCTTCCTGCAGGTAGTTCTCGCCAAAGTCGCGCAGGCCGGCGGCATAAGCTTCGCGCAGGGCTTCGGACGGTTTGGTCTTGCTCACGGCCAGTAGCTGGACGCTGTTTTCATCGCGTCCGGCGGCAGCGGTGGCGGCATGAATACGCGAACTAACCTGGAGAATGTTGTCTGCTATCGTGGACATCAAGAGGCGCCAGCGGTCTGAAGGTTCGCGGCATTCTACTGGAATTGAGGGACGCTATGGATATCACTGAACTGCTGGCCTTCAGCGCCAAACAGGGCGCTTCCGACCTGCACCTGTCGGCCGGTCTGCCACCGATGATCCGCGTGGATGGCGATGTGCGACGGATCAATCTGCCGGCGCTGGATCACAAGCAGGTGCACGAGCTGATCTACGACATCATGAACGACACCCAGCGAGTGGAGTTCGAGAAACATCTGGAAACCGACTTTTCCTTCGAAGTGCCCGGTGTGGCGCGGTTTCGGGTCAATGCCTTCAACCAGAACCGTGGCGCCGGCGCTGTGTTCCGTACCATCCCGTCGAAAGTGCTGAGCATGGAAGACCTCGCCATGGGCGACGTCTTTCGCAAAATCACCGATGCTCCGCGGGGGCTCGTGCTGGTCACCGGACCAACCGGCTCCGGCAAATCCACGACGCTTGCGGCGATGATCGATTACCTCAATACCCACCGTCATCACCACATCCTGACCATCGAAGACCCCATCGAATTCGTCCACGAATCGCGTAAATGCCTGATCAATCAGCGTGAAGTCCACCGCGATACCCGCAGTTTCGCCACGGCATTGCGTTCAGCGCTGCGCGAAGACCCTGACGTGATCCTGGTCGGCGAGATGCGTGATCTGGAAACCATCCGCCTGGCGCTGACGGCGGCCGAGACCGGGCACTTGGTGTTCGGCACGCTGCACACCACGTCGGCGGCCAAGACTATCGACCGGGTGGTGGATGTGTTTCCGGGGGATGAGAAGTCCATGGTGCGCTCGATGTTGTCCGAGTCATTGCTGGCCGTGGTGTCGCAGACATTGATCAAGAAGATCGGCGGCGGCCGGGTGGCGGCACACGAGATCATGCTGGGGACGTCGGCGATCCGTAACTTGATCCGCGAGGACAAGGTGGCGCAGATGTATTCGGCGATCCAGACCGGCGGGTCGCTGGGGATGCAGACGCTCGACATGTGCCTGAAGGATCTGGTGACCAAGGGCCTGATCAGTCGTGAACATGCGCGGGAGAAGGCGCGGACACCGGATAATTTCTAGGGACGAAAAAAAACGCAGCCCGAAGGCTGCGTTTTTTATGATCTGTACAGATCAGCGCTGAACCACGCGCATCTGCTTGCCACCTGGTTCTTTCGGCAGCACGCGCTTGGCAACCACGTAATGCTGTTCCCAATACGGTTTGTTCAGCGTATCGATACTCACCGCTTTGCCACGGCGTGGTGCGTGGATGAAGCGGTCGTTGCCCAGGTAGATGGCAACGTGATTGACCCGACGGCTTTTGATATTGAAGAAAATCAGGTCGCCAGGCTTGAGGTCCTTGCGCTCGACTTTCTCGCCGTGACCACTGGCCATGGCATTCGAGGTACGCGGCAGGTCGAACGTGGCGTCGTTGAACGCGTATTTGACCAGACCGCTGCAGTCGAAGCCTTTGCTCGGGCTGCTGCCGCCCCAACGGTAAGGTGTACCGAGGACGTTCACCGCACGACTGAGGACGTTACTGCTTTCCTTGTTCGCCATCGGTGGAACCAGCTTGCCGTGACTCTTGCTGGCGAGCGTGGTGTGTTTCGTTTGCTTGCCTTTGTTCGTAGGAGCAGAGGCATGGGATTTGGGAGTGAAACCGTTAACGTTGGGAAGACGTTGCTCACGATTGGTGGCGTGGGCGGCCAGTGGCATTAATAGGCAAATAGTTAGCCATGTCTTGAAAAATGGACGCATTAGGCAGGGCTCTTATGTGTTAGCGCGCAACTTTATAACAGCTTTTTTGTCCCTTCCGAGGCCGTTGGTCGATTCAATCAGGTGCCAACGGAACCAAACAAGCGGCAAAAAAACGCAATTGTCGGACAGAAGTCCGGTGCTATAAGGCTTTGACGGACCACAAGGTAGCATTTGCCGTACGTCGGCTACCTGTAAAAAAGTCACAAAGAATTAAAGAATATTTATCTATCGCGTGTATCGAGGTCTTAATGAACGGCTATCAGCTGCCCCGTGTGAAGGAAAAAGACACCCATAGCAAGGTGATTGGTTACCTGTTGTGGATATTCGGTTTCACAGGTTCTCACCGCTTCTATTACGGCAAGCCGGTGACCGGCACGATCTGGTTTTTCACCTTCGGGTTGCTGGGGATCGGCTGGCTGATCGACGTGTTCCTGATCCCGGCGATGGACCGGGAAGCGGACCTGCGCTTTGCGGCGGGACCGATCGAATACAACGTGGCGTGGATTCTGCTGACATTCCTCGGGGTGTTTGGTGTGCACCGGATGTATCAGGGCAAGTGGATCAGCGGCCTGCTGTACCTGCTGACGGGCGGGCTGTTCTTTATTGGCGTGCTGTATGACTTCTGGACGCTGAACGATCAGGTATCGGTGCGTAACGCCGAGGGCAGAGGCGCTTTCCAATAAAGCTTCGCGAGCAAGCTCGCCCCCACAGGGTTCGCGGTGACCCTTGTGGGAGCGAGCTCGCTCGCGATTGGGGCAACTCAGTATCAAGCCTGGTGGCTGATCCGGCCATCCACCAATGTGTAACGCACCACACCCGGCAGGCTATGGCCGAGGAACGGGCAGTTCTCGCCCTTCGACAGCCAGCTTTCGCCGGCTACTGTCGAAGCCTTCGGATCGAACAGCACGATATCCGCTGCACCACCCACCGCCAGTTTGCCCGCCGGCAGGCGCAGGGCCTCGGCCGGGCCGGCGCTCAGGCGCGCCAGCAGGGTCGGCAGATCAAGCAGACCATCTTCGACCAGCGTCATTGCCAGCGGCAGTAGCAGTTCGACGCTGCTGATGCCTGGCTCGGTCGCGCCGAACGGTGCCAGTTTCGCATCGCGCTCATGGGGCTGGTGATGGCTGGAAATCGCCGAAATCACCCCGGACTTCACCGCGTCACGCAGACCATCGCGGTCGGCGCGGGTGCGCAGCGGCGGTTGCACGTGGTACAGGCTGCTGAAGTCGATCAGCGCTTCGTCCGTGAGGATCAGCTGATACAGGGCAACATCTGCCGTGACTTTCAAACCACGGGCCTGAGCCTGAGCGATCAGGGCCACGCCGCGAGCGCTGGTGAGCTGGCTGAAGTGCGCGCGCACGCCGGTTTGCTCCACCAGCAGCAGATCCCGGGCCAAAGCCACGGTTTCAGCGGTTTCCGGGATGCCCGGCAGGCCGAGGAAGCTGGCGGTGGCCCCTTCGTGGGCCAGGCCGCCGTCGGCGAGGTCGTGATCCTGCGAGTTGAAAATCACCGTCAGGTCGAAGGTCGCTGCGTAATCCAGCGCCCGGCACAGGGTGCGGGTGTTGCGGAAGCTTTCCAGACCGTTGCCGAAGGCCACGCATCCGGCGTCGCGCAGGGCAACGAGTTCTGCCAGCTGTTCGCCATCCAGACCTTTGCTCAGGGCGCCGATCGGGAACACCTTGGTGTTGCCGGCTTCGCGGGCGCGGTCGAGGATCAGTTCGGCCACGGCGGAAGTGTCGAGCACCGGTTTGGTCTTCGGCGGGCAGCACAGGCTGGTCACGCCACCGGCCGCCGCAGCGCGGGTTTCGCTGGCGATGGTGCCTTTGCGGCTGTAGCCCGGCTCGCGCAGGGCGACGTTCAGGTCTACGAGGCCTGGAGCGGCGACAAGGCCTTGGGCATCAATGGTTTCGACGGCGGTGAAACCGGCCGGTGCGGCGCCGAGGGCGACGATCTTGCAGGCTTCAACGTGAATATCGGTGATTTGATCCAGGCCGCTGCTTGGATCGATGACGCGGGCGCCGAGAATGCTGAGCTTCACTGGGCGTTCTCCTGCTCGAATTGACGCTGCGCTGTTTGTCCGCTCATGGCCATCGACAGCACGGCCATACGGATCGCGATGCCGTAGGTGACTTGATTGAGGATCACCGAGTGCGGGCCGTCGGCCACCGCCGACTCGATCTCCACGCCGCGGTTGATCGGCCCCGGGTGCATGACGATGCAATCGGGCTTGGCGCCGGCCAGGCGCGCGGTGGTCAGACCGAACAGGCGGTAGAACTCGCCTTCGCTCGGCAGCAGGCCGCCGGTCATGCGCTCGCGCTGCAGGCGCAGCATGATTACCACGTCGACGTCTTTCAGACCTTCGGTCATGTCGGTGTAGACCTTCACGCCGTACTGCTCAATGCCGATCGGCAGCAGGGTTTTGGGCGCGATCACGCGGATGTCCTGGCAACCGAGGGTCTTCAGGGCCAGCATGTTCGAACGCGCCACCCGCGAGTGCAGGATGTCGCCGACGATGGCCACCGAGAGGTTCTCGAAACCGCCCTTGTGACGGCGGATGGTCAGCATGTCGAGCATGCCCTGGGTCGGGTGCGCGTGTCGGCCGTCGCCGCCGTTGATGATCGCCACCTGCGGGCAGACATGTTCGGCGATGAAGTGCGCAGCGCCCGAGTCACCGTGGCGCACGACGAACATGTCGGCGGCCATGGCTTCCAGGTTGCGCAGGGTGTCGAGCAGGGTTTCGCCCTTGCTGGCCGACGAGGTCGACACGTTCAGGGTGATCACGTCCGCCGACAGGCGCTGGGCCGCCAGTTCGAAGGTGGTGCGGGTGCGGGTGGAGTTTTCGAAGAACACGTTGCACACGGTTTTGCCGCGCAGCAACGGGACCTTCTTCACGGCCCGGGCGCCGACTTCGAGGAACGAGTCGGCGGTGTCGAGGATTTCCGTCAGCAACTCGCGGCGCAGGCCGTCGAGGGAGAGGAAGTGGCGCAGCTGGCCCTGATCATTGAGCTGCAGCGGGCGCTTGGTATCTAGAGGCGTCATCGCGAATGGGACTCTCAATAGGGCGGATTAAAGGGCAAGGTCTTGCAGTTCGAGGGCCAGCTCCGGCCCGGACAGCTTGACCCGCTCATGGGCGGCCAGCGACAGCGTCGCGCCGACCACGTTCGGGCGGATCGGCAGTTCGCCGGCGTCCAGGTCCAGCAGGCAGACCAGCGTCACGCTGGCCGGGCGGCCGTAGTCGAACAGTTCGTTCATGGCGGCGCGGATGGTCCGGCCGCTCATCAATACGTCGTCGATCAGCACCAGATCCTGGCCTTCGATTTCGAAGGGCAGGGCGGACGGACGCACTTGCGGGTGCAGGCCGTTCTGGCTGAAGTCGTCGCGGTAGAAGGAAACATCCAGCGTGCCCAATGGCGCGTCGCTGCCCAGTTCTTTGAGCAGGGCCTGGGCGACCCAGACGCCGCCGGTGCGGATGCCGATGTAACGCGGTTCGCTGATATTGCGCTGGGCAAGGTGCGCCTTGAGGCGGGTCGCCATCTGGCTGATCAGATCGGCGGGATTGGGCAGGCTCATGGTTGCTCCTTCTCGGGGTCGAGCCGGTTCTCGCGAACCGGGGCTCGGGTTGTAACCAAAAGAAAAGCGCCGTAGCGCTTGTCAGGATTCAAACAGTGCGGTGTTTTCGTCGAGCCAGCCCTGCAACAGCAGGGCGGCGGCGATGGCGTCCACCGGGTTGTCGCGGTAACTGCCTTTCTGTCCCCCGCGCACCAGTCGTTCGCCCTTGGCTTCGAAGGTCGTCAGGCGTTCGTCGTGGGTATAGAAAGGCAGGTTGAAGCGGCCATTGAGGCGGCGGGCGAATTTCTCGGCGCGGGCGCACATTTCGCTGGGCGTACCGTCCATGTTCAGCGGCAGGCCGACCACCACGGCGTCGGGTTTCCATTCCTTTATCAGGGCTTCGACCTGATTCCAGTCCGGTACACCGTTTTGCGCCTTCAAGGTGCACAGTTCGCGAGCCTGGCCGGTAATCACCTGGCCGACCGCCACGCCGATCTGTTTGGTGCCGTAGTCGAAGCCGAGGATCAGGCGCAGGGCCATCAGGCGTGTCCTGCCTGGCTGGTCAGCAGGCTGAGGTTGATCCCCAGGTGCTTGGCCGCCGCTTCCAGGCGCAGTTCACTGCTGGTGTTGAACAGGATGTCGGCGTCGTACGGGCAGGTCAGCCAGGCGTTGTCGGCCATTTCAGCCTCCAGTTGCCCGGCTTCCCAACCGGCGTAACCGAGAGTGATGACGCTCTTGGCCGGGCCCACGCCGTCGGCGATGGCGAACAGCACGTCCTGCGAGGTGGACAGGGCCAGATCGCCCTCCAGCTCGACGGTGGCCTGGAAGGTCTGGCCCGCCGGGTGCAGGACAAAACCGCGATCGGTCTGCACCGGGCCGCCGATGAAGATCGGCACATGCTGGCACAGTGCTGGCGGATCGATGTCGGGGCGCAGTTGTTCGAGGATGTCGGCCAGATTCAGCTCTTGCGGTCGGTTGACCACCAGCCCCATGGCGCCATTGGCCGTGTGCTCGACGATGTAGGTCAAGGTATGGGCAAAGTTCGGGTCGGCCATGTGTGGCATGGCGATCAGGAAGTGATGCTTGAGGTAGCTGGGGCTGACGTTTTTCATGTGCGCTAGTGTGGCGTTCGGGGGGCGAACTGACAAGCTGGAGCGGGCAAAAGATCGACTCAGTTACTGGACAACCGGTCGCCCCGGGCGAATTTCCAGGTGCGGATGATTTCCAGCCGGTCGATGTCCGACAGGTCCCCGGTAAACGGTGCAAACGGGGCTGCCAGCCGCACGATGCGCTGCGCCGCCTGATCCAGCAGCGGCTGGCCGGATGATTCCAGCACCAGCACTTCATACAGCGAGCCGTCGCGGTTGATCGACACCATCAGACGCAAATTGCCGTAAATCTGCTGGCGCCGGGCCTCTTCCGGGTAATTGAGGTTGCCGATGCGCTCGACCTTCCTGCGCCACTCGTCCTTGTACCAGGCCCCCTTGTCGCGCATGGTCGAGGCGGCGCTCAGGCGGTGGATGCGCGGGCGCTTGGCGTACAACTGTTGTTCGTTGGCCAGTTCGGCTTCGAGGCTGGCGATGTCGCTGGAGAGCTGCGAACTGTCGAAAGTCGGGGCGTCGACCGTTGGTTTGGTCTCGGTCTTCGCTTCTTCTTTCTTGGTCGGCGCCTTTTTCGGTTTCGGCGCGACGGTGGTCACCGCCGCCTTGGGCGCGGCTTCCTGCACCTGCGGCTTGGCGGCCGGTGGCGGAGTGACCTTCTTGACCTGGTTGTCCTGGAACGGCGCGACCTCGGTGGTCTTGGGAATCGCCTTCTTGTCGAGGGTGCCGCTGCCTTCCTGGTTTTCCTGGGCGAGGAAATCGGCCTTCGCCGGTTTCTTTTCGCTCTTGAAGGTGGCGAGGGTGATTTCCAGGGTTTTGCTGATCTGCTTGGGCTCGACCATGGTGAAACCCACGCCGAGCAGCAACGCCAAATGGATCAGCGCCGCGAGAAACAGGGTAAATCCGAGGCGATCGACCGGGCGCACGCCTTTATGGGCGAGTTCAGCGGGCAGATCGGACGGAAGTGTCATGACAAGAAAACCAACATCGCGTTTTTCACAGGCCGCGCATGATAACGCAATGTTGGTTTCACGCCTTGGGCTTCAAGCATCAAGCGACAGGCTGCATGTGACACACATCAAGCTTGCAGCTTTTTCTCGATCGCATCCATCAGCATCCCGCCGATGTCGGTGCCAAAGGCATTGTCGATCTCGCGGATGCAGGTCGGGCTGGTGACGTTGATTTCGGTCAGGTGCTCGCCGATCACGTCCAGGCCGACGAACAGCAGGCCTTTCTCGCGCAAGGTCGGGCCGACCTGGGCGGCGATCCAGCGATCCTTGTCGGTCAACGGACGGGCTTCGCCACGGCCGCCGGCCGCGAGGTTGCCACGGGTTTCGCCCTGGGCCGGAATCCGCGCCAGGCAGTAATCCACCGGCTCGCCGTCGATCATCAGGATGCGCTTGTCGCCATCGACGATGGCCGGCAGGTAACCCTGGATCATGATCTGCTGCTTGCCGTGCAAGGTCAGGGTTTCCAGAATCACCGACAGGTTCGGATGACCGGCGGTGTGACGGAAAATCGACGAGCCGCCCATGCCGTCCAGCGGCTTGAGGATCACGTCACCGTGATGGTCGGCGAATTCGCGCAACACGTCCGGGCGACGGCTGACGATGGTCGGCGGCGTGCACTGCGGGAACAGCGTGGCGAACAATTTCTCGTTGCAGTCGCGCAGGCTCTGCGGCTTGTTGACCACCAGTACGCCAGCCGTTTCGGCCTGTTCGAGCAGGTAGGTGGAGTAGACGAATTCCATGTCGAACGGCGGATCCTTGCGCATCAGGATCACGTTCAGGTCGCTGAGCAGGGAATCCTGTTCGGCGCCCAGTTCGAACCATTTTTCCGGGTTGGCGAAGACTTTCAGCGGCTTCATCCGCGCCCGCGCCTGACCTTCGGCCTGATAAAGGTCTTTCTGTTCCATGTAGAACAGTTCCCAGCCGCGCTTCTGCGCCGCCAGCAGCATGGCCAGCGAGCTATCCTTTTTATAGGAAATGCTGGCGATAGGGTCCATGACAATCCCGACGCGAACGCTCATTGGGTTTTCCTCGAAAATTGGCTACCGGATCGGTATGAAAAAAGTGCCGCCAGAGTGGCGCCGGGCGGGTTTTCGGTCAAGGAAAAACCCGTCGATAGATTGCGTCAGGAGACTGTGCTAAAAAGGCTCCCAGCCGTGTTGGCCCTTGAACATCAAGGGTTTCCAGCCATCAGTCATCGCAAAACGGACAAATTGATTCGCAAAGGCGACGGTAGAGCCCCCTTATGGAACAGCAGTCCAGCGCCTTGAAGGTCATGGTGATCGATGACTCGAAAACGATTCGTCGCACCGCCGAGACCCTGTTGAAAAATGCAGGGTGCGAAGTCATCACCGCAATCGACGGTTTCGACGCCCTGGCGAAGATCGCCGACCACCACCCCGGGATCATTTTTGTCGACATCATGATGCCGCGTCTGGATGGTTATCAGACCTGCGCTTTAATCAAGAACAACAGTGCTTTCAAGGCAACGCCGGTGATCATGCTGTCGTCCCGCGACGGGCTGTTCGACAAGGCCAAGGGGCGGATTGTCGGTTCCGATCAATTTTTGACCAAGCCTTTCAGCAAGGAAGAACTGCTCGACGCGATTGCGGCCCACGTTCCGGGCTTTGCCGCTGATTTGCCGCAGTAAGACACGCACCGTGACGCTCGGCCAGCGGGCCCGGTGTCGACAAGAAAAATGGGGAAAACCATGGCACGTATTCTGATCGTCGATGATTCGCCGACCGAAATGTACAAACTCACCGGCATGCTGGAAAAGCACGGCCACGAAGTGTTGAAAGCTGAAAACGGCGCCGACGGCGTGGCCCTGGCCCGTCAGGAAAAGCCCGATGCCGTGCTGATGGACATTGTCATGCCCGGCCTCAACGGTTTTCAGGCCACCCGTCAGCTGACCAAGGACGCTGAAACCAGCCACATCCCGGTCATCATCATCACCACCAAGGATCAGGAAACCGACAAGGTCTGGGGCACTCGCCAGGGCGCCAGGGATTACCTGACCAAACCGGTCGACGAAGACACGCTGATCAAGACCCTGAACAACGTGCTGGCCGGTTGATCGCGCCGTCATGAGCGAGTCGCTGACCGCGTTCGAACTGTTGTGGCAGATCGACCAACGCTGTCGCCTGCTGGCGGCGGACCTGCCGTCGCAACCGGCGCGCCAGGATCGCTGGAGCGGCATTGGCTTTCGCCTCGGCGAGCACTGGTACGTCGCGCCGATGGGCGAGGTCAGCGAAGTGCTGCCCGAGCCGCGGTTCACCCAATTGCCGGGGGTTAAACCCTGGGTCAAGGGCGTGGCCAATCTGCGCGGGCGGTTGTTGCCGATCATGGATCTGTGCGGATTTTTCGGCCATGAACTGTCACCCATGCGCAAGCAGCGGCGGGTATTGGTAGTGGAGCATCAGGACGTTTTTGCCGGTGTGCTGGTCGATGAGGTCTTCGGTCTGCAGCACTTCGAGCAGGACAGCTTCGAACCCGTGTCGATCCGTAAACGGCAAGGCTCCAAGGGCGAGTTCGTCAAAGGGTATTTCCGGCGCGAGCAGAACTGGCGAGTGTTCAGCCTGTTTGCACTGGCGCAGTCACCGAGTTTCATGCACGTCGCGGTTTAACAGGCGAGGACCGATGATCAAAGCAAAAATCAGCAAGCCCGCAGAAGGCTCGCGCAGCCGCTCGCAGATCATCGTGCTGTTCATCGCGCTGATCGTGTTCATCATGCTGCTGTTCGCCAACTTCGCTTACCTCAACACCCAGGCCAATTACGACAAGCAGTACATCGGCCACGCCGGCGAGTTGCGGGTGCTGTCACAGCGGATCGCCAAGAACGCCACCGAGGCGGCGGCCGGAAAGGCTGCCGCGTTCAAGCTGCTCAGCGATGCGCGCAACGATTTCGCCCAGCGCTGGGGCTACCTGAAGAAAGGCGACCCTGCCACCGGCCTGCCGCCGGCGCCGTCCACCGTGCGCCCGGAAATGCGCGCCGTGCAGCTGGACTGGGAACGCCTGCTGAAAAACACTGACGCGATTCTCTCCAGCGAACAGACCGTACTGTCCCTGCATCAGGTTGCCGCGACCCTGGCCGAAACCGTGCCGCAGTTGCAGATTGAATACGAAAAAGTCGTCGAGATCCTCCTGCAACGCGGTGCGCCGGCGGCGCAGGTCGCCATGGCCCAGCGGCAGTCGCTGCTGGCCGAGCGGATCCTCGGCGCGGTCAACACCGTGCTTTCCGGCGACGAAAACTCGCAACAGGCGGCTGATGCCTTCGGTCGTGATGCCGCGCGTTTCGGTCAGGTGCTCAACGGCATGCTGCAAGGCAACCCGACGCTGAAAGTCAGCCAGGTCGAAGACCGCGACGCCCGTGCGCGTTTGAGCGAGATTTCCGAGCTGTTCCAGTTCGTCTCGGGTTCGGTGGATGAAATCCTCGAAACCTCGCCGGAATTGTTCAAGGTCCGCGAATCCGCCACCAACATCTTCAGCCTGTCGCAGACCCTGCTTGACGAGGCCTCGCACCTGGCCAGCGGTTTCGAGAACCTCGCCGGGGGGCGCAGCACCGACACCATCGGCGGCTACGTGCTGGGCCTGCTGGCGCTGGCATCGATCATCCTGATCGGCATGGTCATGGTCCGGGAAACCAACCGTCAGTTGCGCGAGACCGCCGAGAAGAATGAACGCAATCAGAACGCGATCATGCGCCTGCTCGACGAAATCGAAGACCTCGCCGACGGCGACCTGACCGTGACTGCGTCGGTGACCGAAGACTTCACCGGGACCATCGCCGACTCGATCAACTATTCCGTCGACCAGTTGCGCGACCTGGTGGCGACCATCAACCTCACCGCCGGCCAGGTCGCCGCAGCGGTACAGGAAACCCAGGCCACCGCCATGCACCTGGCCCAGGCTTCGGAGCATCAGGCCCAGCAGATTTCCGAGGCCTCGACTGCGATCAACGACATGGCCCAGTCCATCGATCAGGTGTCGGCCAACGCCGCCGAATCCTCGGCGGTGGCCGAGCGCTCGGTGGAGATCGCCAACAAGGGCAACGAGGTGGTGCACAACACCATCCATGGCATGGACAACATTCGTGAACAGATCCAGGACACCGCCAAACGCATCAAACGCCTGGGCGAGTCGTCCCAGGAGATCGGCGACATCGTCAGCCTGATCGACGATATTGCCGACCAGACCAACATCCTCGCCCTCAACGCGGCCATTCAGGCCTCGATGGCCGGTGACGCCGGGCGCGGTTTCGCGGTGGTTGCCGACGAAGTACAGCGGCTCGCAGAACGTTCGTCCGCCGCGACCCGGCAGATCGAGACGCTGGTGCGGGCGATCCAGACCGACACCAACGAAGCCGTGATTTCCATGGAGCAGACCACCACCGAAGTGGTGCGCGGCGCGCGGCTGGCGCAGGATGCCGGAGTGGCCCTGGAAGAAATCGAAGGCGTGTCCAAGACCCTCGCAGCGCTGATCCAGAGCATTTCCAACGCGGCGCAGCAGCAGACGTCTTCGGCCGGGCAGATTTCCCTGACGATGAACGTGATCCAGCAGATCACCTCGCAGACCTCGTCCGGCTCCACGGCTACCGCTGAAAGCATCGGCAACCTGGCGAAAATGGCCAGCCAGTTGCGGCGTTCGGTGTCCGGGTTCACCTTGCCGGCGGCGCCAGCGCCCGCCACGGACAAGGCGTGAGGCCTGCGGGCGAGTTCATGTCGAGCGGAGTGGTTATGAGTGACCGGCACGACTATGTGGCCCTCGAATGGGTCAAGGGTGAAATTGCCGAAACGCTGAGGCAGGCGCATCAGGCCATCGAAGCCGTGCTCGACGATCCGCAGTCGGTGCCCGGCCTCGATGAGTGCCTGACATGCATCCATCAGGTGCACGGAAGTCTGCAGATGGTCGAGTTCTACGGCGCGGCACTGCTCGCCGAAGAAATGGAGCATCTGGTCGAAGCCTTGCTGAACGACCGCGTCAGTCACCGCGACGAAGCCTTGCACCTGCTGTTGCAGGCCTTTGGTCAATTGCCGACTTACCTTGATCGCGTACAAGGCGCCCGCCGTGATTTGCCGCTGGTGGTGCTGCCGCTGATCAACGATCTGCGCAGCGCCCGGGGCGAAAGCCTGTTGTCGGAGACCAGCCTGTTCAGCCCGCAATTGCCCGAACTGCCGCCCTTGAGCCCGCAAGCGCTGGCCCTGCTGGAACCGGCGGATCTGCCCAATGTGCTGCGCAAGTTGCGGCAAATGTTGCAGATGGCGCTGGTGGGCTTGCTCCGCGAACAGGACGACCAGACGCACCTCGGTTACCTGAGCAAAGTCTTCACCCGCCTCGAAGCCCTGAGCGGCGATGCACCCTTGAGTCCGTTGTGGCAAGTCGCCTCGGCGCTGGTCGAGGGCATGCGTGAAGGCCGGATCGCCAACAGCCCGGCCCTGCGCAGCCTGTTCAAGGACGCCGACAAGGAGCTCAAACGCCTGCTCGAACAAGGCATGGCCGGCCTCAACCAGCCACCGCCCCCCGAGCTGTTCAAAAGCCTGCTGTTCTACATTGCCAAAGCCGAACATCCCACCGGGCAGATGCTGACCATGAAAGATCGCTACTCCCTGGACGACGCGTTGCCCGACAGCGCGATGGTCGACGAAGAACGCGCGCGCCTGGCCGGCCCCGACCGCGATGCCATGCGCTCGGTGCTCGCGGCGCTGTGCGAAGAGCTGGTGCGGGTCAAGGAACGCCTCGATCTGTTCGTGCGCAGCGACCGCCAGCACACCTCGGATCTGGACAGCCTGCTGGCGCCGCTGCGGCAGATCGCCGACACCCTGGCGGTGCTTGGTTTCGGCCAGCCGCGCAAGGTCATCATCGATCAACTGGCGGTGGTGCTCAGCCTCGTTCAGGGCCAGCGCGAACCGAATGACGCCACGCTGATGGACGTCGCCGGCGCCTTGCTTTACGTCGAAGCGACCCTGGCCGGGATGGTCGGCACGGTGGAACCGGAGAGCCCGGAAGATTCGCGGCTGCCAACCACCGACCTGACGCAGATCCATCAAATCGTGATCAAGGAAGCACGCATCTGCCTGCAACAGGCCAAGGACATGATCGTCGACTACATCGACGCCGACTGGGATCGCCAGCAACTGCAACCATTGCCGGCGCTGCTGACCCAGGTGCGAGGTGCGCTGGCAATGATTCCGCTGACGCGTGCGGCGAGCCTGCTGGAAGCCTGCAACGGTTTTATCCGCGAGCATCTGCTGCTCGACCCGCATGAGCCGGGCTGGCAGCAACTGGACAACCTCGCGGATGTCATCACCAGTATCGAGTATTACCTCGAACGTCTGACCGATGACCCACAGGCACCGAGCGAGCAACTGCTGGATGTCGCGCAGAAAAGCCTGGCCAGCCTCGGCTACTTTCCTGACGAACCGCCCAGCGAACAGCATGTGCCGCTGCTCGACGACGTTCTCAGCCCCGGCGAAGCGCTGGTGATGCAGGACCTGCAAGCGCTGGATGACCCGCAAATCGCCCAGTCGCTGGCCGATGTGCTGGCCAGCCCGGTGTCGGCGGTCAACCCGCCCGCGCTGACCACACCCGGCAGTCTGCTGCCGCCACCGGCCGATGAAGAACCGGTGGACGATGAGTTGCGTGAAGTGTTCCTCGAAGAGACCGAGGAAGTGCTTGATGTACTGCGCGACTACCTGCCGCGCTGGACCGCTGATCCGCAGGACAGCGCAGCCCTGAGTGAACTGCGCCGGGCCTTTCACACTTTGAAAGGCAGCGGGCGAATGGTCCGTGCACTGGTTCTCGGCGAACTGGCCTGGGCCGTGGAAAACCTGCTCAACCGCGTGCTGGAGCACAGCATTGAACCAGGGCCGGCGGTGCAGCAATTGCTGGCCGATACGTTGCTGTTGCTGCCGGACCTGATTGCCGAATTCGCCATCAACCACCAGCGCCAGCGTCAGGATGTCGATCAACTGGCGGCTCGCGCTCACGCATTGGCCAAGGGTGATACACCGCTACCGGCCGAAGACGTGGAAGACGTCGCGGCGCTCGATCCGCTGTTGCTGGAAATTTTCCGCAACGAAGCCGAAACCCACCTCGCCAGCCTCAATCGTTTCCTCGATCAGGCCGCCGAGCATGTGCCGTTGCAGGCCAGCGACGAGTTGCAGCGAGCGTTGCACACCCTCAAGGGCAGTGCGTCGATGGCCGGCGTATTACCGATTGCCGAACTGGCGGCGCCGCTGGACAAACTGGCCCGGGAGTTCAAGGCCCATCAACTGGCGCTGGACCTGGACGAAGTGGAACTGCTGCTGGAGGCCGAAGGCCTGTTCCGCGTCGGTCTGCGCCAGCTCAAGCACGATCCGCTGGCGCCGATTGTCGGTGCGCAGTCGCTGATCAAACGCACCGAAACCCTGTTGAGTGAGCGGCTGGAATCCATCCTCAACACGCCGAGCAGCAGCTTGCGGGTCAAGCGTGATCCACAGTTGATCAACAACTTCCTGGCCCAGGGCATGGACATCCTGCTCGACGCCGAAAACCTCCTGCAGCGCTGGCAGCAGCACCCCGGAGAACGCCAGGAACTCAGCGCGTTGCTGGATGAACTGACGACCCTCGGCGAGGGCGCGCACCTGGCAGACCTGCTGCCGGTGGATGTGTTGTGCGAAGCCTTGCTCGATTTGTATGGCGCGGTGGAAGAAAGCAGCCTGGCGGTCAGCGAACGGTTTTTCCATGAGGCACAGCAAGCCCACGAAGCGTTGATCAACATGCTCGACGAACTGGCCGCCGGCCAGGAAATCACCCCGCAACCGCAGCGCATCCGTGCACTGCACGAACTGCTCGACGAAGGCCTCGACCCATCGGCCATGGGCCTGATTCGCAGCGATGGCAGTCGTACCCTGAGCATTTCAGAGCTGGGCAGCGCCACCGCCGAACTGCAAAAAAGCACCACCGGGATCGCCCCGGATGAGGAGATCGTCGAGATCTTCCTCGAAGAGGCGGTGGACATTCTCGACAGCGCCGGACAAGCCTTGCAGCGCTGGTTGAACGACCCGGAAAACGCTGCGCCGCTGTCGTCGCTGCAACGGGATCTGCACACCCTCAAGGGGGGGGCACGAATGGCCGAGGTCGAGGCCGTTGGCGACCTGGCCCAGGAGCTGGAGAGCCTTTACGAAGGCCTGGTGGATCGCCGCTACAACCACAGCGACGCCTTGGGTCGACTGTTGCTGCAATGCCATGACCGCCTGGCGTTGTTCCTCGACGAGCTGCATGACCCTCAGCCACTGAAACCGGCGCAGGACCTGATCGACGCGATCCGCCAGTTCCGTCAGGGCCAGGCCGGCAGCCCCGCAACACCGCCCGCCGCCGCCAGCCATGACGGCGCCGGACACGATCCGGAGCTGCTGGAGATCTTCCTCGAAGAAGGTTTCGACATCATCGAAAACTCCGGTGCCGCGTTGCTGCGCTGGCAGGCCGAACCCGGCAACCGCCAGGAAGTGGAAACCCTGCTGCGCGACCTGCACACCCTCAAGGGCGGCGCGCGGATGGTGGAGATCGGCCCGATCGGCGACCTCGCCCATGAGTTGGAATACCTTTACGAAAGCCTGTCCTCCGGCACCCTGCAGGGCAGCGCCGAACTGTTTGCCCTGTTGCAGCGCGGCCATGACCGGTTGGCGCAGATGCTCGATGCGGTGCGCGCCGGCCAGCCGTGCCCGCCAGCGGATCGGCTGATCAGTGCGATCCAGAATTTCAGCCATCCGGTGACGGTGGAAGCCCCTGCGCCGATGCTGCCGGCACCGGTGAAGGCCGAGCCCGCCGCGCCCGCTGCCGAGGCCGGCGCGGACATGGTCAAGGTCTCCGCCGAACTGCTCGATGACCTGGTCAACCTCGCGGGCGAAACGTCGATTTTCCGTGGCCGTATCGAGCAGCAGGTCAGCGATGCACAGACCGCCCTGAACGAGATGGAAACCACCATCGAGCGTATGCGCGATCAGTTGCGCCGGCTCGATACCGAAACCCAGGGGCGGATTCTCAGCCGTCAGCAAGTGGATGCCGAACGCCTCGGTTACGAAGATTTCGACCCGCTGGAAATGGACCGTCACTCGCAGTTGCAGCAACTGTCACGGGCGCTGTTCGAGTCCGCTTCCGACTTGCTGGACCTGAAGGAAACCCTCGACCGACGCACCCACGACGCCGAGAACCTGTTGCAGCAGCAGGGCCGAATCAACACCGAGTTGCAGGAAGGCCTGATGCGCACGCGCATGGTGCCGTTCGAGCGCATGTTGCCGCGTCTGAAGCGCATCGTCCGCCAGGTCGCCGAAGAGCTGGGCAAGGACGTGGCGTTCACCGTCGGCAACGCCGAAGGCGAGATGGATCGCAATGTCCTCGAACGCATGGCCGCGCCGCTGGAGCACATGCTGCGCAATGCCGTCGACCATGGCCTGGAACCGGCCGACGTGCGACTGGCAGCGGGCAAGCCCGCCCAGGGGCAGATCAGCCTCGACCTGTCCCGCGAGGGCAGCGACATCGTTTTCGACATCCGCGATGACGGCGCTGGCGTGCCGCTGGATGCCGTGCGACGCAAGGCGATCAAGCGCGGCCTGCTGGCGCCGAACGCGGAAATCAGCGACCGCGAAGTGTTGCAGTTCATCCTTCAGCCGGGCTTCTCCACCGCCGAGAAAATCACCCAGATTTCCGGGCGTGGCGTGGGCATGGACGTGGTTCACGAAGAAGTGCGGCAACTGGGCGGTACCATGAGCATCGACTCGGTGCCGGGGCAGGGCGTGCATTTCCGGATTCGCCTGCCGTTCACCGTATCGGTCAACCGTGCGCTGATGGTGCAGTGCGGTGAGGATCAATACGCGATTCCGCTGAACACCATCGACGGCATCGTCCGCGTGCTGCCGAACGAACTGGACGGGCATTTCCGTCACGATCCGCCGCGCTACGAGTACGGTGGCCAGCGATATGAACTGTGTTATCTGGGCGAGCTGCTGAAAACCGCGCCGCGCCCGAAACTCATTGGCCAGAGCCTGCCGCTGCCGGTGCTGCTGGTGCAGTGCAACGAGCGGCACATTGCGGTGCAGGTCGATGCCATGGCCGGCACCCGGGAGATCGTGGTCAAAAGCCTCGGCCCGCAGTTCGCATCGGTGCAGGGCGTGTCCGGGGCGACGATCCTCGGCGATGGCCGGGTGGTGCTGATCCTCGATCTGCTGGCGCCGATCCGCGCCATGCAGGCGCGATTGCCGCAGCGTCCGGTCAGTCACGAGATCGACAGTGAACCGCAAAAGCCGCTGCTGGTGATGGTGGTCGACGATTCGGTCACCGTGCGCAAGGTCACCAGCCGTCTGCTCGAACGCCACGGCATGAACGTGCTGACCGCCAAGGACGGGGTCGATGCGATGCTGCTGCTGGAAGAACACATGCCGGACCTGATGCTGCTCGACATCGAAATGCCGCGCATGGACGGCTTTGAAGTGGCGACCCAGGTGCGCCACGACGAGCGCCTGCGACACTTGCCGATCATCATGATCACCTCGCGTACCGGGCAGAAACACCGCGACCGGGCGATGGCCATCGGCGTCAACGACTACCTCGGCAAGCCGTACCAGGAATCGGTGCTGCTCGAAAGCATTGCCCTGTGGAGCAAAAAACATGCATGAGCGGCGCCACAATCAACGCAGCAGTCAGCTCACCGGGCTGTTGTTGCCGCTGGCCGATCGCAACCTGATCCTGCCCAACGTCGCCGTCGCCGAGCTGATCGACTACCAGTCCAGCGCCTTCGACCTCGATACCCCGCCGTGGTATCTGGGCCGGGTGACCTGGCGCGAGCGGCAGATCCCGCTGCTGAGTTTCGAGTCGGCGTGCGGCAACAAGATCGTCATCGGCGAACGGGCACGGATCGTCATCCTCAACGCTCTGGGCGGATTGCCCGCGCTGCGCTTCATCGCCTTGCTGGTGCAGGGGATTCCGCGCTCGTACAAGCTCGACAGCCAGTTGAGCTATGTCGACGTGCCTCTGTGTGCGCTGGAGCAGGCGGCGGTGCAGGTCGGGGAACAGGTGGCGAAGGTGCCGGATTTGTTGGCACTGGAGACGTTGTTGGTGGATGCGGGGCTGGTTTGAGTTCGCTTGAATTTTGGGTTGCCCGGTTTCCCCCTCACCCCAGCCCTCTCCCGGAGGGAGAGGGGGCCGACCGAGGTGTCTGGCGCTATCCATCGACCTGAAATAACCAGTCGATTATGGATTCACTGCAACACGTTCAGGTCGGTGAATCTATCGAACATCCCCCAATCGGTCCCCTCTCCCTCCGGGAGAGGGCTAGGGTGAGGGGCAGCTCTTGATCATTACGCTGACCGTAATGATTCAACATCGCGCTTGATTGATGCCCCCACCCGACACTCCTAAGGTAGCTCCACGACAGCGAACCCCGTGGAGTGAGCATGACAACAACAATTTCCCCCGACTCGCGCTGGACGCGGCGGCGCGACGAGAAGCAGCGGCGTCTCGACAAGGTGCGCGGGTTGGCCGACGGTGCGGTGTTGCCCACCGACAAAATCGTCGCGGCACTGGAAGCGCTGATTCTGCCCGGCGACCGTGTGGTGCTGGAGGGCAACAACCAGAAGCAGGCGGATTTCCTTTCCCGTGCGCTGGCCAAGGCCGATCCTGAAAAGCTCCACGACCTGCACATGATCATGCCCAGCGTCGGTCGCTCCGAGCATCTGGACCTGTTCGAACGCGGCATCGCCCGCAAGCTGGATTTCTCCTTCGCCGGCACCCAGAGCCTGCGCATCAGCCAGTTGCTCGAAGACGGCTTGCTCGAAGTCGGCGCGATCCACACCTACATCGAACTCTATGCCCGGCTGGTGGTGGACTTGATCCCCAACGTCGTGCTTTCGGCCGGGTTCATGGCCGACCGTGCCGGCAACATCTACACCGGCCCGAGCACCGAAGACACCCCGGCACTGATCGAACCGGCCGCCTTCAGCGACGGCATCGTCATCGTCCAGGTCAATCAACTGGTGGACGACGTCAGCGAACTGCCCCGGGTGGATATTCCCGCATCGTGGGTCGATTTCGTGGTGGTGGCGGACAAGCCGTTCTACATCGAGCCGCTGTTCACTCGTGACCCTCGGCACATCAAGCCTGTGCACGTGCTGATGGCGATGATGGCGATCCGTGGGATCTACGAAAAACACAACGTGCAGTCGCTGAACCACGGCATCGGTTTCAACACCGCGGCCATTGAACTGATCCTGCCGACCTACGGCGAATCACTCGGCCTCAAAGGCAAGATCTGCCGCAACTGGACGCTCAATCCGCACCCGACCCTGATCCCGGCGATTGAAAGCGGTTGGGTCGAAAGCGTGCATTGCTTCGGCACTGAACTGGGCATGGAAAACTACATCGCCGCCAGGCCCGATGTGTTCTTCACCGGGCGCGACGGCTCGCTGCGTTCCAACCGGATGTTCTGCCAACTGGCCGGGCAATACGCGGTGGACCTGTTCATCGGCGCAACCCTGCAAGTCGATGGCGATGGCCATTCCTCAACCGTCACCCGTGGCCGCCTCGCCGGTTTCGGCGGCGCACCAAACATGGGCCACGACCCGCGAGGACGCCGTCACGGCACCCCGGCCTGGCTCGATATGCGCCATGACGATTCGCAGCAACCGATGCTCGAACGCGGCAAGAAACTCGTGGTGCAGATGGTCGAGACGTTCCAGGAGGGCGGCAAACCGACCTTCGTCGAGACTCTCGACGCGGTGGAGGTGGCGAAGAAGAGCGGCATGCCGCTGGCGCCGATCATGATCTACGGCGACGACGTCACCCACCTGCTCACCGAAGAAGGCATTGCCTACCTGTACAAGGCGCGCTCGCTGGAAGAGCGTCAGGCGATGATCGCTGCGGTCGCTGGCGTCACCGCCATCGGCCTGCGCCACAACCCGAAAGACACCGAACGCATGCGCCGCGAAGGCCTGATCGCCTTGCCCGAAGACCTCGGCATCCGTCGCACCGACGCCACTCGCGAACTGCTCGCGGCGAAGAGCGTGGCCGATCTGGTCGAGTGGTCCGGCGGCCTCTACAACCCGCCCGCCAAGTTCAGGAGCTGGTAATGCACGCACTCAACCTGCAACCGAAAACCATCACCCTCGCGGAACGGCTGGCGGATCTGGCCGTGGACGCGCTGATCGACGAAGCCGACCTGTCGCCGAAACCTGCGCTGGTCGACCGTCGCGGCAATGGTGCGCACACCGATCTGCACCTGGGATTGATGCACGCCTCGGCGCTGGCGTTGTGGCCGGCGTTCAAGGAAATGGCCGAGGCCGCGCTCGAGTTCGGCGAGATCGGCTTGCCGTTGCGCGAAGCCATTGGCCGCATCGGACGGGAAGGCGAGCAAGCGATGCTCGCCACCACCCACGGTGTGAACACCCATCGCGGGGCGATCTGGGCGTTGGGCCTGCTGGTCACGGCTGCTGCGCTGGATACCAAGTCCACCAGCGCTGGCGCCGTCACGCTGTGCGCTGCGCGTCTGGCATTGCTCGACGATCGGTATGCGCCGCGCCCGCTGAGCCATGGCGCTCAAGTCGCCCAGCGCTACGGCGCTCGCGGTGCCCGGGAAGAAGCGCAGCTCGGCTTCCCGTCCGTGGTGCAGCGTGGCCTGCCGCAGCTTAAACGCAGCCGCGCCGCCGGCCATGGCGAACAGAACGCCCGGCTCGATGGCTTGCTGGCGATAATGACCGACCTCGCCGACACCTGCGTGCTGTATCGCGCCGGTGAACAGGGTTTGCACGCCATGCAACACGGCGCCCAGGCAGTGCTCGACGCCGGGGGCAGCGCCAGCCTCACCGGTCGCCGCCGCCTGCACGAACTGGATCAACAACTCATCGCATTGAATGCCTCGCCCGGTGGCGCCGCCGACTTGCTCGCCGCCACGCTGCTGCTCGACCGGGTCGAGCGCGACGGCATCCTTCAGGGAGCGTTTTGATGGAAACCTTATCCTTTGAATTCCCCGCCGGGCAGCCGCCACGTGGTCGGGCGCTGGTCGGTTGTGTCGGCTCGGGCGATCTGGAAGTGCTGATCGAACCGGGCCTGGCCGGCAAGCTGACGATCAACGTCCAGACTTCGGTCAACGGCGCCGAGCAGCGCTGGCAGCATCTGTTTGCGCGGATGTTCGACGGCACCACGCCACCGGCGATGGCCATCGATATCCACGACTTCGGCGCGACCCCAGGCGTGGTGCGCCTGCGCCTGGAGCAAGGCTTCGAGGAGATCGGCCATGACTGACACCTCGGCACTTCTGCACAAACACAGCTTCGTCGAACTCGGCGCACGGCAGCGGGCGAAAGCCTTGCTCGACACCGGCACCTTGCGCGAATTGCTCGACCCGTTTCAACGCGTCATGTCGCCGTGGCTCGAACGTCAGGGCGTGGTGCCCCAGGCCGATGACGGTGTGGTGATCGCCAAGGGCAGCCTCGACGGTTTGCCGGTGGTGATCGCGGCCATCGAAGGCGCGTTTCAGGGCGGCAGCCTCGGTGAAGTCGGTGGCGCAAAAATCGCCGGCGCGCTGGAACTGGCCGCCGAAGACAACCGCAAAGGCATCCCGACCCGCGCCATCCTGCTGCTGGAAACCGGTGGCGTGCGCTTGCAGGAAGCCAACCTCGGGCTGGCGGCGATTGCCGACATTCACGCGGCGATTGTCGATCTGCAGCAATACCAACCGGTGGTCGGCGTGGTGGCCGGCAGCGTCGGTTGTTTTGGCGGGATGTCGATTGCCGCCGCCCTGTGCAGCTACTTGCTGGTGACCCAGGAAGCACGCCTCGGCCTGAACGGCCCGCAGGTGATCGAGCAGGAAGCCGGGATCGAGGAATACGACTCCCGCGACCGGCCTTTCATCTGGAGCCTGACCGGCGGTGAGCAACGTTTCGTCAGTGGTCTGGTGGATCGTTATGTCGCCGATGACGTGGCGCAGATTCGCCAGCAGGTCAGTGAATTGCTGCAACAGGGTCTGCCGTCACAACCGCGCAGCCAGCGGGCCGAGTGGTTCCTGCAGCGCCTGGCGAGCCTGGACACTGACAAGCAAATCGAGCCTTCGGTGGTTCGCGATCTGTATCAAGGAGAGCGCTCATGAGTGGTTATTCCGTGCGCGGTTTGAACTGGTTCAACGCCTTGAGCGCTGGTGCGGATGCCGTTGAAGGTTTGCCGCCATCGCTGAAGGTCGCTGACGGCCCACTTGGGCGCTTTATTGCGGTGGTCGCCGATCCGCAAAACCGTTTCCCACGCGCTCGCAACGGCGAAGTCGGTTTGCTCGAAGGCTGGGGGCTGGCCAAGGCGGTGGATGACGCGATCACCGCCGACCGCGACAAGACGCAAAAACGTGCCTTGATCGCCATCGTCGATGTGCCGAGCCAGGCTTACGGTCGCCGCGAAGAAGCCCTCGGCATTCACCAGGCCCTGGCCGGTGCGGCGGATGCTTATGCCCGCGCGCGTCTGGCCGGGCATCCGGTGATTGCGTTGCTGGTGGGCAAGGCCATGTCCGGGGCGTTTCTGGCCCACGGTTATCAGGCCAACCGCTTGATCGCCCTGCGTGATCCGGGGGTGATGGTGCACGCGATGGGCAAGGCGTCGGCAGCGCGGGTGACCTTGCGCAGCGTCGAAGAACTGGAAGCCCTGGCGTCCAGCGTGCCGCCGATGGCCTATGACATCGACAGCTATGCCAGCCTCGGATTGCTCTGGGAAACCCTGTCGGTGCAGCAGATCGAACAGCCGACGGCGGAGGATCTGGCGCGAGTCGGCGAATGCCTGAAGCAAGCCATCGGTGATGTTGGCACGACGGATTTGAGCAATCGTCTCGGCGCGAAAAATCGCGAAGCCTCCAGTCGTGTACGTGAACTGCTGAGGGCGCAGTGGTGAACACGCCTCTGGCCCACGACCTGCTGTGGGGCATGACGCCGGCACAGTTGCCAGCGGATGCGCCGCCGTGGGCGATTGATTCGCTGGCTGCCGGGCAACCGGTGGTGGTGCGGCGGGCGTTGAGTGAAGACGGATTCGTGGCGGTGGGCGTGCGCGGAGTGTTGCGCGAGCAGCGGTTGGCGGCGTTCATGGCGATCGACTCGATTGCCTGTCGGGTCAGTCCTGAAGCGCTTTGTGATGTTGAGAGCGAGCGCGATCTGCCGGTCATGCAGGCGCTGCGGCAGCTGCGGCCGGTGCTCGATGATTGCGGTTGGATCTGGGGCGTCAGTGGCAGTGTCGGGTTTGAACTGGCGAGTGGTTTTGCAGCCATGCACCAGGCCAGTGATCTCGATCTGATCCTGCGTACACCGCAACTCATCACCCGCAATCAGGCACGCAAACTGGTCGCGGTTTTCGATCAGGCGATCTGCCGGGTCGACCTGCAATTGCAGACACCGTTCGGCGCGGTGGCCCTGCGCGAGTGGGCCGGGAACGCTTCGCGGGTGCTGCTGAAAAACGCCCATGAAGCCTGTCTGGTCAGCGACCCATGGAACCCGCAGGAGCAGGCAGCGTGAGCAGTCTGCTGGTGTTTCCCGGCCAGGGCGCGCAGCAGCCCGGCATGCTCCAGCGTTTGCCTCGGGAAACGCTGATCGAGGCCCGCGATAGCCTCGGTGAAGATGTCTTGCGGCTGGATTCCAGCGAAGCCTTGCGCAGCACTCGGGCGGTTCAGCTCTGTCTGCTGATCGCCGGGGTCGCAGCCTCGCGGCAATTGTTACAGGACGGACTCACAGCGGATTACGTCGCCGGCCTGTCCATCGGTGCGTATCCGGCAGCGGTGGTCGCCGGAGCGTTGAGCTTCAGCGATGCGTTGCATCTGGTCAGCCTGCGCGGCGAGTTGATGCAGCAGGCTTATCCACAGGGCTTCGGCATGACCGCGATCATCGGCCTGCAATTATCTACAGTCGAAGATTTGCTGGCTCAGGTGCACGGTGCAGATTCGCCGGTTTATCTGGCCAATATCAACGCCGATAACCAGGTGGTGATTGCCGGCAGCGACAAGGCGATGCAAGCGGTCGCCGAGCTGGCGCGCAGTCGTGGCGCCGGTCTGGCAAAGCGTCTGGCGGTCAGCGTGCCGTCGCACTGCCCGTTGCTGGATGAACCCGCGCAAACCCTCGCCGAGGCGTTCGCCAAAGTGGCACTGAAAACACCGAAAATCGCTTACCTGAGCGGCAGCCGCGCAAGGCCTGTGACCCAGGTTGAAGCGCTGCGCGACGATCTCGCCTTCAACATGTGCCGCGTGGTGGACTGGCGCGGCACCGTGCAAAGCGCTTACGAGCGCGGCGTACGTCTACAGATCGAACTGCCGCCCGGTGCGGTGCTGACCGGGCTGGCGCGCCGGGTGTTCGAACAGGGGACCGTCACTGCCTTCGACAGTGCCCGGCTCGACACCTTGCAGGCGCTGTTGCGTGAAGAGGAGGGCCGACGACCCTAAATCACCGACTCAGGCTTCGAACAACAAAAACAATTCGACGATGCACTTTGAGGACTACAACAATGATTATTTACGGTGTGGCGCTGCTGGCGATCTGTACGCTGGCAGGGGTGATCATGGGTGACCTGCTCGGCGTACTGCTGGGGGTCAAATCCAACGTCGGCGGGGTCGGCATCGCCATGATCCTGTTGATCTGCGCGCGGTTGTGGATGCAGAAACGCGGCGGCATGACCAAGGATTGCGAGATGGGCGTCGGCTTCTGGGGCGCCATGTACATTCCGGTGGTAGTGGCGATGGCCGCGCAGCAGAACGTCGTCACCGCCCTGCACGGCGGCCCGGTGGCGGTGTTGGCGGCGATTGGTTCGGTGGTGGTCTGTGGCTGCACGATTGCCCTGATCAGCCGCACCCACAAGGGCGAGCCCTTGCCCGACGAGCCGGCGGAAATTTCCCCGGTCGGCACACCGGTAGGAGGTCGCTGACATGTGGGATCTCATTGAAAAAGGTCTGGAACACAACGGTCTGATCACCGCCTTCGCCTTCGTCGGCGTGATCATGTGGGTCTCGGTGATCCTCTCCAAACGCCTGACGTTCGGGCGGATTCACGGCTCGGCGATTGCCATTGTCATCGGTCTGGTGCTGGCCTGGGTCGGCGGGACGATGACGGGCGGGCAGAAGGGCCTGGCGGACCTGACGCTGTTCTCCGGCATCGGCCTGATGGGCGGCGCGATGCTGCGGGATTTCGCCATCGTTGCCACGGCGTTTGAAGTGCAGGCGACCGAGGCGAAGAAGGCCGGGATGATCGGGGTGATTGCGCTGCTGCTGGGCACGATTCTGCCGTTCATTGTCGGCGCGTGCATGGCTTACGCGTTCGGTTATCGCGATGCGGTGAGCATGACCACCATCGGCGCGGGGGCGGTGACTTACATCGTCGGGCCGGTGACCGGTGCGGCGATTGGCGCGACTTCGGATGTGATGGCGCTGTCGATTGCCACCGGGTTGATCAAGGCGATTCTGGTGATGGTCGGCACCCCGGTGGCGGCGCGCTGGATGGGGCTGGATAACCCGCGCTCGGCGATGGTGTTTGGCGGGCTGGCCGGGACGGTGAGTGGTGTGACGGCGGGGCTGGCGGCGACGGATCGGCGGTTGGTGCCTTATGGGGCGTTGACCGCGACCTTCCACACTGGGCTTGGCTGCCTGCTTGGGCCTTCGCTGCTGTTCTTCATTGTTCGCGGGATTGTGGGCTGAACGTCAAAAGCCCCTCATCGGAACGCCGCCCGCCTAACCCTCTCCCAGAGGGAGAGGGGACTGACCGAGTTGTTTATGCGCTATACATCGACCTGAAATTCCTGAGTCGAACTCAGATTTTGAAAGATCCCCCGATCTGCTCCCTTTCCCCTCGCCCCCTTGGGGGAGAGGGCTGGGGTGAGGGGGAAGGTTCTCAAGTTCAACACGAGAATCTGATCCTTAAAGATGGCTCCCAGCCGCATCCCGATTCGCATACATCCGACACTCCGCCAGCAACGCCAGCAAATTCGGATCCCGCTCCTTGGCCTTCAAAAACACCACACCAATGTGCTGCTGCAACCGGTACTTTTCCTGTAACGGAATCAGCTTCACCCGGTTCTCGTACACCGCCGCAATCCTTCCCGGCAGCAACGCATAACCGACTCCGGAGCTGACCATGCTCAGCAGGGTGAAGATGTCGTTGACTTGCATCGCCACCTTCGGCTCGAACCCTGCCTGTCTGAACACCCGGATGCCGTCCTGATGGGTGGCGAAGCCTTGGGTGAGGGTGATGAAGGTTTCGTCGCGCACCTCCGCCAGATCCACTTCGCTGCGTTGGGCGAAGCGCGAATCGGCCGGGGTGGCGAGGAAGATGTCGTCGGAAAACAGCGGGATCTGCTCGCAGTCCGGGTCGTTGACGGTGTCGTCCAGTGACACCAGGATCGCGTCGACTTCCATGTTTTTCAGCTTGTAGAGCAGGTCGATGTTCGAGCCGAGGATCAGGTCGATGTTGAGTTCGCTGCGGCGGATCTTCAGGCCCATGATCAGCTGCGGCACGGTCTTCACCGTGAGCGAATACAGCGAGCCGAGCTTGAAGCGCTCGGCGGAGAATCCGGCGGCTTCGCGGGTCAGGCGCACGCTTTCGACCACGTCCTGAATCAGCTTCTGCGCTCGCTCTTCGAGCACATAAGCGCTTTCCAGCGGTGTCAGGTTGCGGCCTTCGTGCTTGAACAGCGGGCAGCGCAGGGCGCTTTCCAGCGAATGGATCGCACGGTGCACGCTGACGTTGCTGGTCTGCAACTCGGCGGCGGCGCGGGCGAGGTTGCCGGTGCGCATGAAGGCGAGGAACACCTCGAGTTTCTTCAGGGTCAATTCTTCGTCGATCAGCATGGCGCGGACTCTTCTTGGTATCGCTCGATTGTGCCCAAATATCAGGACAGGTGCAGGCCCGCGTTGAACGGAAACATTGCGCTTTTACGCTCAAGGCCCGAGCCTTGCGCGCTGCGGTAATGAAATCGAGGTGTGTGACACATGTATCACGGAGAAAAACTGAACGCCTGGACGCATCTGGTCGGGGCGGTAGCGGCGTTTGTCGGGGGCGTGTGGATGCTGGTGATTGCCAGCCTCGACGGCAGCCCGTGGAAGATCGTCAGCGTGGCGATTTACGCCTTCACTTTGCTGGTGCTCTACAGCGCATCCACCGTGTACCACAGCGTGCGCGGTCGCAAGAAAGCGATCATGAAGAAGGTCGATCACTTTTCGATCTACCTGCTGATCGCCGGCAGTTACACGCCGTTCTGCCTGGTGACCCTGCGTGGGCCGTGGGGCTGGACGCTGTTCGGGATTGTCTGGGGCCTGGCGCTGATAGGCATCCTGCAAGAAATCAAGCCGCGCTCGGAGGCGCGGATCCTGTCGATCGTGATCTACGCGGTGATGGGCTGGATCGTGCTGGTGGCGGTCAAGCCGCTGATCGTCGCGCTGGGGACGGCGGGGTTTGCCTGGCTGGCGTCGGGCGGCGTGTTGTACACCGTGGGGATCATCTTTTTTGCCCTTGATCACCGGTTGCGGCATGCCCACGGGATCTGGCATCTGTTTGTGATCGCCGGGAGCCTGCTGCACTTTGTGGCGATTCTGTTTTACGTCCTTTAAATGCCCATCAGGCGGCCGAGTTGTTCGCCGGCGCGCTGACTGAAAATCTCCAGCAAATCATTCAGCGTATGGGGTGATGGTTCGGTGGCGCGGGTCACGGCGTACAGCGTGATCGGCAAGGGCGGCGCCAACGGGCGGATTACGGTGCTGGTCGGCGAAGCCCCCAGCGCGGTGAACGGATCGATCACCGCCACCCCGGCGCCGGACTCCACCATCGCACGCGCCAGCGAATACGTCTGTACCGCAATCCGCACCCGGGGTGGCGGCTCGACCGCCTCCAGATAACTGTCGAGCCGCGCGGCCAGCGGATCGGCGCTGGACAGCCCGATCAGCGGCGCCCCGGCCAGTGCCATCAGCGGCAACGGCTGGCCGGCATCTTCCTCCGGCCAATAACCCTTCGGCGCTAGCGCCACCAGAACCCCCGAGGCCAGCGCTTCGGCCTTTAGCCCCGGATGGTCCGGCAACTGCAACGTCAGGGCCACATCCACTTCGCGCATCAGCAGGTTCTGCATCAGCTCGCGGCTGTGGGCGCTCGACAGTTCGCAGGCGATGTCCGGGAATTGCGCCGTCCATTGCCGGATCGCCGGCGGCAGTAACGACAGCGCCAGCGCCGGAGTCGCGCCGATCCGCAGGCTGTGGCCGGGCTCGCGGCGCAGGCTCTGGGCCAGACGCCGCACGCCTTGCAGGCTTTCCGTGACCTTGTCGACTTCGCGCTCCAGCTCCAGCGCTTCGGGGGTTGCCTGCAACTTGCCGCGCACCCGCAAAAACAGAGGGAAACCCAGCTGCTGCTCGGCGTGCTGCAACACCTTGGTCACCGCCGGTTGCGAGACGTGCAGCAACTGCGCAGCGGCGCTGATCGAGCCGGTCTGGCGAATGGCCTGGAAAATCTCGATATGACGAAGGCGCATGACGATCCCATAACCTTTGTTTATAGGTTTGGCATCTTTATTCATTGTTCGGCGCCTGTCACCTCACCCTAACCTCGGCCTCGTCTTCAAGAACGATTAAGGACGGACATGGCTCAGCGTGTGTGCATCATCGGCGGCGGCGTGATCGGGTTGGCAACGGCCTGGGCGCTGGTGCGCGACGGCTTCGAGGTGACGGTGGTCGAGGCGCGGCAGTCGCCGGGCAGCGAAACCAGTTTCGCCAACGGCGGCCAGTTGTCCTATCGCTACGTTGCGCCGCTGGCCGACGCCGGCGTGCCGTTGCAGGCAATCGGCTGGATGCTGCGCGGCGACTCACCGCTGAAACTTCGCCCGCGCCTGGACCCGGCGCAGTGGCGCTGGATGGCCTCGTTTCTCGCTGCGTGCCGCACTTCGGTCAACCGTGAAAACGCCGCGCATTTGTTGCGTCTGGCGCTGTTCAGCCAGCGCACGCTGAAACGCTGGCGCGAGGACGACGGACTCGCCGGCTTCAACTGGCGGCGCAACGGCAAACTGGTGAGCTTCCGCCATGCCGCCAGCTTCGACCATGCGCGCAAGGGGCTCGCCGATCCGCAGCAACAGCAGGTGTTGTCCGCCGCCGAATGTGCGCAACTGGAACCGGCACTGACCGATGCGCCGTTTGTGGGCGCGATCTACACGCCGGATGAAGAAGTCGGCGACTGTCACGGTTTCTGCCAACAGCTGGCGGCGCGATTGAAGGCGTCGGGCCGCTGCGCGTTTCGTTTCGGTCAGGCAGTGACCGCTATCCGCCACAGTCACGGCGCCGTCACGGCCATTGAACTTGGCGAAGAAACCCTGCCGGTCGAACAACTGGTAATCGCCGCCGGCCATCGCAGCCCGTTGCTGGCGCTGCCCGGCCTGAATCTGCCGCTGTATCCCCTGAAGGGCTACAGCCTGACCGTGCCGATCGGCAGCGAGCATCGAGCGCCGGACGTGAGTATCACCGACTACGACCGCAAGATCGTCTACGCCCGTATCGGCGAACAACTGCGCGTGGCGGCGATGGTCGACATCGTCGGTTTTGACCCGGCGGTGGACCCCCAGCGGCTGGCGCTGATCAAGCGTCAGGCCCGCGACACCTTTCCCGACGCCGGCGACTACGACGCGGCCGTGGAGTGGGCCGGCATGCGCCCGGCCACCCCCACCGGCGTTCCGCTGCTGGGCGCCACGGCGTATCGCAATCTGTGGCTCAACCTCGGCCACGGCGCGCTCGGTTTCACCCTGGCCTGCGGCAGCGGGCAGTTGCTCAGTGAACTGATCGGCCAGCAGCGCACATCCATTGATCTGCACGGGTTCAATCCCCGTGCGGCGTGACGGTTTCTGCTAAAACACCCCACCCACAACGGAGAATAACAATGCAAAAAATCACGTTGCTCGGCTGCACTCTGGCGCTGGTTTTCGGTGCTCAGGCCCAGGCCAGTGAAGTGCCGCTGACCGGTACGCTCGGCAAGATCGCCAGCGCCAACAGCATCACCCTGGGGTATCGCGATGCGTCGGTGCCTTTCTCGTATGTGGGCGATCACACCGGGCAGCCGATGGGCTATTCAGTGGAGCTGGCGGACAAGATCGTCGAGCGCATCAGGCAGCAACTGGCGTTGCCGGAGCTGAAGGTGAAGTACAACCTGGTGACCTCGCAGACGCGGATTCCGCTGGTGCAGAACGGCACGGTCGACCTCGAATGCGGCTCCACCGGGGTGACGGCCGAGCGGCAGAAGCAGGTCGCGTTCTCCTACGGTTTCATCTACGTCAAAGGTCAGCTGCTGACCGCCAAAGACAGCGGCATCAACCGCTTCGACGATCTGCGCGGCAAGAACGTGGTGACGACCGCCGGCACCACCAACGAGCGTTATCTGAAGAGCTACAACCTCGACCACAAACTGAACATGTTCGTGATCAGCGCCAAGGATCACGGCGAGGCGTTCCAGATGCTGCAATCAGGCCGTGCGGCAGCGTTCTATATGGACGATGCACTGCTTTACGGCGAGCGGGCCAAAGCGCGCGATCCGCACAACTGGGTCGTGGTGGGGGAGGAGCAATCCCGGGAAATCTACAGCTGCATGGTGCGCAAGGATGATCCGCAGTTCCTCGCGCTGGTCAACGGTGTGCTGGCTGACCTGTACAGCTCAGGGGAGATCAACGGGATCTACCGCAAGTGGTTCGAACAGCCGATCCCGCCGAAGGGCCTGAACCTTGAGTTCCCGATGACCAGCGAACTCAAGGCAATCATCGCCAGACCGATCAGTGATCCGGTGCAGTAACGGGTTAGAAATCACCCCATAGTTGCTGAGCCACTGCCAGCGCCACAACCGGCGCCGTCTCGGTGCGCAGCACGCGCGGGCCGAGGCGGGCGGCGTGGTAGCCGTTGCCCTTGGCCTGCTCGACTTCGGCGTCGGACAAGCCGCCTTCCGGTCCGATCAGGAACGCCAGGGTCGATGGTTTGACGTGGCTGACCAGCGGTTCGGCCACCGGGTGCAGCACCAGTTTCAGTTCGGCTTCGGTCTGCTTCAGCCAGTCGGCCAGCAGCACCGGTGGATGAATCACCGGCACTCGCGAGCGACCGCATTGCTCGCAAGCGCTGATCGCCACCTGGCGCCAGTGCAGCAGGCGTTTGTCGGCGCGTTCGTCCTTGAGCCGGACTTCGCAGCGTTCGCTGAAGATCGGGGTGATTTCAGTCACGCCCAGTTCGGTGGCTTTCTGGATCGCCCAGTCCATCCGCTCGCCCCGGGACAGGCCCTGGCCGAGGTGGATGCGCAGCGGTGATTCGACTTGACCTGCGAACTGCTCGTCGATCTGCACCACCACGCGTTTCTTGCCGACTTCCACCAGGGAACCGCGAAACTCATGGCCGGAGCCGTCGAACAACTGCACCGCATCGCCCTCGGCCATGCGCAGCACGCGGCTGATGTAATGCGCCTGGGCTTCCGGCAATTCGTGTTCGCCGGTGCTCAGCGGGGCGTCGATAAAGAAGCGGGACAGTCTCATTCGGAGTCTCTGGAAAGATGTGAATCAGTTAAAACGGTGTCGACTTCATTCGCGAGCAAGCCCGCTTCCACAGGGAAATGCATTCCAAATGTGGGAGCGGGCTTGCTCGCGAAAGCGGAAGTCCAGGCACCACAGATCTTGAATAATCTGGATCAGCCCGGATCGCGAAAACCCGGATGAAAATCCTTCGGCACTGCCACGCTGACGCTGTCTCGGGTGGCGATGTCGATGCCTTCGCTGGCGACTTCGGCGAGGAAGTCGATCTGCTCCGGGGTGATCACGTAGGGCGGCAGGAAATACACCACGCTGCCCAGTGGACGCAGCAACGCGCCACGCTCCAGGGCATGCTGGAACACTTTCAGGCCGCGACGTTCCTGCCACGGATAAGCCTCTTTCGTGGCCTTGTCCTTGACCATCTCGATCGCCAGCACCATGCCGGTCTGACGGACTTCCGAAACATTCGGATGATCCACCAGATGCGCCGTCGCCGACGCCATGCGTTGAGCCAGCGCCCGGTTGTTTTCGATCACGTTGTCCTGCTCGAAAATATCTAGGGTCGCCAGGGCCGCTGCACAGGCCAATGGGTTGCCGGTGTAGCTGTGCGAGTGCAGGAAGGCGCGCAGGGTCGGGTAATCGTCGTAGAACGCGCTGTACACCTCGTCGGTGGTCAGGCACGCGGCCAACGGCAGATAGCCGCCGGTCAGGGCTTTCGACAGGCACAGGAAGTCCGGACGGATGCCGGCCTGTTCGCAGGCGAACATCGTCCCGGTGCGGCCGAAACCGACGGCGATTTCGTCGTGGATCAGGTGCACGCCGTAACGGTCGCAGGCTTCGCGCAACAGCTTGAGGTACACCGGGTGATACATGCGCATGCCACCCGCGCCCTGAATCAGCGGCTCGACGATCACCGCGGCGACGCTGTCATGATTTTCCGCCAGCGTCTGCTCCATGGCCGCGAACATATTGCGCGAATGCTCTTCCCAGCTCATGCCCTGCGGGCGAAGGTAGCAATCCGGGCTCGGCACCTTGATGGTGTCCATCAGCAGCGCTTTGTAGGTTTCGGTGAACAACGGCACATCACCGACCGCCATCGCCGCCATGGTTTCGCCGTGGTAGCTGTTGGTCAGGGTGACGAAGCGCTTCTTGTTCGGCTGGCCGCGGTTGAGCCAGTAGTGAAAGCTCATTTTCAGCGCGACTTCGATGCAGGACGAACCGTTATCGGCGTAGAACACCCGGTTCAAGCCTTCCGGCGTCATCTTCACCAGCCGCTCGGACAGTTCGATCACCGGCTGATGGCTGAAACCGGCCAGAATCACGTGTTCCAGCTGATCGACCTGATCCTTGATGCGCTGGTTGATGCGCGGGTTGGCGTGGCCGAACACGTTGACCCACCAGGAGCTGACCGCATCCAGATAACGCTTGCCTTCGAAGTCTTCCAGCCAGACGCCTTCACCGCGCTTGATCGGGATCAGCGGCAGCTGTTCGTGGTCTTTCATCTGGGTGCAGGGATGCCACAGCACCGCGAGATCGCGTTGCATCCACTGGTTGTTCAGGCCCATGTTCAGTCTCCTCGAGGCGGCTCGCGTCAGGCGCGGGCAAACAATCGCGCAAGCCTATGCAATGCGTCGCGCCGGAACAACCCATTGTGTCGATTGAGCTACTTTGTATGGGCCGATAGACGTCGCTGGCGGCGTTTTGATGGCTGACGTATTCTTCGCGGTTCTTTGGGTCGACTGACCCGCAAAACTGCTTTTTCCTACGTGTTTTTCCGGAGTTCGCTGAATGTCTGTCGGTTGGCTGCGCGCCTGTGCGCTTGTGGTGTTGGGGCTTTTCAGCGTTACGGCGCTGGCCAAGGAAAAAACCGCGATCGTGATCGGCGGCGGCCTGTCGGGCCTGACCGCGGCTTACGAACTGCAGAACAAGGGCTGGCAGGTCACGTTGCTGGAAGCCAAGCCGAGCCTGGGCGGTCGCTCGGGCATGGCCACCAGCGAGTGGATCGGCAACGACAAGGCGCAGCCGGTGCTGAACAAGTACGTCTCGACTTTCAAGCTGAGCACCACGCCGGCCCCTGAATTCGTGCGTACCCCGGGTTACCTGATCGATGGCGAGTATTTCTCTGCCGCCGATCTGGCCACCAAGCAACCGGCTACCGCGCAGGCGTTGAAAACCTTCGAGAAAACCCGTGACGATCTGGCGCGCTCGATCGACGATCCGCAGAACCCGGCGGCGACCAACACGTTGCACGCACTGGACCAGATCAACGTGTCGAGCTGGCTCGACAAGCAGAACCTGCCTGCCACTGCGCGTCAGCTGATCAACCAGGATATCCGCACCCATTACGACGAACCTTCGCGTCTGTCGCTGCTGTACTACGCACAGCAAAGCCGTGTTTATCGCGGCGTGTCCGACCGTGACATGCGCGCTTCGCGTCTGGTGGGTGGCAGCCCGGTGCTGGCCCAGGCCTTCGTCAAGCAACTGAAAACCATCAAGACCAGTTCGCCGGTGTCCGCGATTGTCCAGGACAAGGACGGCGTGACCGTCAAGGTCGGCAGCGTGGGCTATCAGGCAGACTACGTCGTACTGGCGGTGCCATTGCGTGCCCTCGACAAGATTCAGCTGACCCCGGCCCTGGATGCACAGCACCTGGCCGCGATCAAAGGCACCAACTACGGCTGGCGTGACCAGATCATGCTGAAGTTCAAGACGCCAGTGTGGGAAAGCAAGGCGCGGATGTCCGGCGAGATCTACAGCAACACCGGTCTGGGCATGCTGTGGATCGAGCCGGCCCTGAAGGGCGGCGCGAACGTGGTGATCAACCTGTCCGGCGACAATGCCCGGGTGATGCAGGCGTTCGGCGACAAGCAGATGGTCGATCAGGTGCTGATTCGTCTGCACGCGTTTTATCCACAGGCCCGTGGTGCGTTCACCGGTTATGAAATCCGTCGCTACAGCACCGATCCATCGACTGGTGGTTCGTACCTGGCCTTCGGTCCTGGCCAGATCAGCAAGTACTGGCGCCTGTGGGAGCGTCCGCTGCTGCGCGTAGCGTTTGCTGGCGAGCACACCGACACCCTGTATCCGGGCACCCTGGAAGGCGCGCTGCGCACCGGTCAGCGCGCGGCCAGTCAGGTTGAAGACCTGGCGGCGGGCAAATCCTTCGAACCGATCAAGGTCGGCCCGGCGGCGGCCACTGCAGCAGCGGCGGCAGGCGCAGCGGGTGCGGCCACGGCGGCGAAGAAAGGTAACTTCTTCACCAACCTGTTCGGTGGTTCGGATGACGAGAAGAAACCAGCGCCTGTGAAAGCCCCCGAACCGGTACCTGCTCCAGCCGCTCCAGCGCCTGCACCGACTCCGGCACCTGCGCCAGCCCCGGTTGAAGCGCCGAAGCCAGCGACTCCGGTGAAAACCGAGCCAGCCAAGAAAGCGCCTGCCAAGCCAGCAGCGAAGAAACCTGCGGCCAAGACCGAGGCGAAAAAAGCCCCGGCCAAACCTGCAACGAAAAAGACTGAACCGGCGAAGAAGCCAGCGGCCAAACCGGCGGCGACTCCGGCGACAAGCACCGATACCAAAGCGCAGTAAGGCTTTGCGGTGAATGAAAAAAGCGCGGCTTTCATGCCGCGCTTTTTTATTGCCTGTGAAACAGCAAGCATCCTGTGTTTGCTCGTTCGCCAGCTAATCTCCCGTCACACTTTTCACCTTTAATCTTTCCTTAACTCCCCTGTCCAAGACTCTTGATCGTATTTCTCGATATTTCAAAGCGAAATTTTCCGCTTTAATTCGATAGATAACTCGCTAGTCTTGGTTCGCAGTTCTCACAGGATTTGGGCAATGCAGCTACGTAATTCTTCTTCGCGCTACGGTTGGGTCAGTATCTTCATGCACTGGGGTGTGGCGTTGGCGGTCTTCGGACTGTTCGCGCTCGGTCTGTGGATGGTGGGGCTGGATTACTACAGCACCTGGCGTAAAGAGGCGCCGGATCTGCACAAGAGCATCGGGCTGGTGCTGCTGGCTGTGATGGTGTTGCGGGTGCTGTGGCGTTTTGTCAGCCCACCGCCGCCAACGCTGCAGAGCTACAGCCGCATGACCCGCATCGGCGCAAAGTTTGGCCACGGGTTTCTGTACCTCGCGCTGTTCGCCGTGATGATTGCCGGTTACCTGATTTCCACCGCAGACGGTGTCGGGATTCCGGTGTTTGGCCTGTTTGAAGTTCCTGCACTGGTTTCCGGACTACCGGATCAGGCAGATACCGCCGGGGTGATTCATTTGTACCTGGCGTGGGCGCTGGTAATTTTTTCCGGCCTCCATGCGTTGGCAGCATTGAAGCACCACTTTATCGATCGTGATGCGACCCTCACTCGAATGCTCGGTCGCAAAGCCTGAAGCTCAACCTCGACTCAAAGGAAAAGAAAGCATGTTGAAAAAGACTCTGGCCGCTCTGGCAATCGGTTCTGCCGTGCTGTCCGCCAACGTAATGGCTGCTGACTACACCGTCGACAAGGAAGGCCAGCACGCCTTCGTCGATTTCAAGATCAGCCACCTGGGCTACAGCTACATCACCGGTACCTTCAAGGACATCAGCGGCAAGTTCAGCTTCGATGCTGCCAAGCCTGAAGACAGCAAGATCGAGTTCGACGTGAAGACCGCCAGCGTGTTCACCAACCACGCCGAGCGTGACAAGCACATCTCCAGCAAAGACTTCCTGGACGTGGGCAAATACGCTGACGCCAAGTTCGTCTCCACCAGCGTCAAGTCCACCGGCAAGAACGCCGATGGCAAAGACACTGCCGACGTGACCGGTGACCTGACCCTGCACGGCGTGACCAAGCCGATCGTGGTCAAGGCCACTTTCCTGGGTGAAGGCAAGGATCCATGGGGCGGCTACCGTGCCGGCTTCGAAGGCACTACCAGCATCAAGCGTTCTGATTTCGGCAAGATGATGGACCTGGGTCCACAGTCTGACAAAGTCGACCTGTACATCTCGTTCGAAGGTGTCAAAGCGAAGTAATTTTCGCCAGCCCTACAAAAACGCCCCCGGTCTTGCGACCGGGGGCGTTTTTTATTGCCTTGTTGAAACTCAGCGATTGCGGGTCAGCAAGGCCGGTTTCTCACCGCGTGGGCGGCTTGGCAGTTGATCCAGCTGCTCAGGCGTCGGGAAGCGGTCGGCTTTCGATTCCTTGTGCATGATCTTCGGGCCACTGCTGCGAGGGTTCTGCACGGCAGGCTCGGCACGTTGCTGATCGTCACGGGCCGGGCGGCGGTTGCGCGAGTTTTCGTCGCGACGACCCTGACCGTCACGCGGGGCTCCGTTGCGCGGGCCGGTGCGCTTGCCCGGCGGGGTGCCGGTACTCGAACCGTTGCTGTTGCGCGGGCCGTTCTGACGACCTTGCGACTGACCGCCGCGTGGAGCGCCGGACCCTGTGCCTTGCGCCGGAGCGCCAGGGCGACGGCCACGACCACCGGCAGGTGCCTGCTTCGGCACGTAGTCAACGCGGTTACCGAAGTTATCGATATCGTCGTCGAGGAACTCGTCCGGAGCACGGTCAGCAGCGGCGCGTGGCGGCTGGCTAGGCTGGCGCTGTTCGCGGGCGGGGGTGCCTTCGCGTGGTTTCTGCTGACGGGCTGGACGCTCGCCACGTTCACCGGCCGGTTTTTCCTTGCCCTTGTCCTTCCCTTTGTCCTTGCGACCGCCACCACCGCCACCACCATTCGGGCCGTCGCCACGCGGGCCACGACCGTTACGCGGGTTGCGCATGTCCGGACGCTCGCGTACTTCAGGCTTCTCGGCCTCGATGGTGCTGGCATCGAAGCCCATCAGGTCGCCGTCGGCGATTTTCTGCTTGGTCATGCGTTCGATGCTTTTCAGCAGTTTTTCTTCGTCCGGCGCCACCAGCGAGATCGCCTCACCCGAGCGACCGGCACGGCCGGTACGGCCGATACGGTGCACGTAGTCTTCATCGACGTTCGGCAGTTCGAAGTTGACCACGTGTGGCAACTGGTCGATGTCCAGGCCGCGAGCCGCGATGTCGGTCGCTACCAGAATGCGCACTTCACCGGCCTTGAAGTCGGCCAGGGCTTTGGTGCGGGCGTTCTGGCTCTTGTTGCCGTGGATCGCCACAGCCGGCAGGCCGTGTTTGTCCAGGTACTCGGCCAGACGGTTGGCGCCGTGCTTGGTGCGGGTGAACACCAGCACCTGTTCCCACGCGCCGGCGGTGATCAGGTGAGCCAGCAGCGCACGCTTGTGGCTGGCCGGCAGACGGAAGACGCGTTGTTCGATGCGCTCGACCGTGGTGTTCGGCGGCGTCACTTCGATGCGTTCCGGGTTGTGCAGCAGCTTGCCGGCGAGGTCGGTGATGTCTTTGGAGAAGGTCGCCGAGAACAGCAGGTTCTGGCGCTTGGCCGGCAGACGCGCGAGGACTTTCTTCACGTCATGGACGAAGCCCATGTCGAGCATGCGGTCGGCTTCGTCCAGCACGAGGATTTCAACGTGGGACAGATCGACGCTGCCCTGGCCGCACAGGTCGAGCAGACGACCCGGGCAGGCAACCAGAACGTCCACCCCACGGGACATGGCCTGAACCTGCGGGTTCATGCCGACGCCGCCGAAGATGCAGGCGCTGACGAATTTCAGGTCACGGGCGTAGATCTTGAAGCTGTCGTGTACCTGGGCCGCGAGTTCGCGGGTCGGGGTCAGGACCAGTACGCGCGGCTGGCGCGGGCCGTGGCGCTGGGATTTGTCCGGGTGACCGTTGGGGAACAGCCGCTCCAGGATCGGAAGGGCGAAACCGCCGGTTTTACCGGTACCTGTCTGTGCCGCAACCATCAGGTCGCGACCTTGCAACACGGCGGGAATGGCCCGCTGTTGCACCGGAGTAGGCTCGGTATAGCCCGCGTCTTCGATAGCGCGGACCAAAGCCTCGGAGAGACCGAGGGAAGCAAAGGACATGAGTAATCCTGTTTTAGTTAGGGCTTGGCCCAATGGGAGTCTTGCCTGGCGCGAATGGCGTTTAAGAGGACGCAATCCCGTCCGGTCCTGCTGCGGTACCGAAGGCACGTCCGGAGCGCTCGCGCGGGCTGAAAAGCTGCGCTGTAGCGGGTCGGGAGGCCTGTAACGGTTCCGGGCGTCCGGGCGTGAGCCTGGCGGGAACGCCGGAGTATAACAGAGCAATCACTGCGCGCCGCTTTCCTGCTGCTCAACGGTTTTGCCGCTGGTAGTAGCGCTGCTCAAGGGTTTGCCCGAAACCGGCGCCGCGCCATAGCGCGCGCTCAGTTCGGCATAGGCCGGTTCGCGCTTGAAACGCTTGAGTTCGGCGCCGAAGCGCTGCACCAGCAAATCCATCCCGGCATTGCGCCGCACGGCCAGAAACTGACTCTGGCGACTGATGACCGTGGGGTTCTCGGTGATCTGGTTGCGGATGTTCAATTCGTCGAGCAAGTGCTGCCCCACACGGCGGTCGGTGATCAACAGATCGATGCGCCCGCGCACCAGTTTGCCGAAGTTGGCTTCATGGGTCGGTGCCGGTTCCCGGTTGAACAGGGGCGATTCGCTGAAGTCCGGACTGTACAGATAACCCGGCGAGGTGCCGACGGTCAGACCCTTGAGGTCCTCCAGGGTGCGGAACGGATGCGGCCGCTCGTTGGCGTAGAACATCACGAACTCCACGTCCGACAGGGGTTCGCTGGGATAGAGCAGAGTGGCATCGCGTTCGTCGCTGTGAAAGATGTCCAGCGCACCGTCCGCCTGACCGGTTTCGAGCATTGACAGGCAGCGTTTCCAGGGCAGGAACTGCCACTCGACGTCGATGCCCAGACGCTTGAACACAATGGCAGTGGTTTCGAAGTCCAGGCCGAGCTTCTTGCCGTCGGCTTCGTACACGTACGGCGCCCAGGGTTCGGTGACGATACGCAGCTTCTCACCTCGAGCCGCAAAGCTCAGGCAAGCAAAAACCAGCACGGCGAATAACTGCGTGATCAAAGGCATGACTTGAGATTACGACGAGAAACGCCAAAGAGCCAGAAACCGGCTGCAGAAGCTCTGTTTCGGGCCTTGGAAGCAAAAGATCGCAGTGACGACAATTGCGCATGAGCTGTCGAAACTTGCGATCTTCTGTTGTTGCATGAAGCGTTCAGCTTGAGACGTACAGCGGTATCAGCGCGGCAGCTTCAGGTTGTTCCAGATCGCCAGGCTCGGTTCGGCCTGGTTCATGGAATAGAAGTGCAGGCCAGGCGCACCGCCTTGCAGCAGGCGTTCGCACATTTCGGTGACGACCTGTTCGCCAAAGCGCTGAATGCTTTGGCTGTCATCGCCGTAGGCTTCCAGCTGCTTGCGGATCCAGCGCGGGATTTCCGCACCGCAGGCATCGGAGAAACGCGCGAGTTTGCTGTAGTTGGTGATCGGCATGATCCCCGGAACAACCGGAATGTCCACGCCCAGCGCCTGCAAACGGTCGACGAAGTAGAAGTAGCTGTCGGCGTTGAAGAAGTACTGGGTGATCGCGCTGTCGGCGCCTGCACGGGCCTTGCGCACGAAGTTGGCGAGATCGTCTTCGTAGTTGCGCGCTTGCGGATGCATCTCCGGGTAGGCGGCGACTTCGATGTGGAAATGATTGCCGGTCTCTTCACGAATGAATTCAACCAGCTCATTGGCGTGACGCAGCTCACCGCTGGTCATGCCCATGCCGGACGGCAGGTCGCCACGCAGGGCAACGATGCGCTTGATGCCGGCAGCCTTGTACTCGTTCAGCAGGCCGCGCAGGTCGTCCTTGCTGTCGCCGACGCACGACAGGTGCGGGGCAGCGGGTACTTTGACTTCGCTCTCCAGCTGCAGCACGGTGTTCAGCGTGCGGTCACGGGTCGAACCGCCCGCGCCGTAGGTGCAGGAAAAGAAGTCAGGGTTGTAGGTGGCCAGCTGACGGGCAGTGGCGAGCAGTTTTTCATGCCCAGCATCGGTCTTGGTCGGGAAGAACTCGAAGCTGTAGCGACGTTCTTGGGACATGGGAAATACCCTTGGAAACACGAAGCCTGTGAGGCTTGCACCGCCGATGTGGGAGCGGGCTTGCTCGCGCAAGCAGTGGGTCAGGCAACATCAATGTTGAATGACATTCCGCTTTCGCGAGCAAGCCCGCTCCCACAGGGAGAGCAGGCCGCCGCGTCAATCAGTAGCGGTAAGCGTGCGGCTTGAACGGGCCTTCGACGGTCACGCCGATGTAGTCAGCCTGTTGCTTGGTCAGTTGAGTGACCACGCCGCCGAAGCCGCGAACCATTTCCAGGGCCACTTCTTCGTCGAGTTTCTTTGGCAGTACTTCAACGGTCAGGCGCTCGGCTTTCTGGGCTGGCGACAGGTCGGCGTACTTCTGGCCGAACAGGAAGATCTGGGCCAGAACCTGGTTGGCGAACGAACCGTCCATGATGCGGCTTGGGTGACCGGTAGCGTTGCCCAGGTTCACCAGACGGCCTTCGGCCAGCAGGATCAGGTAGTCGTCGTTCTGTGGGTCGAACGAGCCAGCACCGGTACGGTGGATCTTGTGTACCTGTGGCTTCACTTCTTCCCATGCCCAGTTCTTGCGCATGAAAGCGGTGTCGATTTCGTTGTCGAAGTGACCGATGTTGCAGACAACGGCGCGCTTCTTCAGGGCTTTGAGCATGTTGGCGTCGCAAACGTTGACGTTACCGGTGGTGGTTACGATCAGGTCGATCTTGCCCAGCAGCGCTTTGTCGATGCTCGCTTCGGTGCCGTCGTTGATACCGTCGATGAACGGCGAAACCAGTTCGAAACCGTCCATGCAGGCTTGCATGGCGCAGATCGGGTCAACTTCGGAGACCTTAACGATCATGCCTTCCTGACGCAGGGACTGGGCCGAACCCTTGCCCACGTCACCGTAGCCGATGACCAGCGCTTGCTTGCCGGACAGCAGGTGGTCGGTGCCGCGCTTGATGGCGTCGTTCAGGCTGTGACGGCAGCCGTACTTGTTGTCGTTCTTGGACTTGGTCACCGAGTCGTTGACGTTGATGGCCGGGATTTTCAGCTCGCCCTTGGCCAGCATGTCCAGCAGGCGGTGAACGCCGGTGGTGGTTTCTTCAGTCACGCCGTGAACGCGGTCCAGAACCTGCGGGTATTTCTTGTGCAGCAGCTCGGTCAGGTCGCCGCCGTCGTCGAGGATCATGTTGGCGTCCCATGGCTGGCCATCCTTCAGGATGGTCTGCTCCAGGCACCACTCGTACTCTTCTTCAGTCTCGCCTTTCCAGGCGAAAACCGGAATGCCGGCAGCAGCGATGGAAGCGGCGGCCTGGTCCTGAGTCGAGAAGATGTTGCAGGACGACCAGCGCACTTCGGCACCCAGGGCAACCAGGGTTTCGATCAGCACGGCGGTCTGAATGGTCATGTGGATGCAGCCGAGGATTTTTGCACCTTTCAAAGGCTGCTCGGAAGCGTACTTGCGGCGCAGACCCATCAGGGCCGGCATTTCCGATTCGGCGATGATGGTTTCGCGACGGCCCCAGGCAGCCAGGGACATGTCGGCGACTTTGTAATCGTTAAAATCGGCAGGCGTGATAACAGCGCTCATGAAGAGTCTCCATTCGTAATGTATGCGAATGGGCGCCGTTGTGCGTTTAGTGTCCGGCCTGAGCCAGTCAACGCCCCATCCGAGCCTGACAGGTTGAACCTGCTGCAGCGCCCCTCGGACAGGTGGCGGGAAAACGGTACCAAGTGAAGGTTACCGTTTTGAAACGGGGGCGATTATAGCCGTCTGGACTGATCTTCCAAAGGGTTTCTGTCGGCCAGATGAAGATCGCCAATCGCGACCATAGTAGAAGCCTCATGGAGCATGACCGCTCAGTCTGCCAAGATGGCGCCATCATTCGGCAAGACGCTCAGGAGTGAAGATGAATTTCCACACCCGCAAGTGGGTAAAACCCGAAGACCTCAACCCCAACGGCACCCTGTTCGGTGGCAGCCTGTTGCGCTGGATCGACGAAGAGGCCGCGATCTACGCCATCGTTCAGCTGGGCAACCAGCGCGTGGTGACCAAGTACATTTCCGAGATCAACTTCGTCAGCGCCTCGCGCCAGGGCGACATTATCGAGTTGGGTATCACCGCTACCGAGTTCGGCCGCACCTCGATCACCCTGACGTGCGAAGTGCGCAACAAGATCACCCGCAAGAGCATCCTGACGGTCGAGAAGATGGTCTTCGTCAACCTCGGCGAAGACGGCCTGCCGGCCCCGCACGGGCGGACCGAGATCAAGTACGTCAAAGACCAGTTCAAGGAAGACGAACTCGTCACCAAGTGATATCGGCGGTGCGTCCTTCGCGAGCAGGCTCGCTCCCACATTGGAATGCGTTTTAACTGTGGGAGCGAGCCTGCTCGCGATAGCGATTTTTCATTCACCGAATGATTTACTTGCCTACTGAACAGCCTTGAGCCGTCGGGGTCGTAGCTAAAAGCCCCTCTACGGTTCCCACGCCATGACCACGCCAACCGACGGCAAGACCCCCGACCTCTCGGCCAAAGAGCAGCACGAAGTCGAGAAAAGCCAGCCGCCCCGGGCGGCGGTTCTGCATGAAATCATCCGCACCCAGGGCGACCAGGAGCTGGAGCGCAGTATTGCCGCGCTCTGGTGGTCGGCGCTTGCAGCCGGGCTGACCATGGGCCTGTCGCTGATGGGCATGGGCCTGCTCAATTCGCGATTGCCCGAGGGCGACGAGTTCAAGGTGATCGCCAGTTTCGGCTACTGCGCAGGCTTTCTTGCGGTGATTCTCGCCCGCCAGCAACTGTTCACCGAAAACACCCTGACCGCCGTGCTGCCGGTGATGACTAAACCGACCCTGGCCAATTTCGGCCGCCTGATCCGGCTCTGGACGGTCGTGCTGTTCGGCAACCTTTGCGGCACGATTCTGGTGGCCTACGTGATGCTGGAACTGCCGATCTTTGACAGCAAGACCGACATCGCCTTCCTCGAGATCGGCCGCAAGGTCATGGAGAACCATGCGAGCCAGATGTTCGCAAAAGGCATCGTTTCCGGCTGGATGATCGCCACCATGGTCTGGATGATTCCGTCCATGGAGAGCGCGAAGATGTGGATCATCATTCTCATCACTTATCTCATGGCGCTCGGCGATTTCACCCACATCGTGGTGGGTTCGGCTGAAGTGTCGTATCTGGTGTTTGCCGGCGAGTTGCCGTGGAGTGATTTCTGGATGGTGTTTGCCGGCCCGACGTTGGCGGGGAATATCATCGGCGGCAGTTTCATCTTCGCCCTGATCAGTCACGCGCAGATTCGCAGCGAAAGCGGAAAACCGAAAGCGTCTGCGGACCAGGCTGAAAAGCCCGATCCGCAGCGGATCAAGCAATGATCAGTGGTGCGCAGGTACGGCAGTGGTTACCGGTTCATCACGGGTGGCGTGCTTGACCAGTTTGCCGATGGTCAGGCCCTGCAACAGGATCGACGACAGCACCACGATGTAGGTGATGCTCAGCAGCAGGTCGCGCTCCGGACCCAGCGGCAGGGCCAGGGCCAATGCCACCGAGACCCCGCCGCGCAAACCGCCCCAGGTCAGGATCCGGATGGTGCCACGCGGCACCGTGCGCCAGCGGCGCAACAGAACAATCGCCGGGGCCACGGTGAGCAGGCGCGATAGCAGAATCGCCAGCGCCAACAGGCTCGCCGCCGCCACGTGCAGCCAATTGAACGGCAGCAGCAACAGTTCCATGCCGATCAACGCGAACAGCAGGGCGTTGAGCATGTCGTCGAGCAATTCCCAGAAACCGTCCAGGTATTTGCGCGTCATGTCGTTCATCGCCAGGTTACGCCCCAGGTTACCGATGATCAGACCGGCGACCACCATCGCAATCGGCGCCGAAACGTGCAGCTCGGTGGCCATCGCCGAGCCGCCGATGACCAGCGCCAGGGTCAGCATGACTTCGATCTGGTGCTGCTCGATGCTCTTGATCATCAGGTACACCAGATAACCGATCAACCCGCCGAACAGCACGCCGCCGATGGCTTCATGGGCAAACAGCATGGCGGTGGCGCCGACGGTCGGGGTCTCACCCAGTTGCACGATACCCAGCAACACGGTGAACACCACCACGGCAGTGCCGTCGTTGAACAGCGACTCGCCGACAATAGTGGTTTTCAACGGCTTCGAGGCGTTGGCGGTACGCAGCACGCCGAGCACCGCAATCGGGTCGGTCGGGGAAATCAGTGCGCCGAACAACAGGCAGTAGAGGAAGCTCACGTGCCAGCCGAACAGGGCGAAGATGTAGTAGGCGAGGCTGCCGATCACGGCGGTGGCGATCAGCACGCCGAAGGTCGCCAGCAGGCCGATGGGCCAGCGATAGCTGCGCAAGTCATTCAGGTTGACGTGCAGGGCGCCGGCGAACAGCAGGAACGACAACATCCAGTTCATCAGCAGATCGCCGAAGTCGATCTGGCCGATCAGCTGCTGAACGCGTTCTTCGAGACCGGGATAACCGAGCAGGCTCAGGCCTTGCAACAACAGGGAAAACATCAGCGCGGTGACCATCACGCCGATGGTGGGCGGCAAGCCGATGAAGCGGAAATTCACGAAGGTGAGGAGGGTGGTGAGGCAAATGAAAGCGGCGACAAGTTCAAGCATCCGGGGTCCTTTGGATGGGGGGTGAAAAGACAGCGCACCTGTTCATGGGTGCAAGGGTTGGATGGGTAGACACCGGGTGGGGGCACAATTGTGTGTCCCGGGCAGGATTTTTATGGCATTTGTCTGTGCGCAACCGGGTGTGGCGAGGTCGCTTGACGTATAAGCAGCGCCTGACACATCGCGAATCAAAGACCTGATCAAATGGCTCGGGTTCAAAAACAAAAATGAAGGAGTGATACGTGCTGGCGACAGCTCTGGTGTTGGTGGCGGCACTGTTGCACGCCGCGTGGAATACCTTGATCAAGTTCAGCGCTGAGCGGTTGCTGGTGGTGGCCTGCATGGACACCGTGGCGCTGCTGTTCGTGGCGCTGGCGTTTCCTTTCATCAGCCTGCCGCCGCCGGAAATCTGGCCGTGGATTCTGGCGTCGGCCGCGTTCGAACTGCTTTATCGCTATCTGTTGATTCAGGCCTATCGGGTCGGCGACCTGGGATTGGTCTATCCGTTGATGCGCGGACTGTCACCGCTGGTGGTGCTGGCGCTGACCCTGATCTTCGCCGGCGAAGTGCTGACCACGCAGCAGATCTTTGGAATCATGCTGATCCCGCTGGGCATGGCCTGCCTGCTCTGGCAGGGCGGCGGCGGGAAACATTTGCCATGGTCGATGCTGCCGGTGGTGGCGCTGATCGGGTTGTGCATCGGCTGCTACACCTACATCGATGGCCAGGCTTTGCGGCGCTGGTCGCATCCACTGGATTACCTGGTCTGGGTCACGCTGCTCAGTGCCTGGCCGTTCCCGATGCTGGCATGGGTCGCCAGGCGGCCGGCGTTCCTGCTGTTCTGGCGTGAACAGTGGAAACTGGGACTGGCGGTCGGGTTCTGCGTGTTGTTCAGCTACGCTCTGGTGCTGTGGGCGATGCAACTGGGGTCAATTGCCGAAGCGGCGGCATTGCGTGAAATCAGCGTGATTCTGGTGGTGCTGTTCGGCATGCGCTACCTGAAAGAACCTTTCGGCCGGCCACGGCTCTTAGCCTGTGGGTTGGTGCTGATCGGCATGCTGGTGATGAAGTTCTGACCCGCCAACACTCTAAAAACTGAAGAAGGACGGCGTTATGACGGTGGCTTTGTGGTGCGTTTTCATTGCGATCTTTCTGCCCTATGTGTGCACGGGCGTGGCCAAGGCTGTCGGTGGTTATCGGCTGAGCGACAATCACGATCCCCGGGATTTTCTCGAAAGCCTGAATGGCGTGGCGCGGCGGGCCCATGCGGCGCAACTGAACAGTTTTGAAGTAACGCCAGCCTTTGCGGCGGCGGTGATCGTTGCGCATCTGGTGGGCACGGCAGAGTTGGTAACAGTGAATGTGCTGGCGGTGTTGTTCATCACCAGTCGCCTGCTGTACATCATCTGCTATCTGGCGGACTGGGCGATTCTGCGGTCGCTGGTGTGGTTTGTCGGAATGGGGCTGATCGCCAGTTTCTTCTTCGTTTCGGTCTGAAACTGAAAAGATCGCAGGCTGACGAGGCCTGCGATCTTTTGCGTTTCGCTTACTGCTTGTCGGCCACCTGCGGCACTTGCGGCAATGCCGCGCCTTTTGGCCAGAGCATCCAGATCTGCCCTTGCTGCTTCATGTCACCGGCCAGTTGTCCGGCGGCATCACCGGTACCCCAGAACAGATCCGCACGAACCTCGCCGGCAATGGCGCCGCCGGTGTCCTGCGCAGCGACGGGGCGTACCAGTGGCGTGCCGTCAGGGCGGGTGGTCGACAGCCATAACAGGCTGCCCAGCGGGATCACCTTGCGATCGACCGCCGCGCTGTAACCGGCGGTCAGCGGCACATTCAACGAGCCGCGCGGGCCTTCGTTACTGTCCGGATTTCGGGTGAAGAACACGTAGCTCGGGTTACTGCCCAGCAACTCCGGAATGCGCGACGGGTTGGCCTTGGCCCAGTTGCTGATCGCGCCCATGGTCACATCTTCTTTCTTCAACTCGCCCTGCTCCACCAGCCAGCGGCCGATCGGCCGGTACGGATGACCGTTCTGGTCGGCGTAGGCGATGCGCAGTTGCCGGCCGTCCTCGGTCTGAATCCTCCCTGAACCCTGGATCTGCAGGAATTGCAGGTTCATCGGATCGGTCAGCCACGCCACCACTGGCGCCTTGACCCCTTTGCTCTCGATGGTCGCGGCGTCGTCGTAAGGTTTGAGTACACGACCTTCGAGGCGTCCGCGCAGGCGCTTGCCTTTCAACTCCGGGTAAATGCTGTCCAGGGAGACGATGATCATGTCTTCAGGCACGCCATACACCGGCACATTGGCGGTTGCGGTTTGCGTCAGGCTGCCGGGGTAGACCGGTTCGTAGTAACCGGTGATCAGGCCATTGGGATTGTCGTGCTCGGCGCGCAGACCGAAGACGTCGAGGTGTTGCTTGAGGAAGCTGCGGATGTCGCCGGCGCTTTGCGGCACGTTGGCCGCCGCTGCGCAGGTAGCGCCCCAGATCGGGTCAGCCTTGAGCCGGGTGCAGGCACTGCGCCACGAACCGAAACCGGCCACCAGATCGTTGTCGGAAACCGCAGGCAGGGCTTCCCAGGTGGCGCTGGAGTAAGTGGCCAGTGCGTGGGTTTTCGGCTTGGCACTGTCGCCCCCGGTGCAGCCGGCGAGGATGGCCAGCAGCGGCAGGGTTGCGATGAGTGGGTGACGCCAGGCCTTGGAACGGCTGTTCATGGAGAATTTCCTGTGTCGGTTGCAGGCGTGCTCCATGCGCGCCTGCAACCCGTATTATTAATAGGGCTATTGGTGTTTGGCGGTGACGCGAGGATACTGGCCGCCGAATTCCGTGACCTGAAGCCACCATGACTCTTAAAAGACTTTCCGTTGTATTGCTGGCCTGTCTGACCTTGTCCGCCTGCGGTGGTGTCGACCCCAATTCTCCGCTGGGCCAGCGCAAGGCGATCTTCAAGCAGATGCTCAAGACCGGCGAAGACCTGGGCGGCATGCTGCGCGGGCGCATTGCCTTCGACGGACCGAAATTCACGGAAGGCGCGATCAAGCTCGATGCACTGTCCCATGAACCGTGGAAGCATTTCCCTTCGGTGCGCGAAGAAGATCACACCAGTGCCAAGGACGATGTCTGGAAGAGGCAGGCACGTTTCCAGGAAATGGCCCGCACCCTTGAGACCGCCACCGGTGAACTGGTGATCGCCAGCAAGGTCCAGCCGTACAAGGCCAGCAACCTGGGGCCGGCGGTGCAGAAGGTCGAAGATGCCTGCAGTGCCTGCCATAAAGAGTTTCGCGACCACTGATGTTCAAGGGATCACAGTCTTTGGCTGTGATCCCTGGCTTTCTTACTTGTCCAGTTCGTCCAGCGCGTCCTGCAATTCCTTGCGCGACTCGGCGAGCTTGTTCTTGCGCTTGTCGATTTTCTCCGGGTCGCCTTTCTTCATGGCCTTGTCGAGATCGGCCTGACGCTTGCTCACTTCGTGCTTGGCGTCGAGCACCTTGTTTTCACGTTCCTTTTTCAGGCCGGCGTCGGTGCAGTGTTCGGTGACTTCGCGCAGGGCGGTTTCGAGACCGGCCTGCTGGTCGGCGTTGCCGCGGGATTTGGCCTGTTCGATCTGATTGATGATGCCTTGCTTCTTGGCAGCACAACCGGTCAGGCCCGGGGCGTCTTCGCCTGCCATCGCGGGTGCGGCCATTACGCCGCAAAGTGTCAGCATGGCGAGCGGTGCGAGAAATTTCATAAAAGCTCCATGTGCGAAGGCAATCGGGTCGGGAAGGCACTGCGCTGTTGGAGCGCTTCGGCGACCGTTGGGTTCCCGGCTTGCCGGGATGCATGTTCAGAAGCCGTCGATTCCGGCGGCGCGTAAGGTTTCACTCAGGGCCAGCACCTGCGGGTCGCGGAAAAAAGCGCTCAATTGCGCTGCGCGACCCGGGCCGATTCCGGGTTCTGCCTGCCATTGTTCGGTATTCCGTTGTGCCAGCGCTTGCCATGAATCAGCCAAAGAGGCCTGGCCGGTCGGCGGCAACCCCAGGGCTTTGAGCCATTGGGTGAACGGCCGCTGGCGAGCGCTGTGAAAACTGTGGTGCAGGCGGGCGCTGCTGCGCTCGCCGAGGCCGGCAATCTTAGCAAGCTCTGGCTCCTCGAGGGTCAACCAATCCAGCAGGCTGTTCAGTCGGCCTGTATCCAGAAGTTTCTCCCACGTGCCGCGTCCGACATGGGGCAGTGCCAGCCCCTGTTTGCCACCAAGCCAGGTCAGACGCGCTAGGAACTGGCTCTCGCATCCGGGCGTCGGTTGCCAGCAGCTCAGGGGGTGAAAGTCGCTGGCGAGAGGAACGTTCAACTCGACGCGCTCCGTGCTGCGCAGCACAACGCTGTCCAGTCGCGGAATTGTCAGCCCGGCCAGACTGATCGCGACTTGGTCGCCGGGGCGAATATCCAGTTCCTGCCAGCGTTTGAGTGAGCTGACGCTGACTCGTTTGATCTGGCGGTCATCGAGCCTGACCGGCGCCAGCTCCAGCACGGGGGTGATGCGCCCGGTTCGGCCGATCTTGAAATTGACCTTGCGCACATCGGCCAGTGCCTGGGCGAACGGATACTTCCAGGCCACGGCCCAGTAAGGCGAGCGCGCCTGCCAGCGTTCGGCAGGGGGACGCTGACTCTGACGCAATACGACACCGTCGCTGGCGAAAGGCAGTGGCGAGCGATACCAGTGATCGCGCCACTGCTGCGCATCGGCAAGACCGCTGACGGGGTGGCTGTAAGATTCCGTGGTTACGAAACCCAATGCGGCCAATCCCGCGATGCGATCTCTCAGGCTGCTCGGCCCCAACGGCCAGTCCCAGACAAAAAGCCCGATGCCCGCTGCCTGTTCGGCACTCAAGTCCTTGCGTCCCATCAGGCCGGCGACTGTCGCGCGGGCGTTGGCGCTACCGATGCGGGCCTGGATATGGTCGTTCAGTCGCCAATACAGTTCGCCCTGCACCGACAGATCCAGAGGTTGTGTCAGTTGCTGGGGAATGGCGCTGATTTTCTGTGCCGATGCGGTCCAGTCCTGCCCGCGAATGCCGTCGCCGCGACTGATCGCCTGCTGCAACCGCCCGGAGCGATAGATCAGCGTGACGGCCACGCCGTCGACCTTGGGTTGTACCCAGACCTCTTTGCGGTCGCGCAACCAGGCTTCGATGTCCGCTGCATCGTGAAGTTTGTCGAGACCGGTATGGGCGATCGGATGCGCGACCGGCCCCGATGCAGTCCGTAACGGCTTGGACGGTGATGGAAGCTTGAAGCACTCGCGCCATTCGCCGAGCCGGATACGGGACTGGTCATAAAGTTCGTCGGCAATGATCGACCGGCCTTTGCGGTGATAGGCGTCGTCCCACTGGTCGATCTGTTGTTGCAGGGCGGTGATCTGGGTTCGGGCCCGGTCGGCAGCCCAGTCCGGGCAATCGCCGGCGAAGGTGCCGAGGTGGATGGAAAACAGCAGGAAAAGGAAAAACAGGCGCAGTGTGGCAAGCATCGTGAGCGTCCTTGCTCAGGGAGATACCTGAAGGCTAGACGGGATTTTCCAGCGGACCGTTCGGCTGTTTTTCCGGGTGTTTCGCGGCCATGAAAAAGCCCCGCACGGTGAACCGTGCGGGGCTTCCTGTACTGCCAGGGAAGTTTTACAGACCGGCAGCGGAGCGCAGGGCGTCGGCGCGGTCGGTTTTTTCCCAGGTGAAGGTGGAGAAGGTGTCTTCGCCAACAGTCTTGGTCTGCGGAGCACGGCCGAAGTGGCCGTAGGCTGCGGTTTCCTGGTACATCGGGTGCAGCAGGTCGAGCATGGTGGTGATCGCGTATGGACGCAGGTCGAACACTTCGCGGACCAGTTTGATGATCTTGTCATCGCTGATCTTGCCGGTGCCGAAGGTGTTCAGCGAGATCGAGGTAGGCTGGGCAACACCGATCGCGTAGGAAACCTGGATCTCGCAACGCTCGGCCAGGCCGGCAGCCACGATGTTCTTGGCAACGTAACGGCCAGCGTAGGCAGCCGAACGGTCAACCTTCGATGGATCCTTGCCGGAGAACGCGCCACCGCCGTGACGGGCCATGCCGCCGTAGCTGTCGACGATGATCTTGCGACCGGTCAGACCGCAGTCGCCCACCGGGCCGCCAATGATGAACTGGCCGGTCGGGTTGATGTGGAACTGGGTGTCCTTGCTCAGCAGTTCGGCAGGCAGCACGTGCTTGACGATCAGCTCCATCACGCCTTCGCGCAGGTCTTTGTACGACACTTCAGGGTTGTGCTGGGTCGACAGAACCACGGCGTCGATACCCACAACCTTGCCGCCTTCGTAACGGCAGGTCACTTGCGACTTGGCATCCGGACGCAGCCAAGGCAGCAGACCCGATTTACGGGCTTCGGCCTGACGCTGCACCAGTTGGTGCGAGAAGGTGATCGGTGCCGGCATCAGCACGTCGGTTTCGTTGCTGGCGTAGCCGAACATCAGGCCCTGGTCGCCGGCGCCCTGATCTTCAGGCTTGGCGCGGTCGACACCCTGGTTGATGTCAGGGGACTGCTTGCCGATGATGTTCATCACGCCGCAGGTGGCACCGTCGAAGCCGACTTCGGAGCTGGTGTAGCCGATGTCGCAGATCACGTCACGAACGATCTGCTCCAGGTCGACCCAGGCGCTGGTGGTCACTTCACCGGCAACGATGGCCACGCCAGTCTTGACCAGGGTTTCCACCGCAACGCGTGCGTGCTTGTCCTGGGCGATGATGGCGTCCAGCACTGCATCGGAAATCTGGTCGGCGATTTTGTCCGGATGTCCTTCAGACACGGACTCGGAGGTGAAGAGGGAGTATTCGCTCATCTCGATGTTTTCCTGAATTTACCGATGGTGAGTGTCGCCAGCCGGCCGCTGAAAGTGGCGGACCTGGATCTGGAAACCATTACGTAAGCCTACATAGAGGCTTTCCCCGGGAACGAGTCCCGCAGCGGTGGCCCAACGGGCCAGATCGTCCTGTTCAAACCCCAACCACAGATCACCGCAGGCCTCCCTGGCCCAACTCTGGTTGTGGCTACATAACTCTGTCACGAGCAGGCTACCGCCCGGTTGCAGCAGGCTGGCCATGTGCTTGAGCGCTTCGGCCGGCGCGGCGAAATGGTGCAACACCATGTTCAATACCACGCAATCGGCCTGAAGGCTTGTGCCATTCAATGCATCGGCCAATTGCAGGCTGACGTTAGCCAGCCGTTCACGAACGCATACCTGACGCGCCAGTTCGAGCATCGCCGCACTGTTGTCCAGAGCGGTTACGGTGCCGAAGCGGCGTGCCAGTTCCGGGAGGAATGCTCCATCGCCGGGGCCGACTTCGATGGCCGAGGCTGCCCCATCGAAATTCAGTTTGTCGAGCAAGGCCAGCACGCTGTCACGGTACTGCGGCAGGCCGGCAATCAAGTCTTGCTGGGCACGGAATTTTTCCGCGACCCGGGCGAAAAAGTCCTGGCTGGCAGCGGCCCGCTGTCCGTGGACCTGGCCAATGCGTGCCTGCACATCGTCCGGCAGGTCCAGATTGTCGACTTCTTCTAATAAAGCGCTGTGCAACTTGCCGCCCAGAAGTTCGGTATGGGGCAGGGCGCGGCGATAGAAAATCGCGTTGCCTTCGCGGCGGGTCGCCACCAGATCCGCCTGTGCCAGCACCTTGAGGTGGTGGCTCATGCCGGACTGACCGATACCGAAAATCTGCGCCAGTTCCAATACGCCGAACGAATCGTTGGCCAGGGCACGCAATACATTCAGCCGCAGCGGATCGCCGCCGGCCTTGCACAGGGCCGCCAGCTCGTCGCAATCGTCATGGCGAATGGAAGGCACACGTAAATTCATAGGGCCGCAGTCTAGTGACGGCCGAAAAACACCGCAAGAGCAATATCAAAAAGTTTTGATATTGCTCGATAGATGGCACTTCTCGACAGCCCGCCAACTCTACAAACGAACAGCGGAAAGGTTTCACCAACCGAATCCGATGTTATCCATGGGAAAAACGCCTCCGGATGACTATCTGTCATTGCCCCGAGGCGCTCGGGTGAGGGAAAATGCCCTCCTTTTTTCCGTTTCAATCTATTCACACCCAGGAGATCAGCGATGCCTAGCCGTCGTGAGCGTGCCAACGCCATTCGTGCCCTCAGCATGGATGCCGTGCAAAAAGCCAACAGCGGCCATCCCGGTGCCCCCATGGGTATGGCAGATATCGCCGAAGTGCTTTGGCGCGACTACCTCAAGCACAACCCGAGCAATCCATCGTTCGCCGACCGTGACCGCTTCGTGCTGTCCAACGGTCACGGTTCGATGTTGATCTACTCGCTGCTGCACCTGACCGGTTACGACCTGTCGATCGACGACCTGAAACAATTCCGTCAACTGCACAGCCGCACTCCAGGCCACCCGGAATTCGGTTACACCCCGGGCGTCGAGACCACCACCGGCCCGCTGGGTCAGGGTCTGGCCAACGCCGTGGGCTTCGCCCTGGCTGAAAAGGTACTGGGTGCGCAGTTCAACCGTCCCGGCCACAACATCGTCGACCACCACACCTACGTGTTCCTGGGTGATGGCTGCATGATGGAAGGCATTTCCCACGAAGTCGCTTCCCTGGCCGGTACCCTGGGCCTGGGCAAGCTGATCGCCTTCTACGATGACAACGGCATCTCCATCGACGGCGAAGTCGAAGGCTGGTTCACCGACGACACGCCGAAGCGTTTCGAGTCCTACAACTGGCAAGTGATCCGCAATGTCGACGGTCACGATCCGGAAGAGATCAAGACCGCCATCGAGACCGCGCGCAAGAGCCCGCTGCCGACCCTGATCTGCTGCAAGACCACCATCGGTTTCGGTTCGCCGAACAAGCAAGGCAAGGAAGATTGCCACGGCGCCCCGCTGGGTGATGCGGAAATCGCCCTGACCCGTCAGGCGCTGAACTGGAACCACGGCCCGTTTGAAATCCCGGCCGACATCTATGCCGAATGGGATGCCAAGGAAAAAGGCCGCGCTGTAGAAGCCGAGTGGGACCAGCGTTTCGCTGCCTACTCCGCCGCTTTCCCGACCGAAGCCAACGAGCTGATCCGTCGCCTGAGCGGCGAGCTGCCGGCCGACTTCTCCGAGAAGGCTGACGCCTACATCGCCGAAGTTGCGGCCAAAGGCGAAACCATCGCCAGCCGTAAAGCCAGCCAGAACGCCCTGAATGCGTTCGGCCCGCTGCTGCCGGAAGTGCTGGGCGGTTCGGCTGACCTGGCCGGTTCCAACCTGACCCTGTGGAAAGGCTGCAAAGGCGTCAGCGCCGAAGACGCCAGCGGCAACTACATGTACTACGGCGTGCGCGAATTCGGCATGACCGCGATCATGAACGGTGTTGCCCTGCACGGCGGTCTGGTGCCTTACGGCGCGACCTTCCTGATGTTCATGGAATACGCCCGCAACGCAGTGCGCATGTCCGCGCTGATGAAGCAGCGTGTGATCCACGTCTACACCCACGACTCCATCGGTCTGGGCGAAGACGGCCCGACGCACCAGCCGATCGAACAACTGACCAGCCTGCGCAGCACGCCGAACCTCGACACCTGGCGTCCAGCCGATGCCGTTGAATCGGCCGTGGCCTGGAAAAACGCTCTGGAGCGCAAGGACGGCCCGTCGGCGCTGATCTTCTCGCGTCAGAACCTGCAGCACCAGACCCGCGATGCCGGCCAGATCGCCGACATCCGCCGTGGTGGCTATGTGCTGAAGGACTGCGCAGGCGAGCCTGAGCTGATCCTGATCGCCACCGGTTCGGAAGTCGGTCTGGCCGTTCAGGCCTACGACAAGCTGACCGAGCAGGGCCGCAAGGTGCGCGTGGTTTCCATGCCATGCACCAGCGCGTTCGACGCTCAGGACGCCAGCTACAAACAATCGGTCCTGCCGTTGCAGGTTGGCGCGCGTATCGCGATCGAAGCGGCCCACGCCGACTTCTGGTTCAAGTACGTGGGTCTGGAAGGTCGCGTGATCGGCATGACCACCTACGGCGAATCGGCTCCGGCTTCGGCACTGTTCGAAGAGTTCGGCTTCACCCTGGAAAACATCCTGGGTCAGGCTGAAGAGCTGCTGGAAGACTGATCCAGAAATTGTGTTGATCGGGCTGCCGCCAATCGCGAGCAGGCTCGCTCCCACAGGGAATTTGTTGTGTGACACAAACAGTGTTCACAGCAAAGACCCAATGTGGGAGCGAGCCTGCTCGCGATAGCGGTGGTTCGAACAACAATGCAATAACGGATACACCACGGTAATCGAGAACCCCATGCCTCAACCGCGTCCCTACAAAGTTGCACTCAACGGCTACGGCCGGATTGGTCGTTGTGTCTTGCGTGCATTGTTCGAGCGAGGCTCGGCGGCAGGGTTTGAAATTGTCGCGATCAACGACCTGGCCGACATGGCCAGCATCGAATACCTGACACGCTTCGACTCCACTCACGGCCGGTTCCCCGGCGAAGTGAAGGTCGACGGCGATTGTCTGCATATCAATGGCAACTGCGTGAAGGTCCTGCGCAGTGCCACTCCCGAAGGCATCGATTGGGCGTCGCTGGGCGTCGATCTGGTGCTCGAATGCTCCGGCGCCTGGCACACCCGCGCAGACGGCCAGCGTTTCCTCGACGCCGGCGCGCCACGAGTGCTGTTTTCGCAGCCGATGGCCAGCGAGGCGGATGTCGACGCCACCATCGTCTACGGCGTCAATCAGGATTGTCTGACCGGCGACGAACTGCTGGTGTCCAACGCTTCCTGCACCACCAACTGCGGCGTGCCGCTGTTGCGTCTGCTGGACAAGGCGATCGGCCTGGAATTCGTGTCGATCACCACGATCCACTCGGCGATGAACGATCAGCCGGTGATCGACGCCTATCACCACGAAGACCTGCGCCGCACCCGTTCGGCGTTCCAGTCGGTGATCCCGGTATCCACTGGTCTGGCGCGTGGTATCGAGCGCCTGCTGCCGGAACTTGCCGGGCGAATTCAGGCCAAAGCCGTACGCGTGCCGACGGTCAACGTGTCCTGCCTCGACATCACGATGCAGACCGCCAGCGACACCGACGCCGGCGAGGTCAACCGGATCCTGCGCGACGCCGCCACCAGCGGCCCGCTCAAAGGTCTGCTGGCCTACACCGAGCTTCCCCATGCTAGCTGTGATTTTAATCATGACCCACATTCGGCCATCGTCGATGCCAGTCAGACCCGCGTTTCCGGCCCTCGGCTGGTGAACATCCTGGCCTGGTTCGACAACGAATGGGGTTTTGCCAACCGAATGCTGGATGTTGCAGAACACTATCTGCAGACAGCGACTTCAAAAAAACCGTAGGAAGTGCGACCCATGACCGTGTTGAAGATGTCCGACCTCGATCTGCAAGGTAAGCGCGTATTGATCCGCGAAGACCTCAACGTCCCAGTCAAGGACGGTGTTGTCACCAGCGATGCGCGTATCCTGGCTTCGCTGCCGACCATCAAGCTGGCCCTGGAAAAAGGCGCGGCCGTGATGGTCTGCTCGCACCTGGGTCGTCCGACCGAAGGCGAGTTCTCTGCCGAGAACAGCCTCAAGCCAGTCGCCGACTACCTGAGCAAGGCCCTGGGCCGCGAAGTGCCGCTGGTGGCCGACTACCTGGGCGGCGTTGACGTCAAGGCCGGCGACATCGTGCTGTTCGAAAACGTGCGCTTCAACAAGGGCGAGAAAAAGAACGCCGACGAACTGGCCCAGCAATACGCCGCCCTGTGCGACGTGTTCGTGATGGACGCTTTCGGCACTGCTCACCGTGCTGAAGGTTCGACCCACGGCGTTGCGAAGTTCGCCAAAGTCGCCGCTGCCGGCCCGCTGCTGGCTGCTGAGCTCGAAGCACTGGGCAAAGCCCTGGGCGCACCGGCCAAGCCGATGGCGGCCATCGTTGCCGGTTCCAAGGTCTCGACCAAACTCGACGTCCTGAACAGCCTGAGCCAGATCTGCGATCAACTGATCGTCGGCGGCGGCATCGCCAACACCTTCCTCGCGGCGGCCGGTCACCCGGTCGGCAAGTCCCTCTACGAGCCGGATCTGCTGGACACCGCGCGCGCCATCGCCGCCAAGGTCAGCGTGCCGCTGCCGGTGGACGTGGTAGTTGCCAAGGAATTCGCTGAAAGCGCCGAAGCGACCGTGAAGCTGATCGCTGACGTTGCTGCCGACGACATGATCCTCGACATCGGCCCGCAAACCGCGGCCAACTTCGCTGAACTGCTGAAGTCGTCGAAAACCATCCTGTGGAACGGTCCGGTCGGCGTGTTCGAATTCGACCAGTTTGGCAACGGCACCAAAGTGCTGGCCGAAGCCATCGCCGAAAGCGCGGCGTTCTCGATTGCCGGCGGTGGCGACACCCTGGCGGCCATCGATAAATATGGCGTGGCTGAAAAGATCTCCTACATTTCCACCGGCGGTGGCGCGTTCCTCGAGTTCGTCGAAGGCAAGGTGCTGCCGGCCGTTGAAGTCCTGGAAAGCCGGGCCAAGGCCTGAGGCCGCCCGTTTGGCCAGGCAAAGGAGTGTTCAGATGGTCAAGTCGTTAGCGCTGTTGTTGCTGACCGGTACGCTGGCGGCCTGCGGGAGTAACCCGAAGGCCGAGGCGACACCGGCACCGGGCGAGGCACAGAAAGGCTGCTACCAGGCCGACTGGCAGGCCGAAACCAACCCGGTGCTGAACAAGCGCTCGGGGCCGGAAGGCCTGGACAAGTACGAGACGCAAACCCCGGCCAAGGAACATGGTTGTCCTTGACCGGTCTGACTCTTTACTCAAGTCCGGCGGCGTGCGCTGCCGGTCGAGGAACACGGATGAAAGGCCTGATCGCCGTTGCGGCACTGGGATTGTTGGGTGGTTGCGCGCAGTGGAACCCGTTCCAGTCGTCCGCCCCTGTGGATAACTGGACCACCTGGACCTGCGACAGCCAGGCCAAGGTGCGGTGGCGCTTTACCGACGCCGGCCAGAAGGAAGTCGATGTGCGACTGGGCGGTGGCGATCAGGTCTATCACCTGAAAGAAGAGCCGGGTGCCTCGGGCGCGTTGTACAGCGACGACATGCTGGCGTTTCACATCAAAGGTAATGAAGGCCTGGTCTACTGGGTCGCTACCAATGATCTGATCGGCCGGGGCTGCAAAGCCGAATAAAACAGAATCTGCTTTATCGAATCACCAGGCCGGGCCTCAACCCCCGATCTGCAATCACTTGAATAGCCGCCGCCGCTCCGGCAGGCTGGCACGATTAACGACCCAAACCGGGAGAGACACACACAATGGCACTTATCAGCATGCGCCAGATGCTGGACCACGCAGCCGAGTTCGGCTACGGCGTTCCAGCCTTCAACGTCAACAACCTTGAGCAGATGCGCGCCATCATGGAAGCCGCTGACAAGACTGACTCCCCGGTGATCGTTCAGGCTTCGGCCGGTGCCCGCAAATACGCCGGCGCCCCGTTCCTGCGTCACCTGATCCTGGCGGCGATCGAAGAGTTCCCGCACATCCCGGTGTGCATGCACCAGGACCACGGCACCAGCCCTGACGTCTGCCAGCGCTCGATCCAACTGGGCTTCAGCTCGGTGATGATGGACGGCTCCCTCGGCGAAGACGGCAAGACCCCGACCGACTACGAATACAACGTCCGCGTGACCCAACAAACCGTCGCCATGGCTCACGCCTGCGGCGTTTCGGTAGAAGGCGAGCTGGGCTGCCTGGGTTCGCTGGAAACCGGCATGGCCGGTGAAGAAGACGGCATCGGCGCCGAAGGCGTTCTGGACCACAGCCAGATGCTGACCGACCCGGAAGAAGCCGCTGACTTCGTCAAGAAGACTCAGGTCGACGCCCTGGCCATCGCCATCGGCACCAGCCACGGCGCCTACAAGTTCACCAAGCCGCCTACCGGCGACGTGCTGGCCATCGACCGCATCAAGGAAATCCACAAACGCATCCCGAACACCCACCTGGTGATGCACGGTTCCTCGTCGGTACCACAAGAGTGGCTGGCGATCATCAACCAGTACGGCGGCGACATCAAAGAAACCTACGGCGTACCGGTTGAAGAAATCGTCGAAGGCATCAAGCACGGCGTGCGCAAAGTCAATATCGACACCGACCTGCGCCTGGCATCCACCGGCGCCATGCGTCGCCTGATGGCCACCAATCCGAGCGAATTCGACCCACGTAAATTCTTCGGCGAAACCGTCAAGGCCATGCGCGATGTATGTATCGCTCGTTATGAAGCTTTCGGTACCGCCGGCAACGCTTCGAAGATCAAGCCGATCTCGCTGGAAAGCATGTATCAGCGTTATCTGAAGGGTGAGTTGAACGCCAAGGTCAATTGAGACTGGGTATTTAGCTGACTGAATAAAAAATCCGCCGAGAGGCGGATTTTTTATGAGCGACGATATCCTCGGGTCATGAGGCTATCCAAAAGTCAGAGTAAACGGCGCTGCTGCTCGCTCAATGGCACTGACCACATGAGGCGCCTGTTCCCGATATTGTGGATAGCGCGCAAGTACCGCTTCAACCGAGGCAAGCAATCGCTGAATGCGCGCCCTCGGCTGCTCGATCTCACAGGTGTGGGCAAACTCCAGCAATCCCTGTCGCGAGGCAAACATCGACTTGTTGCCCGCCAGATCCAGAGCCAGCACATCCTCCGGAATATAAGCCGTGGTGTTGACGATGTCATAAGCCGGCGCCAGGCGCGCGTCGCGCTGAGTGGGTTCGGAGTAAAGCAATCCAAAGTTTTTCAAATGAGCGTCGCCATTCCCGACAATGCAGCTCAAGGCAACGCTATCGAAAAGTTGATCAAGTGATGCGCGTACATGCTCGGCCGGGCAGTACACACGGATGGCCTTGGCAATTGCCGCATAGCTTTTGCTGTACTTCTGGCTGGCCGACAACCCCATCAACACCGCCATGTCTTCAAAACCGATCGGGTTGAGCTGATCGTCGCGGTCAAAGCGGCGCATGACGAACAGCTTGGCATTATCGGAAATGTAAAACGGCGGAACGGGAATACCCGCTTCTTTCGCCATGGACATACAAAGGAATTCGTTGACTGCCAGACCGGGAAACTCGTCTCGGCCACTTTTGATAATCAAGTCCGAGGTTTTCGAGGTCACGCGGGGTAACGCGGCTTCCTGTTGTTCCGGAACCAGCAATTTTGGCTGAGCACCCGAAATGCCTGCTCGCAGAATGTAGCGATCCATCAGGCCGGCGAAAATATCTTCCGTGCCGTCCCACGTCAGAATCTCCTCAAGTTTTTCTCCTGGAAATTGTTGTTCTTCCAGCAAGGCATCAACCGTTTCAGAGCGCACTTGAACCCTGCCAATGGGAGAGGTGCTACCGGAGAGCGCCAGCAACAGCATCGGGTCGACATTCACGGTCTTGGCCAGGCGATTACGCAGTTGCTCCAGCACGTAGCCTTCCGGCAGGTTCATCTGAAAAACAGGGTGGAGCTCGCGTCGGCGAAACTCGTCATGCCGCACAGGCATCGACAGGCTGATAGCCACATCTGGCAATGCATCGTCGTGATAACGGAACGTGAAGTCCTCGCCATCGCTGAAAAGCCTGCCACTATGCCCCTCAGGCGTACTGACTTTGAGAGAGGTCATCTTCATTCGAATAAGTCCCCAAGCTCTTCAAGGGTTGGCATGGCGGCTGGGACGACAGCGAGTTCGCAATCCAGTGCACCGAGGACACGCGCATAGGCGATCATGCCGACAGAAAGGGTGCCTTTTTCTACGGCGATGACCTTGTATCGTGTCAGCCCTGCGAGGTCGGCAAGCTGAGCTTGGGTCAGGCCTCGGCGGATACGTTTTTCGCGCAATTGGTCGCCAAGGCGAGTGATCAACAAAATATAATCCATGTGCTGTTACCGGAACATAAATATATAAATGTTACGTTAGCACAACATTCTGATGATGGTGGTGTTTCGTAGGCCTACCGCAGACGTGTGGCAATGATCGCATCAAGGTAATTCACATTCCCGAACACCCACTTGGTGATGCACGGTTCCTCGTCGGTTCCACAAGAGTGGCTGGCGATCATCAACCAGTACGGCGGCGACATCAAAGAAACCTACGGCGTACCGGTTGAAGAAATCGTCGAAGGCATCAAGCATGGCGTGCGCAAGGTCAACATCGACACCGACCTGCGTCTGGCATCCACCTGCGCAATGTGTCGCCTGATGGCCACCAACCCGAGCGAGTTCTACCCGCGTAAATTCTTCGGCGAAACCGTGAAGGCGATGCGCGATGTATGTATCGCTCGCTACGAAGCTTTCGGTACTGCCGGCAACGCTTCGAAGATCAAGCCGATCTCGCTGGAAAGCATGTATCAGCGTTATCTGAAGGGTGAGTTGAACGCCAAGGTCAATTGAGACTGGGTGTTGAGCTGATTTGAAAGAAACCCGCCGTGAGGCGGTTTTTTTTTGCCTGAATTTTTATGGCGAACTCATATTTCTGCTGGGTGAAATGTCACCTATAACGGACAAAATGAAGATTCGCTTGGCGATAAGCCCGATATGGGTGACATTTTCATCGTCTGCGCAGCTGCCACTTTTTTCAAAAATGGGGACGGATTTATATGTTTTGATAGATATCAAATCCTTGGCGGACTGGTTGGACACGATGGGTAAGTTGCAACGAAGATATCCTCCTGTTAATCAATAAATAAATCCGCCCCCTTTTTGCTCTCTTTGATTGTCCATGGCCGTATACAGTCATCCGATAAATAGGTATCCCGTTTTTTAGTCCGAATAGATATAAAAACTGTGATTTCTTACAGGTGTGCGTCGTGCAAGTTCTCGATAAATTGAAGGGGTTCCTGAGAACCAAAATAAAGTTAAGTAGGGGGCTGAAAAGTGATCATTACTCAAATTTCACCGAATACACCATTGTCGCCTCCTGGCGTATTAATGATGGTCGCTTTTGACTTTAATGCTTACCCCTTGCCAAGGATGAGAAGTGTTGCGCCTAAAATAACTCAGAATGCGGGGTCTGTTGGTCAGCAGTACTTTCAAATTCAATATCTGTTGCCAGACTGCACGAGGGTTGGTGATGTGCTGGAGTTCTATTTGGTGGATGTCAACATTCCTTTTCCTGTCCTTGTATTGACGTATACACTCGATGATTACTCTATTTTCTGGGCTTTACGAAAGCAGCAAGGAGTATTCATTAGAGGTGAAATAAGTGTGAACGTATTGACCGCGCGCGGTATCACACCGGGGACGTACGATCTAGAGGCCGTTCAATATGGTGGAGCAATTCCAACGCCACCTTCTCCGTCTCCACAGATTACAACGCTTCCAACTCGAAATACTGCCGTGAGTTTCCTCAATACTTATGTGATCACCTGAGTGAGCGAGAGCGGTAGAAGTGGAACCCCAGGATTATGGATTCTTGGGTTTGCGGGAGATCCGTCGGAGAAATGCAAAAAAGGTGACTGCAAAAAAGGTCAAAAAAGGTGACAGATTTATTTTTTTATTTCTGCGGTAAATAAATCTGTCCCCTTAAACTAATCATCCAGCCATCTGCCTCCGCCAGAACATCTACCACAGGCGCAATCAAATGGGTGATACCTACGACCACCCATACTACCTGCTGGAGTGGGTAGAGGAAAGCGAGGTGGGGGAGTATAGTGATCCGATTCGGTGGCTATTCCATTAGTGATAATCTCTTCGGCGATTACTGTACCGACTTCTGCACCCAGGCCAATTAATCCAATAGCTAAAGGTATGAGTGCTGGTATAACTCTAGGTTGGTGGAAAGGTTCATTCGAAAATTGAGGAACCCAAACGGACTCAATTTCGCTCATGCGTACAACCTCAACCTCGTTGTCCTGAGTTTCCATGATGAGGCTTTCTGTCGGCTTGTCGACTCCTGCTATCGCACCATGGAGCATTCGGCCGTCCTTGGTTCTAATGGCTGTAGGATCACCAGTCTCCAGAAGCAATGAAACGAAAAGTGGTTTGATTTTCATTTTTAAGTCCTGACTTTTTTATTGGTTGCACGAGAAGTGAGGAAAGTCGAAAAAATAAGAATAGGTGACAGATTTATTTCCCAAGTGGTTACGGCTGCATGATAAATAAATCTGTCTTCTTTCATTTGTCTGACTTAATTTTGTTTCTATGAAAAGTTATTTGTCGGGTTTGCCTGTTTTTTTTTTTTTTTTTTTTGAGGTGGGTCCAGCTCTATATTACGGTTATTTCGCAGTTATGGTTTAATGATGCTACTACAACTTTTCCGGCGATATTGGTTTGTGCGTAGCTGAATCTATATATGCCGCTTGGCATTCCATTATTTTTTATGTTTTCTATAGGGAAGGATGTTATGAGTCTGCCTTTGTTATCTTTTATTTCTCTGTTTTCGAAATTTTCATCAACGACGTCGCAGCAGAAGATGAAAGATTTGGAGCTGTTCTTGAAGTAGGTTCGAATGGTATCTCCCCTTCTTGTGTTTATATGGAGAGGTATAGTAGTTCTTAAAAAAGCAATGCCGTTTTCTGTACCCGTTTCAAGGTATGGGGCAGGGGCGACTGTAGCATTGGTAACGACGGTGGTCGGTAGCGGTAAATTGATGACCGGGCCACTTGCAGGTATAGAGCCCTGTGGTGTTACTGATGTGATTGTGGTTGGCATTGTATGGCTCTCCAATAGGTTGTGAGCCAATGATTTAGAATTGTGGAGTTAATAGCAACTGTCATATTTGACAGTTTTTTATGGTTTTTCGCTAGTTGGTTGATTTCAATTGGTTCTTAAGAGATTAAAATTTTCAATTTCAACATTCGCTAGTTTCTCTTTGTGATTTCCTATTCGACTTCTTTGCCGCCTCTACAAAGAAACCCGGCGTTGACGGGTTTCTTCGTCGTAGCTCTGCTTGAGTCAGTCGCCGATTACATTTTTGGCTCCACGTTATCCAGCGCCTGATTCACCGCCAGTTCCCCGAGCATCACCACCTGCGCGATACCCAGCGCGGTTTTGCGGTGGGATGCCGGCAGTATTGCGGCGAAGTTGTTGAGCATTTCGCTGGCGCAGCCGAGGGTTTCGCTGGCGTTGACCAGCAGGGATTCAGTGCTGTAGGCGGGGTTGGCGAAGTACATGCGGTCGGGTTCATTGGCTGTGGCCATGATGCGGGCGCCAGGGCAGAGGTAGTGGTCGAGGGCGCGTTCGGCGGCTTCGTTGAGTTTTTTGGGGTCGAGGGAATCGTAGGGGGAGGCCGGGTCTGTGACCGGCGGATGAGGGGTCGATTGAATCATGTTTCGTCTCCGGGAAATGAAGCCGGCACCGGATCGCTACTAAACGATGGGGTGGCAGCTGAACGCAGGTTAGTAGACCGGGGAGACGCGAACCGGCGCGCCCGAAAGCGCCCTGCGTACAGCTACCATCGAGCGCAGATATCGAGATATCTCACTTTCTGGAGTGCAAATACGCCTCGCGAACCCTCGGGCTACTAAACCCGATCACTGCGAATCAGTGACCCGAATCAAGTTACCGACGGCCCTCCAGGCGCACAAGCCGGCGGATTCTGGCGTACCGGTAGGCAGCGACGCAAGACGTTGTAGGCTTCGGGAAGTTACGCGGGGCTGGTTTAAACATGACCGTTTAATGCAGGTGCTGCTACTGGCGCCATCGCTGGAAAGTCGAATCGACGCACCGCAGCTCCCACAGGTTACTTGTCGTGGTCAATGTCCAGTTTTGAGAACGTCACCTGCCCACCCTCGCTGGTGTACCCGGTGTTGTCCTGCACATACACGCCCGCCTTGAAATACAACGGTTTGTTGCGCCACGTCGCGCTGATCTGCGAGTCCCACTGATACCCCGCCGCACTGATACCCAGCGCACCACCGGGGCTCAGGTGAATCAGGTAATTGAACTCGCGATCGAGTTTGATTCCGGTCGCCAGGGTAATCACCCGGCTTTCGTCATCATCCGGATGCATCCGCACCTTGATCACCAGGTTGCCGGAGTCCAGTTTGCTCTTGTACTGATACTCAAGCTTCACCAGCGGTTTCTGACTTTCATACGCATGAATCTGCCCGATGACGATCTTGCCCGAGCTGGGCACCTTGTTGACCGAAAGGGTCGCGCGCAGCAGGTTGTCGGCGTCCGGGTAATACCAGTTGCGCAGCGTTCCGTTGCTGTAGGTCTCGCGCAGTTCGGTGCGCGGGTAGATGGCGTTTTCGGTTTTCGAGCCGGTCACCGGGGACCAGAAGAACAGGGTGCCGGTGTCGGAATGGAAGTACTGATCCTTGAAGCCGTTCACCAGTTTGGAGGTTTCGACGGTGTAGGGCGGGCTGCCAACGGGAACGCTGAGGTTCCAGGTTGCGAGGTCGATCATGTCGGTTCTTCCACTCTATTTCTCTTGCACGCGCGTGCCAGAAGCTCTAGCCCGCGCCTCTTGGGGGCGGCCTTTATAAGCGTAGAGGGATTTTTTGTTAACGGCCGTCTGGCGGATGATTGGCGTCAACATCCTGTCGAAATGCCATGTTTCCCGGTTTTCGGGGGCTGCAGCGATGACCGTTAGTCGGCTACTCACCGGTTTGGTTAAATGATGGCCTGATGACAGCTACTGCTTTTTCGGATCCAGGACTAGAGTGAAGGCTCAGTAACTGTACGGTTTTCACGAGAACCGGCCGCGTCCCGATTGGATGTCCCGACAAGAGAAGCAGCATGGAATGCGCGCAACCCACGCCAGGTGAAGGCAGCTCAGTCCTTTTGATCGTTGATGATTACCCTGAAAATCTGATCAGCATGCGCGCGTTGCTGCAGCGCCAGGACTGGCAGGTCATGACCGCGGCTTCCGGCTTCGAAGCCCTCAGCCTGTTGCTCGAACACGACGTCGATCTGGTGCTGCTGGATGTACAGATGCCGGGCATGGACGGTTTCGAAGTCGCACGCCTGATGCGTGGCAGCCAGCGCACGCGGCTGACGCCGATCATATTCCTCACCGCCAACGAACAGTCCCAGGACGCCGTGATCAAGGGCTATGCCAGCGGTGCGGTGGATTACCTGTTCAAACCCTTCGACCCACAGATTCTAAAGCCCAAGGTCCAGGCGTTGCTGGAGCACCAGCGCAACCGCCGGGCGTTGCAGCGCCTGAGCCAGGATCTGGAATCGGCGCGGGCCTTCAATGCGTCGGTGCTGGATAACGCCGCCGAAGGCATTCTGGTGCTGGCCGAGGATGGTTTGATCCGTTTCGCCAACCCGGCGATTTCCCGGTTGCTCAATGCGCCGGTGAAGGAGCTGGAAGGGCAGGAGTTTCTCGATTTCCTGCAGAAACCGCACATTCCGCTGTGGGCCGATTCCGAGTTCTACGCCAGTTACAAACGCGGTGAGACGCTGCGTTTACACGACGCCTTGCTGCGCACCGCGCCGGGCCAGCAAGTGCCTGTGGCCCTGTCCTGCGCGCCGCTGCCGAGTGAACAGCACGCGATGGTGGTGACGGTGCTGGACATGTCGGTGGTGCGTCACCTGCATCAACAGCTCGAATTCCAGGCCGTCACCGATCCGCTGACCGGGTTGCTCAACCGCCGGGGTTTCTACCAGACCGTGGAAAACCTGCTGCTGCGCGGCGAACGCACGGACAGCAGTTGGGTGCTGATGTACCTCGATCTCGACGGCTTCAAAAGGGTTAACGATTCCCTCGGCCATGATGCCGGGGACCGAGTGTTGCGCTGGGTCTCCGAACAATTGAAAGCCTGCCTGCGGCCGTTCGATATTCTGGCGCGGATGGGCGGCGATGAGTTCACCGCGCTGCTGGATCTGGAGTTTCCCGAGCAGGCGGCGAAGATTGCCGAGAAACTCATCGAGCGGGTGTCGATCTGTCAGCAGATTGAAGGGCTGGATATCGCTCTGGGTGCGAGCATTGGCATCGCCACGTATCCGGACTGCGGCAACAACCTCGACGGCTTGATGCGTGCTTCGGACATCGCCATGTACGAAGCCAAGCGCGCCGGGCGTCAGCAATATCGCTTCTACGATCACGAAATGAACGGCCGCGCCCGCTCGCGGCTGATGCTGGAAGAGAGTGTGCGAACCGCTATCGAGAACCGTGATTTCAATCTGGTCTATCAACCGCAGGTGGCGGTGGGTGACGGCAGAATTCGCGGTTTCGAGGCGTTGCTGCGCTGGCAGCATCCGAGTGTCGGCGATGTGCCGCCGGGGCTGTTCCTGCCGTTGCTGGAAGAGGCGACGCTGATCAGCCGGCTCGGCAGCTGGATCTATCATCGCAGTGCCGGACAACGTAAGGCCTGGGAGGCTGAATTCTCCAAGGATCTGGTCATCGGCGTCAGCCTGAGCAACACCCAGTTCGGCCTGCCGAATCTGGTGACCGAATTGCGTCAGGTGCTGGAACGCCATGGATTGCAGCCACGCCAGATGGAAGTGGAAGTGACCGAAGAGGCGCTGACGGTCAATCCTGACGAGACCCGCAAGCAGCTGAAGTTGCTGCGCAATCTCGGGGTGCGGGTGGCGCTGGACGATTTCGGCTCCGGCTCCTGTTCGGTTTCGCATTTGCGGGATCTGGAGCTGGATACGCTCAAGCTCGATCGCCACTTGATCGCCCGATTGCCCCACTCGACCCGGGACGCTTCGCTGGTACGCAACGTCATTGCGCTGAGCAAGGAGTACGGGTTGCTGGTGATTGCCGAAGGCGTTGAAACCATCGAGCAATACCAATGGCTGCAAGCTCATGGTTGCGAGTACGTGCAAGGATTCCTGGTGGCGCGGCCGTTGGTCGCCGAGGACGCCACGCGCTTTGCCGAGCCCTTCGACTGGAGCGCGCTGGCCGGTTGAATTCGCTACACTGGCGGCCTTTTCATGACCCGTGCCGCCCATGACTGCGTTGAAATACCTCCAGGCCTATCCCGCGCAATTGCAGGATCAGGTGCGCCAATTGATTGCCGAGGATCGCCTCGGTGATTACCTGAGCCAACGCTATCCGGGCCGCCACGATGTGCAGAGCGACAAAGCCTTGTACGGCTACGCGCTGGACCTGAAACAGGAATACCTGCGCAACGCCCCTGCCATCGACAAGGTCCTGTTCGACAACCGCCTCGACCTGACCCACCGCGCCCTCGGCCTGCACACCACGGTCTCGCGGGTGCAGGGCGGCAAGCTCAAGGCCAAGAAAGAGATTCGTATCGCCTCGCTGTTCAAGGAGGCCGCGCCTGAGTTTTTGAAGATGATCGTCGTGCACGAACTGGCGCACTTCAAGGAGTCGGATCACAACAAGGCGTTCTATAAATTATGTGAGCACATGCTGCCGGGCTATCACCAGATCGAGTTCGATCTGCGGGTGTACCTGACGTGGCGGGACATGCAATAAAAAATCAAAAAAACGGAGTGCATGCATGGACGTGAGCAAGACCAAGAGCAGTTTCTACCGGCGCTTGTACGTGGCGTACCTGATCGACAGCGGCCTGGCCAGCAGCGTGCCGGCGCTGACCGAGGTCACCGGCATGCCCCGGCGCACGGCGCAGGACACCATTGCGGCGCTGGCGGATCTGGATATCGTCTGCGAGTTCGAACAGGAAGAAGGCGCGCGCAATCATGCGGGGCGCTATCGGATTCGCGAGTGGGGGGCGATTGACCGGGGGTGGATCGAGCGGAATTTGCGGCAGATAAAAGCGGTGCTTGAGTATCCCTAAGTCTTGCAGTGCTTTGGCTGGCGCCATCGCGAGCAGGCTCGCTCCCACAAAAGACACGATTCCTTCAGTCGGAATGCAATCAAATGTGGGAGCGAGCCTGCTCGCGATGGGGACTTCAGGAACGCCGCATCCCGATGTGCGGAATGTCATCCTCCAGATACTCCTCACCCGCCACGACAAACCCGTACCGACCGTAATACCCCTGCAAATGCGCCTGGGCCGACAGATAGATCGGCACTTCAGGCCAACGCTTCTCGGCCTGTTTCAGCGCCTGTTCCATCATTTGATGGCCCAACCCCTTGCCACGCCCGGCCGGCGCTGTCAGTACGCGGCCGATCACCACGTCGCCACCCTGGGATTCCGGGTCCAGCAGGCGCAGGTACGCCACCAACTGATCACCTTCCCAACCCATCAAATGGCAGGTGTCGCCGTCCAGATCCTGACCGTCCGGATCCAGATACGCGCAGCGCTGTTCGACCACGAACACCTCCGAGCGCAATTTCAAAATGGCGTACAGCTGCTCCAGTCCCAGATCGCTGTGATGTTTGCAGACCCACTCGATTGTCATCTTTCGATTCCTTGAACTACGTCGCCCGATACTAAGCGCAGCGTCGAAATATGTCTGTATGGCTGAGAAATCTGTGACAAAGGCCAAAATGCCATCATTCCCTTCTGGCGGCATCGACATCTTTGTGTAATCTGCTGGGAAGCGCTGTGCAATGGCTTCAATGAGCTAATGTTAGGGCCTGGGATTCGCCGGTAAGGGGCCTTGGGGTTTTGACTGAAAACACGCCGGGCAGCCCGCCCGCTAAGGATTTTCAAGCATGCCGCGATTGCATCGAGCGTTCGCTTTGATCGGATTGCTGTTGCTGGCTCAAAGTGCTGCAGCGGAGAAACTGCGTCTGGTGTTCGACGTCTGGCCGCCCTTTACCGATGACACGCTGGTCAACGGTGGTCTGGCCACAGACATCGTCAGCACGGCCCTGGCCCGGGCCGGCTATGCCAGCGATTACGAACAGGTGCCGTGGGCGCGGGCGCTGCTCGGGGTTGGCGAGGGGCGTTACGACGTGCTGGTCAACGCCTGGTACAACGACGAGCGCAGGAAGCTGGGACAGTTTTCTGACGAGTACCTGCTCAACCGCGTGCGTTTCCTCAAACGCAAAGACACGCCCATCGAATACAACAACCTGCAGGAACTGCACACCTATCCGATTGCGGTGGTGCGCGGTTATGCCTATTCGGCGTCGTTCGATGCCGACACCGCGTTGCAGAAAGTCCCTGTGCATAACTTCGCCATGGCCGTGCGCATGCTGGCGGCGGATCGGGTCAAGCTGACCCTGGAAGATGAATACGTCGCCCGTTATTACCTGGCCCGTGAATCACCGAAAGTGCGCAACGCGGTGGAGTTTCTGCCCAAGCCGCTGAGCGAAAACAGCCTGCACATTCTGGTCAGCCTGAAGAACCCGGAGCACGAGCAGATCGTGGCCGGGTTCGACAAGGCGATTGCGGCGATGAAGGCTGATGGCAGCTATGACAAGCTGCTCAGGCAGCATGGGATGTAAGGGGCTGATCCAGAATTTGCGGTGTGATTGATTGCCTCATCGCCAGCAGGCTGGCTCCCACAGTGGGAATGCATTCCAGAGCCAAGAGTGGGAGCCAGCCTGCTGGCGATGGCGCCTTGGCAGTCGCCGCCTGACTCAATCCTCACTGGTGTCTTTGATCAGGTGCGCCGCCAGCGTACGCAACGGGCCGAGCTGACGGCAGATCAGCGCCAGCTGTGTCTGCACCAGTCGCTGGCCTTCATCGATTTCGTCCGGCATCTGCTCCAGCTCGTTGGCCAGCGCTTCTTCCTCATCGCTCTGGATCGCAATCGGTTGTTTGCTCGCCAGACCCTGGGCGATCTCGTCAATGCTGCTGGCCAGTTTCACCCCGGCCCCATCGATCAGGTGCTCACGCACGTCGGCCGGCAACTGGGTTTCCCGGTGCGCGCCAAGGCCCGACAGATAACTGAGCAGCGTGTGCGACAGCACCAGGAAGCGGAAGCCGACGTCGGCTTCCTTTCGGAAATGCCCCGGCTCCATCAGCATGTTCGCCAGCGTGGTCGACAGTGCCGCGTCGGCGTTGTGCGCGTTGCGTCGGGCGAGGCGATAGGCGAGGTCGTCGCTCTTGCCGGCAGCGTATTGCTGCATGATCTGGCGCAGGTAGATGCTGTTGCAGGTCAGGGTGTTGGCCAGCACTTTGTTCAGGCGCCGACCCTGCCAGTCCGGCAGGAACAGGATCACCGTCAGGCCTGCGATCAGGCTGCCGAGCAGGGTATCGAACAGGCGCGGCACGAACAGCCCGTAGCCGTCGCCGACCTGGTTGAAGCAGAACAGCACCATGATTGTGATCGCGGCGGTCGCTACGGTGTAGCGGGTGGTGCGGTTGGTAAAGAACACCACGCCGGCGGCGATGGCGAAGCACGACTGCACCAGCGGGCTCGGGAACAGATCGAACAACGCCCAGGCGATGGTCAGGCCGATGGCGGTGCCGAGAATCCGCTGGCCGAGTTTGCGCCGGGTGGCGCCGTAGTTCGGCTGGCAGACGAACAGCGTGGTGAGGATGATCCAGTAACCCTGCGACGGGTGAATCAGATGCACCATGCCGTAACCGATGCTCAGCGCCAGCGGCAGGCGCAGGGCATGGCGAAACAGCAATGACGTTGGCGTCAGCTGGGTGCGCAGACGAGTCAGGACATCCTTGAAGTTGCGTGGCGAGCGGTCGAGCAGGCTGCTGTCGGTGGCATCGGCCAATGCGTCGGGGTTGCTGGCATCGCTGAGCAAACGGTCGAGGGTGCCGAGGTTGGCCGCCAGCGCCCGCAGCGAACGCAGCAACCCGCGCCAGGCCGGGTTGCTCTGGATGCGCAGGTGTTCGAGGGAGGCGTGCAGGTCGCTCAGGGCCTCGGCGAAACTCGCGTCGTAGATGAACGGCTGGCGCATCTGGATCGATTCGGCCAGCGCCCGGCAGGCCTTGCCTTGCTGGCGCAGCAGGCGTTGGCAGCGGAACAGCACGTCGCTGTGGAAAAAAGCATCGGCCAGGGCGTTGTAAGGGTAGTGCGAAGAACTGGCGCGTTCGTGGATGTCTTGCGCCAGGAAGTACAGCTTCAGGTAGCGGCTGACTTTCGAGCCGGGGCGCCCGTTGCCGACCCGATGGAGAATGATTTCCTTGGCGCTGTTCAGTGCCGCCACGACGCGGCCGTTTTGTTGGGCCAGTTCCAGTCGACGCGCTTCGACGTCCAGCTGACGGATCGGCTCGAACAGCGAGGCTTTGAGCTTCAGGTAATAACCCAGCTCACGGAACAGCCGCGCCAGGCTCTGCTGCACCGGTTGATTGGAAAACATCGCCTGCCACAACACTGACAGCAAGCCGTACCACGCGGCGCCGGCCACCAGCAGCATCGGTTCGTGCCAGAAATCCGTGACCGCGCCACCGCGCTGGTCCACGCCGATCATGGTGTAGACGGAGAGAATCAGGGTCGCCGAAGCAATCGCGCCATAACGCTCGCCAAGCGCGCCGAGCATGGTCAGCCCGAAACTGGCCAGTGCCAGGGCGATGACGAAAACGATGGGGTAGGGGAACAGCAATTCCACCGACAGCGCTGCAACGCTGAAACACACCAGCGTCACCGCCAGTGCGTTGAGGCGGCCCTGCCAACTGTCGTCGGTCTCGGCCAGGGCGCTGGCGATGATCCCGAGGAACAGCGGGATCAGCAGCCCCATTTCATCCTGATACCAACACAGCGCCATGCTGCCGGTCAGGGCGATGAACACCCGCACGCTGTAGCTGAATTTATCCAGCGCCCACAGGCGCCGCAAAGACTGACGAAACGAGGTCGAGGACATGAAGTGCGAAGGCCTTCCGAGGCGATGCCGCTAAATTGAGCCAGTAATGACGCCGACGCAATGGCGCCGATCACATCTGGCAGCAAAAAGTGTTCCCTACAGCTTCACCGATAACAAATGTGGGAGCAGGCTCGGTCCCACAGTTTGATATTCGTCAGACGTATTGCGCGGCTGCGTAACCCGAGGCCCAGGCCCACTGGAAGTTGAAACCGCCCAGATGCCCGGTGACGTCGAGCACTTCGCCGACGAAGTAGAGGCCCGGGCTTTTCAGCGACTCCATGGTCTTGGACGACACTTCGCGGGTGTCGACGCCACCAAGGGTGACTTCGGCGGTGCGGTAGCCTTCGGTGCCGGCCGGCACGACTTTCCAGCTGCCGAGCTTCTCGGCGATGTCTGCCAGTTCGGCGTGGGTGTACTGCTTCATCGGTTTGGAGACGAACCAGTTGTCCGCCAGCAGGTTGGCCATCTTCTTGGTGAAGATTTCGCCGAGCAGGGTTTTCAGTTCGCTGTTCGGACGCTCGGCAGTTTGCTGTTGCAGCCAGCTCGCGGCGTCGTGATCGGGCAGCAGGTTGATCTCGACCGTGTCGCCCGGCTCCCAGAACGAGGAAATCTGCAGAATCGCCGGGCCGCTGAGACCGCGGTGAGTGAACAGGATGTTCTCGCGAAAGCTCTGATCGTTGCAGCTCACCAGACAGTCCACCGATGTACCCGACAGTTCGGTGCATAAATCCTTGAGCTGATCGGTGATGGTGAACGGCACCAGGCCGGCGCGGGTCGGCAGCAGGTCGTGGCCGAATTGCTTGGCGACCTGGTAACCGAAACCGGTCGCGCCCAGCGTCGGGATCGACAGACCGCCGGTGGCGATCACCAGCGACTGGCACTGGATCTGGCCGAGGGTGGTGTCGAGCAGGTAACCGCCCTCGACCTTTTCGATGGTCTGGATCGAAGTGTCCAGGTGCAGGTTGACGCCGACCTGATCGCACTCGTCCAGCAGCATGCCGAGGATGTCGCTGGATTTGTTATCGCAGAACAACTGGCCGAGTTTTTTCTCGTGATACGGCACGCCGTGTTTGGCGACCATGCCGATGAAATCCCACTGGGTGTAGCGGGCCAGTGCGGATTTGCAGAAGTGCGGATTCTGCGAGAGGAAATTGCTCGGCTCGGTGTACAGGTTGGTGAAGTTGCAGCGCCCACCGCCGGACATCAGGATTTTCTTGCCGGCCTTGTTCGCGTGGTCGAGCAGCATCACCTGACGCCCGCGCCCGGCGGCGGTCAGTGCACACATCAACCCTGCGGCGCCAGCGCCAATGATCACGACTTCGGTAGAGCGCAAAACGGTGTCCTCACACAAAATTCAAATTCACCGGAAACCAATGTGGGAGCGAGCCTGCTCGCGATAGCGGTGTGTCAGTCACAAAGATATCAACTGACAGATTGCAATCGCGAGCAGGCTCGCTCCCACAGGGGCGTGCGTTGTTCTTACAAGACGCGAACGCGCAGCGAACGGCCCTTGATCTTGCCGTTGTTCAAACGCTGCAGCGCCTGCATGACCACGGTGCGTTCAACGGCCACATAGGACTGGAAGTCGAAGATCGCGATCTTGCCGACCTGGGCGCCCGGAATGCCGGCTTCGCCTGTCAGTGCGCCGAGAATGTCGCCCGGACGCACCTTGTCCTTGCGCCCGCCAGCGATGCACAGCGTGCTCATCGGCGGTTGCAGCGGGGCACCGCCCTGGGACTTGAGGTTGTCCACCTGATCCCAGTTCAGCGGGGTTTTCTGCAGTTGTTCGATGGCCTGGGCGCGGTGCGCTTCGGACGGCGCCACCAGGCTGACCGCGATGCCTTTCTCGCCGGCACGACCGGTACGGCCGACGCGGTGAATGTGGATTTCCGAGTCGCGGGCCAGTTCGACGTTGATCACCATGTCCAGCGAGTCGATGTCCAGGCCGCGTGCGGCAACGTCAGTGGCAACCAGTACCGAAGTGCTGCGGTTGGCAAACATCGCCAGTACCTGGTCGCGGTCACGCTGTTCCAGATCGCCGTGCAGGCCGACGGCGGAAATGCCCTTGGAGGTCAGGTGATCGACGGTTTCCTGCACTTGCTGCTTGGTGAAGCAGAAGGCCACGGTGGAGGCCGGGCGGAAGTGGTGCAGGACCTTGGTCACCGCACTCATGCGCTCTTCCGGGGAAATTTCGTAGAAGCGCTGTTCGATCTGGGTGTCGTCGTGGAACGCTTCGGCTTTCACCGTTTGCGGATCGCGCATGAACTTCGACGCCAGTTGCTTGATGCCCACCGGGTAGGTCGCCGAGAACAGCAGGGTCTGACGACGGGCCGGGGTCTGCTCGATGATGTCTTCGATGGCGTCGTAGAAACCCATGTCGAGCATGCGGTCGGCTTCGTCGAGGATCAGCGTGTTCAGGCCGTCGAGGACCAGCGAACCCTTGCGCAGGTGCTGCTGGATACGCCCCGGGGTGCCGACGATGATGTGCGCGCCGTGCTCCAGCGAGGCGATCTGCGGGCCGAACGACACGCCACCGCACAGGGTCAGGACCTTGATGTTGTCTTCGGCGCGGGCCAGGCGACGGATTTCCTTGGCGACCTGGTCGGCCAGCTCGCGGGTCGGGCAGATGACCAGCGCCTGGCAACCGAAGTAGCGCGGATTGATCGGGTTCAGCAGGCCGATGCCGAACGCGGCAGTCTTGCCGCTGCCGGTCTTGGCCTGGGCGATCAGGTCCATCCCCTTGAGGATCACCGGCAAGCTCTGCGCCTGGATCGGCGTCATCTGGGCATAACCGAGGGAGTCGAGGTTAGCCAGCATGGCGGCGGACAGCGGCAAAGTATTAAAAGCGGTGGCGATGGTGGTCACGGGACTGGCCTGCAAAACAAAATGTCGCGCAGTGTAGCAGCCCCGTGCCACTTTCCTCGAAAGTTCTGGACGAACAGCGATTAATGTTCGATGTGTTCGTCCGGATGTTCATCGCGACGTTTGACGCGCCGGCCGTCCTCTTTCGAGAGTTGCGAGAAGATCGTCGCGGCCAGCATGGCCATGACACCCACCGTCACGAATGTCAGCTGGAATGCGCCCAGCACGGTTTCCACGCCATCATTACCGATTTCCGCCGTGAAGCCGCCGAGCAAGGCACCGGCGCAGGCCACCCCGAGACTCAGCGACAGCTGTGCGACCACCGACAGCAGACTGTTGCCGCTGCTGGCGCTGGCATCGTCGAGATCGATCAGGGTCACGGTGTTCATCGCGGTGAATTGCAGCGAGTTGATCGCGCCGAGAATCGCCAGCAGGCACAACAACAGCCAGTACGGTGTCTGCTCGCTGACTAGGCCCATGCTCGCCAGCATGATCCCCAACGCCAGCGTGTTGCCGGTGAGTACGATGCGGTAACCGAGGCGTTCGATCAGCGGTCGCGCCATCCACTTGGCAAACATCGCGGCCGCCGCCAGCGGCAGCATGCTCATCCCGGCCTGCGACGGTGAATAGCCCAGCGCCACCTGCAGCAGCAGCGGCACCAGAAACGGCAACGCGCCGCTGCCCAGGCGGGCGAACAGGTTGCCGATGATTCCGACCGCAAACGTCCGTGTCTTGAACAGCGAAGGTGCGAACAGCGGATTCTCGATACGTCCGGCACGCAACCAGTACGCCGCCAGACACGCCATGCCACCGAACAGCAGCAACATCACGCGCAAGTGCGGCAGGTGCAATTCGCCAAGCCCTTCCATGGCGATGGTGATCAGAATCATCGCCGCGCCGAACAGCAGGAAACCGAGGCTATCGAAGCGTGTGCGCTCGCTTCCGCGCAGGTCGGGAATGAACTTCCACACCGCATAGCAGCCGATGACGCCGACCGGCAGGTTGATCAGAAAAATCCAGTGCCATGTCAGGTACTGCACCATCCAGCCGCCCATGGTCGGGCCGATCAGCGGGCCGAGCAGGCCGGGAATGGTGATGAAGCCCATGATTCGTACGAGTTCGGAACGCGGGTAGGCGCGCAGCACCACCAGGCGTCCGACCGGCAGCATCAGCGCACCACCGAGGCCCTGGATGACCCGGGCGCCGACCAGCATGGTCAGGCTGCTCGACAGGGCGCAGAGCAGCGAGCCGATGCTGAACAGCAGGATCGCGCCGAAGAAGATCTTCTTGGTGCCGAAGCGGTCGGCGATCCAGCCCGAGGCCGGAATCAGCAACGCCACGGTGAGCATGTAGGCGATGACCACACCCTGCATTCGCAGCGGGTCTTCGGCCAGATCCCGAGCCATGGCTGGCAGGGCGGTGTTGAGGATGGTCCCGTCGAGGGACTGCATGAAGAAAGCGATGGCGACGACCCATGGCAACCAGCGGGCGGTGATGGCGTCGAGAGGCGGGCGGTTGGGCATGGAACCTCTTGTGGTGTGGGGCAGTGAGTGATCGTTCCCGCGCAAGGCGCGGGAACGATTTGTATCAGAGGGTCAGGGTCAAACGGCTTACCAGCGCCCCCGGCAACAGCGCCGAGGAGGTATTGCGCTGACTGTAGGTGCTCGCCGACAGCAACAACTCACGCTCGGCGGTCAACGCTTCCAGCTGCGAACCCAGCAGACTGTAGGCGCTGTCGTCGAAACGCATGGTGCTGACCGGCGCCTGAATCTCGCCATTCTCGACCCAGAACGTGGCAAACCGGGTCATGCCGGTCAGTCGCGCCGCCGGTTGATCGGAGAAGTTCAGGTACCACAGGTTGCTGATGTACAAGCCGGTGCCCAATTGTTTGAGGATTTCGGCCTGCGGCAGATCACCAGCGCCCATGTTCAGTGCGCTCGGCGATTCGCCGCCACCGGCACCGTTGGCCGCCAAACCGTATTCGGCAGCACTGCGCGAACCCACCAGTTGCTCGCCGGCCTTGCCTTCGATGATCAACCGCAGGTCACTGCGCGGGTAACCTTCACCAGAGAACGCCGGGCTCAGCGAGCCGCTGATTTTTTCGTCGAGGGACACCAGCGGACTGAACGCCTGATCGCCGGCATACAGTTTCTGCAACGGGCTGCTCTTGCTGGCAATTGACTGGGCGGAGAATCCGCCCCAGCACAACATGCCCATGATTTCTTCCAGCGCTGCCGGCGCCAGATAGGCTCGGTATTGGCCCGGCGGCAAGGTGCGCAACGGTCGACCGAGTAATTCGAGCTGCTCGCGGGCCTGCTGGAAACGTCTGGCGAAACCTTCGCTGCTCCACTCGTGTCCGGCGTAGCTGGCTTTTACCGCTTCGCCGTTCTCGTGGAACAGGCTGAAGTCGAAATTGAAACTGTTGGCCTGATGCCAGCCGAACGCCCCTGAAGAACTGGCGAAGCCACGACTGATCGGACCTGCGGCATAGAAACCGACCAGATCCAGACCTTCGGCAGCCTGAGCGATTTCAGCGACAACCTGCTCGGTGTCCGGCAGCGGATGTTCCTGCACGTTCTGGCTCTGCCAGCCGTTGTGGTTGAGCAGCAGATACGGATCCTGCGGCAGCAGCGGCAGGGTTTCGCGCAGTTGTTGCAGACCTTCGGCGAGACGTTGCAGGTCGGTCGATTGCTCGCCGGACAGGGTGATGTGCAGGTCGGCATGTCGCCCGTCGTCAATCAGTTTCAGGCCGATACCGGCTTGTTGCACTTGCCCGGCCTGACGCACCTTGGCGTGGTTGAAGCGTACGAAGGCCGACGATTCGGCGTCGTAACTCAGGGTGAACTGTTCCGGCTCGCGCACGGCATCGCACAGCCAGTTGACCAGAACCTTGAAGGCCTCGACCTGGCTCTTGGAAATACTCATCAGGCGTCTCCCCCAAACACATCAACATTGCTGAACACGCAGGCCGGTGAAGCGTGGCCGACGCGGATCACCTGGTTCGGTTCGCCCTTGCCGCAGTTCGGCGTGCCCAGCACCCTGGTGGTACCGGCGTTGCCGACCGCGCGCAGGCTCTTCCAGAAGTGCGCGGAAATGCCCCGGTAGTTGGGGTTTTTGACCACGCCCTTGAGTTCGCCGTTTTCAATCAGTTGGCCCCACTCGCAGCCGAACTGGAATTTATTCCGCGCGTCGTCGATCGACCACGAACGGTTGGTGCTCATCAGGATGCCGTTTTCGATGCCGCCGATCAGTTGCTCCAGCGACTGGTCTCCCGGCTCGATGTTGAGGTTGGCCATGCGGTCGATCGGTGGTCGGTTCCAGCCGCAGGCGCGGCTGTTCGCGACGCCGTCCAGGCCCGCGCGGAACTGCGACAGCGCACCGCCCAACGGACGGACCAGCAGACCTTCGCGAATCAGGAATTGCTTGCTCGCCGCTGTGCCGTCGTCATCGTGGCCGTAACTCGCCAGTTCTTCGGGAATGTCCGGATCGAAGGTCACGTTGAGCAGTTTCGAGCCGTATTGCAGGCTTCCGAAATCCGAGGCTTTGACGAAACTGGTGCCGGCGTAATTGCGCTCGTCACCGAGGATACGGTCGAGCTCCAGCGGGTGGCCGATGGATTCGTGGATCTGCAGCATCATCTGGTCGGGCATCAGCAGCAGATCGCGCGGACCTTGCGGCGTATTGGGCGCGAGCAGCAATTGCAGCGCCTGATCGGCGATTTGCGGGCCGGCGCCGATCAGGCCGCAGCGGCTGATCACGTCGGCGCCGCCTTGCTGGCCGAAGTTCTCGCGGCCGAGGCTGCGGGTCTGGCTGTCGCTGCCGTCGTAGGCGGTGACGTCCAGGCTCGGGTAGACGAAGCGCTGGGCCTGGCGCAATTGGGCCCCGGCGCTGCTCAGGTAGATCTGTTCGACGTGGGTAATGCCGATGCTCACTTCCCAATTCACCAGGCGCTCATCCCTTGGCACCGAGGCGGATTCCGCGCCGAGCAGCTCGAAGCATTCGCTCAGGGACGGGAAAGGTTGTTCGAGATTGGGTGAAAAGTAGTCGGCGCGGTCGCTGGAGACCGGCTGCCGGCTCAGGTCGAGCAGGGCGTGGGGCTTGATCCGTCGGGCCTGCTGTTCGGCGCGCTCGAGGGCGGCTTGCAGGCCTTGTTGCGACAGGTCATTGGTCGCGGCGTAGGCTTCGACGCCATTGACGCGGACGGTGAGCATCGCGCCTTCGTCGCGGCTCAGGCTCGGCGGTTCGGCGACATTCTTGCGCACCGACAGGTACTGGCCGGACTCGCGTACATACCGCAAGGAAAAAAACTCGGCGCCCGTGCGCAAGGCAGCGAAGCGCTGCTTGAGCTGGGGGTGGAAATCGAACATCAGGGAACCTCCTTGTTATGGGAGTAGCGGCGCAGCGGATTCGGCGGGAGGGGATGAAGCGATCAGACGAGGACTAGAGTAGGCCTGCGCGGGGGGGAGTATCAAGGGTGGCGCCCGGGAGGGGAAAATATTCTGTGAGTGGCAGTCATCCCGTCAGGCAAAAGGGGCGTGCTTGAGCAAGTGTGTCCAAGGGCCCCTGGCCGGTTCTGCGGTAAAACTTCAGTTATTCAAATAGGCGAATGCAAGTACGTAAATCAGCAGGCTGGCAAAGAAACCCGGCAGAATTTTTCGGGTTCTGGCCACTACGGCAAATGTTCCGACCAAGAGCAGCAGTTTCAGTGCGTCCAGAATCTGAAACTGTTGCACCAGGCTCGGACCGTCGAGCCTGGCAAATGCCGTGTCATAAATGATCACTCCCAACATCGCCTGGGCGCTGTAGCTGACGAAGCGGTAAAAAGAACCGTCGGTGCGCGCCAGCGCCGTGGTGTTTTTGAAAGCAAACGGTAATGCACGAAATGCAAAAGCCGTGATTGCGGCAAAGCCGATCAGTATCCAGAGAGTCATTGCGAAGCCGTTCCTTGGCGAATACGGATATTTTCAATCATTACGAGCATGCCGCCGATCACAAAGGGCGTAATCAGCAAGCTGTAGTCCTTGAAGAGCAACACCAGCAAAGGGGCACCGATGAAGCCCAGCCAGTAGCTGGAGACCTCCATGTAGTGCGGCCAGTGCTTGCCGGCCAGCGCAGTGAACTGAAGTGGCAAGAGCATCGTCATGGCGGCTGCAACGGTCGGTGACGCAAAATCTGCGCCGGCGATAAAGCCGACGTACGTGCAGATGATCGACAAGGCGAAGATGGGGGCGCCTACGCCAACAAAATACGCGAACGGGAAACTCGTCTTGTGCTTGAAGCGCGTTATGCAGGCCGTGAAGATCGAGGGTGTCAGCAGTATCAATGACGCGAGAGTCTTAGGCGTCGACGTCTGCTTGAGGTACGGTGCCAACGTCGCTGAAAGCAAAACGAATCGGGCGTTGAGTGCCAGAATGATCGGGAGCAGTAACCATCCGTCGTTGTAGTTTTGTATGAGTAGAAACTGTAACGGTGTCGAAAAAATCAACAGGGTCGTTGCCATTGTCTGACTCAATGTCAGCGCTTGAGCAGCGCCCACCATTCCGATTGATAAATACAGAAAAATGAACGCGATGCCGAAGGTGATAGCGTCGCGCCCTCCCGCCTTGAGTGTCTGCGCGAAGGTCGAGTCGGATGACGACTGGCAGCCCTTCATCAAGCCGCTCCTCGGACTGCGTGCTTTTCGTCCAGCGAGTAATACTGCTTGCGAGGCCCTTTGCTGCGAAACAACAAGCGTGGCGTAGTGGTCAGCGTCGAAGTTGCGGCTTGCGAGCGAACCTCATCGGCGCTGATATTCAGAGTGGGGCGAGCATGCAATATCTTGTTATTGGCAACGATCAGGAATGTGCCGGTCTGCGCTGTTGAGACATTGCACTTGGCAGTGGGTAGCCCTGCGCGGATCTTGTCCAACACCTCTTGACCGCCGTTGAACGCACGCATTCGCTCGCCGCTGTGAATGTCGATACGGAAATCAAGTGAAAACCGGTAGCCATACAGTTCACTGTATTCAACGACATTTCGAACGCGCTCTTTCGAGCCGCTGACGTTTTTACCTGAAATGAAAATCGCCTGCATGCCAAGTAAGGTTTGAATTTCTTCATCATCAAGTGATAACAGCAAGTCGGCTGGAAAGTAATAGGCGGTCGGCGTGCGAGTCGTGTCCCGACACACCGTGAGTGCAAGATAGTCTACGTCCAGGCTTTCATACAAATCATCTGAATGCGGGGTGATGTCACCGTAACCATTACCCCATTCCCGATACTTTTCAGCGGAGGGTTTCATGTACAACGCTTTATGGTCTTCGTATTCGTACTTGATATCAGTCAAGTGGAACAGGTCGGCCAGCGCCTCATGGACGGTGAGGGCCAATGCAGGGCAGTCGATGCTGAAAATATTTCTGATACACACCGCGGCAATGCCTTTGTGGGTGCCGACCTGGTCAAAGTAGAGGGTGTCTTCTGGGTGGAGATAATTAATGAATAAATTTGTAAGTTGTATTTTTAGGGTGTGCAGGTTTTGATTCTTGTTCTTTTGCCACCACGACTCGATAACGCCGCTTAAATAGCCGAAGTCCAACGTGATGGTTTTTTCTTTAGATAATGCATGCCGAAAGAAGCTGGCGGACATGTTCTCATTTGCGTAGTTGAATGGCATTGTTCTTCCTTGGTTCGTACTTTGGAGGCGCGCATTCTAGTGTGTTTGATCGAGAGGTAAAGTTGGTAAGTATTGCGAGTTTTGTTCGGTCGAAGTTGCACTTTTAAATAGTAGGGAGGGTTAAATAAAAAAACCGCCAGCCTCTGAAAGAGGTGGCGGTTTTTTGTGGCGGCGCCAGTTGGTTGTCAGTGAGCGGCAGGCGTTACATCACGCAGCGCCTTGCCTTTCACCGGCGCATCGCCAGCGACATAGTACGGCGCGTTGCTGCGCGGCAGTGGCTGGCGGCCACGGATCTTGTCGGCGATTTTCTCGGCCATCATGATCGTCGGGGCGTTGAGGTTGCCGGTGGTGATGATCGGCATGATCGAGGCATCGACCACGCGCAGACCCTGCATGCCATGCACGCGGCCCTGACCGTCCACGACCGCCATCTCGTCGGTGCCCATCTTGCACGAGCAGGACGGGTGGAACGCGGTTTCGGCGTGCTCGCGGATGAACTTGTCCAGCTGCTCATCGGTTTGCACTTCGATGCCCGGGCTGATTTCACGGCCACGGAAGGCGTCCAGTGCAGGCTGTTGCATGATCTCACGGGTCAGGCGGATGCCGTCGCGGAACTCCTGCCAGTCCTGCTCGGTGGCCATGTAGTTGAACAGAATGCTCGGGTGCTGGCGCGGATCCTTGGATTTGACCTGGATGCGACCGCGGCTCGGCGAGCGCATGGAACCCATGTGCGCCTGGAAGCCGTGCTCTTTCACACCGTTGCTGCCGTTGTAGTTAATCGCCACGGGCAGGAAGTGATACTGGATGTTCGGCCACTCGAATTCCGGACGGGTACGGATGAAACCGCCGGCTTCGAACTGGTTGCTGGCGCCGATACCGGTGCCATTGAACAGCCACTCGGCACCGATGGCCGGCTGGTTGTACCAGAGCAGCGACGGGTAGAGCGAGACCGGTTGGGTGCAGGCATATTGCAGGTACAGCTCAAGGTGATCCTGCAGGTTTTCGCCAACGCCCGGCAGATCGTGAACGACCGGGATGTCGAGGCTTTCCAGCAGTTTCGCCGGGCCGACGCCGGAGCGTTGCAGCAGTTGCGGCGAAGCGATCGCGCCGGAGCAGACGATGACTTCTTTGCGGGCGCGGGCTTCAACGCGCTCTTCGGCAGCGCCGACCAGATAACGTACGCCAATGGCACGTTTGCCTTCGAACAGAACCTTGTCGGTCAGGGCGTGAGTGACGATGGTCAGGGTCGAACGCTTCTTGGCCACGTCCAGGTAACCACGGGCGGTGGAAGCACGACGACCTTTCGGCGTCACGGTGCGGTCCATCGGGCCGAAGCCTTCCTGCTGGTAGCCGTTCAAGTCTTCGGTGCGCGGGTAACCGGCCTGTACGCCGGCTTCAACCATGGCGTGGAACAGCGGGTTGTTGCCTGCCTTCGGCGTGGTCACGCTGACCGGGCCGTCGCCACCGTGGTAGTCGTTCGGGCCGATGTCGCGCGTTTCCGCTTTACGGAAATACGGCAGGCAGTCGAGGTAAGTCCAGTCTTCCAGGCCTGGTAGTTTTGCCCAGCCGTCGTAGTCCATCGCGTTGCCGCGGATGTAGCACATGCCGTTGATCAGCGAGGAGCCGCCGAGGCCCTTGCCGCGACCGCACTCCATGCGGCGGCCGTCCATGTGTGGCTCCGGATCGGTTTCGTACGCCCAGTTGTAGCGACGACCTTGCAGCGGGAAGGCCAGTGCGGCCGGCATCTGCGTGCGGAAGTCAAAACGGTAGTCCGGGCCGCCCGCTTCGAGCAGCAGGACGGTGACGCCTTCGTCTTCAGTCAGACGGGTCGCCAGGGTGTTACCGGCAGAACCGGCACCCACAATGATGTAATCGAATTCCTGGGACATTGAATGCACCCTCTTTAGATGTGGTCAGATCGGGCCTCGGCGAGTGCTATGCACTCGAATCGCTGGCAAGCCAGCTCCCACAGGGATTGGGAGTTGCCACGGATTTGAAGGACGACCCCAAACCTGTGGGAGCGGGCTTGCCCGCGAAGAGGCCCTCGCAGGCAATACGAGACTCGGGTCTTAGAACACCGAGACGTAATCGCCCAGCTCGACCTGTACCGATTTGATGCGAGTGAAGTTGTTCAGCGAGCTGATGCCGTTCTCACGACCGACACCCGACTGCTTGTAACCGCCAACCGGCATTTTTGCGTCGGACTCGCCCCAGGCGTTGATCCAGCAGATACCGGCTTCCAGTTGGTGAATCACGCGGTGAGCGCGGTTCAGGTCGCGGGTGACGATACCGGCGGCCAGGCCGAAGTCGGTGTCGTTGGCGCGACGGATCACTTCTTCTTCGGTTTCGTAGGTCAGGATCGCCATCACCGGGCCGAAGATTTCTTCACGGACGATGGTCATGTCGTCGGTGCAGTCGGTGAACACGGTTGGTGCCACGAACGCGCCTTTGGCGAATTCGCCGTCGGTCATGCGCTCGCCGCCGCACAGAACGCGGGCACCTTCTTCTTTACCCTTGGCGATGTAGCCCAACACGTTTTCCATGTGCGCGAAGCTGACCAGCGGGCCGAAGTTGGTGTTTTCGTCTTCCGGGTTGCCAACGCGGATGCGGGCAACGCGCTCGACGATCTTGGCTTCGAAAGCGGCTTTCAGGTGGCTTGGCACGAACACGCGAGTGCCGTTGGTGCAGACCTGACCGGAGCTGTAGAAGTTGGCCATCATGGCGGTGTCGGCGGCGCGATCCAGGTCGGCGTCGTCGCAGATGATCAGCGGGGACTTGCCGCCCAGTTCCATGGTCACGTCTTTGAGCGACGAAGCCGAAGCGCTGGCCATGACCTTCTTGCCGGTGTCGGTGCCGCCGGTGAAGGAGATTTTCTCGATGCGCGGGTGCTCGGTCAGCCAGGTGCCGACTTCACGGCCGCTGCCGGTCAGGACGTTGAACACGCCGTTTGGAACGCCGGCTTCGGTGTAGATCTCGGCCAGTTTCAGGGTGGTCAGCGAGGTGACTTCGCTTGGCTTGAAGATCATCGCGTTACCGGCCGCCAGGGCTGGAGCGGATTTCCACAGGGCGATCTGGATCGGGTAGTTCCATGCACCGATACCGGCGACAACGCCCAGCGGCTCGCGACGGGTGTAGACGAAGGAAGTGTCACGCAGCGGGATCTGCTCGCCTTCGATGGCGGGTACCAGGCCTGCGTAGTATTCCAGCACGTCGGCGCCGGTGACGATGTCGACGTATTTGGTTTCGGAGAAGGCTTTACCGGTGTCCAGGGTTTCCAGTGCAGCCAGTTCATCGTTGCGCTCGCGCAGGATGTCGACGGCGCGACGCAGGATGCGCGAACGCTCCATGGCGGTCATCGCGGCCCAGATCTTCTGGCCCTTTTCGGCGCTGACTACAGCACGCTCGACGTCTTCCTTGGTCGCACGTTGCACTTGTGCGAGGACTTCACCGTTAGCCGGGTTGATGGCTTCGAAGGTGGCATCGCTGCCGGCGTCGGAGTACGCGCCATCGATGTAGAGTTTTTGCAGTTCGAAACGGGCCATAGTGTCCTCGCAAGTGCATAAGTGGTTGGCGTTGACCACCGCGATCAGGCTGCGGTGGCGTTCAGGGGCCGAGCGTTTTCTCTGTGCTCTAGCTCACCTGCTTGGCCAATTGGAAATCCATGTATTCGTAAGCGATCTGTTGCGCCTGCGCGGTGTCGAAAGCGTCTCCCGACAGCGCGCCGCGCAACCACAAGCCGTCGATCAGGGCTGCCAGTCCACGGGCGGCGGTGCGCGCATCTTCGAGCGGCAACACACGGCGGAACTCGCAGCACAGGTTGGAATACAGACGGTGATCGTTGATCCGCTGCAACCTGTGCAAAGACGGCTGGTGCATGCTGGTGGCCCAGAAGGCCAGCCAGGTTTTCATTGCCGGGCCATTGACCTGGCTGGCGTCGAAGTTGCCTTCGATGATCACCTGCAGATGCGCCCGGGGGCTGCTGTCTGCCAGCGCCTGACGGCGCGCGGTGACGTTCTCGCTGAGGACGCTCATCAGATACCGCATCGTGGCGGCAATCAGGCCGTTCTTGTCCTGAAAATAGTGACTGATGATGCCATTCGAGACACCGGCCAGACGGGCGATCAGCGCAATGCTGGCGTCCCCCATTCCGACCTGATCGACAGCCTGCAAAGTGGCTTCGATCAGTTGTTGGCGGCGGATGGGTTGCATACCGACCTTGGGCATCTTGCACATCTCCTTAGGCCTTCCGACGGACGACAAACGCCTATCGGATTGAGGGCCAGTCTATTTTGTTTTGATTGAACGTTCAATCAACAAAGAATAAGATCTGCGACAAATCGTCGCTGCCTACAGCTTTTTCCTACGAGTAAGTGGCGATAAACCGACATCCGAAAATGCTCGAAACCTGCGCGGGGCAAGGCGCGGTTCGACGTTCGATGGACGTGTTGAATGGGCAAGACGCTCAAGGCCAGGTTTCGGATGAACGTCCATGCCTCGGCCACGACGGCGATTCGCGGTGCCATCTCTGCAGGTTCGGGCTTTTTTCGGGGTGTCTTTATATCACCCGCCGGTCGGCTGCCAACTAACCGATTGGTCGGGTTCCGTGTTGCCTTGTGTTCTTCTCTCGCACTGCCTGGAGCATTTGTGCCATGAGTTCTGCCTCGCTTATAAAGACCCCGCCCGAGAAGGTGACGGTCAACGGTTGGGTGTTCTACACCTCTACCGCGCTGATTCTGTTGTTGACCGCCATTCTGATCATCGCCCCGCAAGAGGCCGGCAGAATGCTGGGAGTGGCTCAGGCCTGGTTGTCCCGCAGCTTCGGCTGGTACTACATGGTGGTGATCGCCGCTTACCTGGTATTTGTGGTGGGCCTGGCGTTTTCCTCCTACGGCAAACTCAAACTGGGCAGCAAGGACGACACCCCTGATTTCAGTTACGGCGCCTGGGCGGGGATGCTGTTCTCGTCGGGTATCGGTATTTCGCTGCTGTACTTCGGCGCCTCCGAGCCGCTGGATCACTACTTCAATCCGCCGGAAGGCGCGTCCGCTACCAACATGGCGGCACGTCAGGCTGTTCAGCTGACCTTCCTGCACTGGGGCCTGCATGGCTGGGCGATCTACGCACTGGTCGGTCTGGCCGTGGCCTATTTTGCTTACCGTCATAACCAGCCGCTGGCTCTGCGTTCGGCGCTGTACCCGCTGGTGGGCGAGCGTTGGGTCAAGGGCGCTGCCGGTCATGCGGTGGACGGTTTCGGCATGTTCGTGACCCTGCTGGGTCTGGTGACCAACCTGGGGATTGGCTCGCTGCAAGTGTCCTCGGGCCTGGAAAACCTGTTCGGCATGGAGCACAGCAACACCAACCTGCTGATCGTGATCATCGTGATGAGCACCGTGGCGACCATCGCTGCCGTGTCCGGTGTGGAAAACGGCATCCGTCGTCTGTCCAACCTCAACATCATTCTGTTCAGCGGCCTGCTGATTTTCGTGCTGCTGTTCGGCCCGACCCTGCACCTGCTCAACGGCTTCGTGCAGAACATCGGCGACTACCTCAACGGCGTGGTCATGAAGACCTTCGACCTGTACGTCTATGAAGGCGACAGTGCCAAGTCCGACCGCTGGCTGGGTCTGTGGACTCTGTTCTACTGGGCCTGGTGGATTTCCTGGGCCCCATTCGTAGGCATGTTCATCGCGCGGATTTCCCGTGGTCGTACCGTGCGTGAGCTGGTGGCCGGCGTGCTGCTGATTCCGCTGGGCTTCACCCTGGCGTGGCTGTCGATCTTCGGTAACTCGGCACTGGATCTGGTGATGAACCACGGTGCGGTGGAACTCGGCAAGACGGCGCTGGAACAGCCGTCGATGGCGATCTATCAGTTGCTGGAACACTACCCGGCGTCGAAAGTCGTCATCGGTGTTTCGATTTTCGTAGGTTTCGTGCTGTTCCTGACCCCGGCCGACTCCGGCGCGGTGATGATGGCCAACCTTTCCTGCAAGGGGGGCACCGTTGACGAAGACGCGCCGCACTGGCTGCGTATCTTCTGGTCGGTCGTAATCACTCTGGTGACCATCGGCCTGCTGTTCGCCGGTAACTTCGAAGCCATGCAGACCATGGTGGTGCTGGCCGGTCTGCCGTTCTCGGTGGTGCTGGTGTGCTTCATGTTCGGCCTGCACAAGGCAATGCGCCAGGACATGCAGATCGAACAGGAGCAAGCGCAACTGGCTGAACGCGGTCGTCGTGGTTTCAGCGAGCGCCTGACTCAACTGGATCTGCAACCGAGTCAGTCGGTGGTGCAACGTTTCATGGACAAACACGTCACCCCGGCGCTGGACGATGCGGCTGCCCAGCTGCGTATTCAGGGTCTGGAAGTGCAGACGCTGCTGGGTAAATCCAAGCGTTGCATGGGCGTGCGCGTCGAGATGGAAGAGGGCAACCCTTTCGTCTACGAAGTGAGCCTGGACGGCTATCTGGCGACCCCGACCGAGTCGGCCCAGTCCGATGAAGCGCGCCAGCGTTACTACCGCGCCGAGGTGTATCTGCACAACGGCAGCCAGGATTACGACCTGATGGGCTTCACACAGGATCAGATCACACGCGATGTGCTCGATCAGTTTGAAAGCCATCGGCAGCTCCTTGGCCGGGTGTATAGCTAAGATCAAAAGCCCCCTCACCCCAACCCTCTCCCTAGGGAGAGGGGAAAGGGAGCAGATAGGGGCTTTTCCAAACCTGAGTTCGACTCGATTTCTCAGGTCGATGTAGCTTTAAAGTGCAACTCCGTAGGTTCCCTCTCCCTCTGGGAGAGGCCTAGGGTGAGGGGCTCTTTTCCCTGACCCAATAAAAAAGGGATCGCTCACCGCGATCCCTTTTTTTCATCCCGTCTTACCCCAGGTTCTTCCCGAGCAGCGCGTGATACAGCTCGCTGTCGCCGAGAATCCCCACCACATGGTTGTTGTCGTGCAGCACGAGTTTGTTGCCGGTCTGGTAACGGATCTGCAACGCGTCACGCATGCCGATGTTCGAGTCCACCAGCGTCGGACGACGATCGAGGCCTTCCACCGCTTGCCCCGGCACCCAGTTCTGCAGGTCAAGTACCGAACCGTTCTTGCGTGCACCCTTGATGGTGTTGCCCTCTGCCAGGTCCAGCCACGAATCGCCACCCGGGTCCAGGCACACCGAACCGTTGATGCGTTTGCAGTTGTCCAGGGTGCGCATCAGGCTGCGACCGCACAGCACGTTCAGCGGATTGGTGTGGGCAACGAAGGTGCGCACGTAGTCGTCCGCAGGATTGAGCACGATCTCTTCCGGCACGCTGTACTGGATGATCCGGCCGTCTTTCATGATCGCGATGCGGCTACCCAGTTTGAGCGCCTCGTCGAGGTCGTGGCTCACGAACACGATGGTCTTGCTCAGCTTGCGTTGCAGTTCCAGCAGTTCATCCTGCAGACCCTGACGGATCAGCGGATCAAGGGCCGAGAAGGGTTCGTCCATCAGCAGAATGTCGGCGTCCATCGCCAGTGCGCGGGCCAGGCCCACACGCTGCTGCATGCCGCCGGACAGCTCGTTGGGTTTCTTGTTGCGCCACTGGGTCAGGCCTACCAGCTCAAGCTTGTCGTCCACCAGTTTGCGGCGTTCTTTTTCGGGACGACCCTGCATTTCCAGACCGAAGCTGATGTTCTCGCGAACGGTCAGCCAAGGCATCAGGGCGAACTTCTGGAACACCATGGCGATGCGCTTGGTGCGCATCATTTTCAGTTCGGCCGGGCTGCAGGAAGCGATGTCGATCTGCTTGCCTTCGTGCTCGACGAACAGCTTGCCGCGGCTCACGGTGTTGAGGCCGTTGATGCAGCGCAGCAGGCTGGATTTGCCGGAGCCGGACAAACCCATCAGTACACAGATTTCACCTTTCTCGATGTCCAGGCTGGCTTTTTCAACGCCGACAATCTGTCCGGTCTTTTTCAGGATCTCGTTGCGGGTCATGCCCTGATCCAGCAGCTTGAGTGCCTCGCGTGGATCCTTGGCGAAGATAACGTCTACGTTATCGAAGCGGATTATGCTCATGCGTCACCCCCTACTTTGGCGTCGGGTTGTTTGCAGATACGGTCGAGCATGATCGCCAGCAGTACGATCGCCAGGCCCGCTTCGAAGCCCAGAGCGATATCAGCAGTGTTCAGTGCGTTGACCACCGGTTTGCCGAGTCCGTCGGCGCCCACCAGTGCCGCGATCACCACCATCGACAGCGACAGCATGATGCACTGGGTGATGCCGGCTGCGATGCTCGGCATGGCGTGGGGCAGTTCGATCCGTGAAAGCAGTTGGCGACGCGAGCAGCCGAAGGCCTTGCCGGCGTCCATCAGTTCTTCCGGGACATCGCGGATGCCCAGGTAGGTCAGGCGGATCGGCGCAGCGATGGCGAACACCACCGTGGAGATCAGGCCCGGAACCACGCCCAGCCCGAAGAGGGTCAGGGTAGGAATGAGGTAAACGAAGGTCGGTACGGTCTGCATCAGATCGAGCACCGGCCTCATCAAAGTGTAGAACATCGGTTTGTGCGCGGCGACGATGCCCAGCGGCACGCCGATGACCACGCAGACCAGGGTCGCGAACATGACCTGGGCGAGGGTTTCCATGGTTTCCTGCCAGTACCCCAGGTTGAGGATCAGCAGAAAGGAGGCGATCACGAAGGCGGTGAGGCCCCATTTGCGTTGAATGAAGTGCGCGAGCAGAGCGATGAGGCCGATCAACACCAGCGGGTTGAACCAGGTCAGCGCAAACGTCACGCCGTGGATCATCGTTTCCAGGGTCACGGCGATTGCGTCGAAGGTGCTGGCGCCGTGTTGCGTCAACCATTCAACGAAGCCCGCGATGTACTGGCCTAAAGGGATTTTCTGATCAATCAGCATGGTAGTGAACGTCCGCATGCAAGGAAATAACAGCCCGGGCGGGACTGACCCGCCCGGCATAAGCGATTACTGCGCGAGCTTGGCTTTCACGGCCTCCAGGCCAGGTTTACCGTCAATGGTGGTCACGCCAGCGAGCCAGGTATCGAGCACCTGTGGATTCTTTTTCAGCCAGGCCTTGGCGGCCGCGTCAGGCTTCATCTTGTCGTCGAGGATGTTGCCCATCAGGGTGCTTTCCATGTCGACGGTGAACTCCAGATTTTTCAGCAACTGACCGACGTTGCTGCATTCCTCGACGTAGCCCTTGCGGGTGTTGGTCGCGACAGTAGCGGCGCCGAAATCCGGGCCGAAGAAGTCGTCGCCGCCGGTCAGGTATTGAATCTTGAAGCGCTTGTTCATCGGGTGCGGTGCCCAGCCGAGGAAGACCACGGCGGTGTCGCGCTTCTGCGCGCGGTCGACCTGCGAGAGCATGCCCGCCTCGGAGGATTCGACGACCTTGAAGCCGGCGTCTTTCAGGCCGAAGGCGTTCTTGTCGATCATGCTCTGGATCAGGCGGTTGCCGTCGTTGCCTGGCTCGATGCCGTAGATCTTGCCGTCGAGCTCTTTCTTGAATTTGGCGATGTCGGCGAAGTCGTGCAGGCCCTTGTCGTACAGCGCCTGCGGCACGGCGAGGGTGTATTTGGCGCCCTTGAGGTTGGTGCGCACGACTTCCACGGTGCCGGCGTCGCGGTAGGCCTTGATGTCGTTTTCCATGGTCGGCATCCAGTTGCCGAGGAACACGTCCATGTTCTTGCCGTCGGCCAGCGACTTGTAGGTCACGGGCACGGAGATCATGGTGGTCTTGGTCTTGTAGCCGAGGGCGTCGAGCACCACGCTGGTGGTCGCGGTTGTTGCGGTGATGTCGGTCCAGCCGACATCGGAGAAGTTAACGGTACTGCACTGCGCCGGTTCTGCGGCTTGAGCCAGTAACGGCAGACTCAGCATGGCGGCCAACAACAACGATGGGGAACCTTTCATGGATGGACTCCTTGGTGTTTTTTTTGGCAGTGTTCCGACTGGACCACCGCACTTATAGGTTGCGGTTGGATGGCGTTCTGGAGACAGCTCTGTCACGGCGCCTTGCAATCGAGTCGATACGATCATGTACCAGTGAAAATCTGACGCCTACAGGGTGCGTCGTATCCAGTACAGGGATGGTCGCATCCAGTGTCGGTGACGTCGTTTACAGCTTTTTTCAGCCCCGTTTGGCCATCTGAACCGCATAAAAACGGCGAAAACACGGGCGAAAACCGGCACGGCGTTCGTGGGCATGAGTGCGTCGGTGTCAGACGCCGGACGACCCGGGAAAAGCCTGATGATGCGGGCATTCCGGCGGATCGCAGCTAGAGCGTAGCAGCTCCGCCAGCGGGCGCTTCACGCCCCGGACCGGCACTCTCAGGAGCTCTGCATCAATGGCTATCAGCGTTTTCGACCTGTTCAAAATCGGCATTGGTCCCTCCAGTTCTCACACCGTCGGGCCGATGCGCGCCGCGGCGCTGTTCGTCGAGTCGTTGCGCGACAAATTCCTGCTGGAGCAAGTGCGCCGGGTCGAAGTGCAACTGTTCGGTTCGCTGTCGGCCACCGGTGTCGGTCACGGCAGCGACAACGCGGTGATCATGGGCCTGATGGGCGAGTGGCCGGACGCGATCGACCCGTCGCAGATCGGCCCGCGGATCCAGGCCCTGCGTGAAACCCACACCCTTTTGCTCGATGGTCGTTTGTCGGTGCCTTTTATATGGGCCCGCGACATGCGCCTGATCGACGAGAACCTGCCATTCCATCCCAACGCCATGACCCTGGTCGCCGAAGGCGATCACGGCGAGATTCATCGCGACACCTACTATTCGGTCGGCGGCGGTTTTGTCGTCGATGAGGCGCAGGCGTCCAGCGGTGTGGTGGATCTGGATCGCACCGAATTGCCTTATGACTTTTCCAGCGCGGTCGAACTGCTGGAGTTGTGCAAGCAGAACAACCTGCGCGTCGCCGAGCTGATGATGGCCAACGAGAAAGTCTGGCGCAGCGAAGAGGAAATCCGCGCCGGGCTGATGAAGCTCTGGCGGGCGATGCAGGATTGCGTCGAGCAGGGTCTGAGGCACGAAGGCATTCTGCCCGGCGGACTCAACGTGCGCCGGCGTGCGGCGAAACTGCACCGCAGTCTGCAGGAACTGAACAAGCCCAATGTGATCGGCTCGACCCTCAGCGCCATGGAGTGGGTCAACCTGTTTGCCCTGGCGGTAAATGAAGAAAACGCTGCCGGCGGGCGCATGGTCACGGCGCCGACCAACGGCGCGGCCGGGATCATTCCGGCGGTGCTGCACTACTTCATGAAATTCAGCGAAGCGGTGACCGACGCCAACGTGGTCGACTATTTCCTTGGTGCGGCGGCCGTGGGGATTCTGTGCAAGAAGAACGCCTCGATCTCCGGCGCCGAAGTCGGTTGCCAGGGGGAGGTCGGTTCGGCCTGCGCAATGGCAGCAGCGGGGCTGGCGGAAATCCTCGGCGCGAGCCCGGAGCAATTGTGCAACGCAGCGGAAATCGGTCTGGAGCACAACCTCGGTCTGACCTGCGATCCGGTCGGTGGCCTGGTCCAGGTACCGTGTATCGAGCGCAACGCGATTGCGGCGGTGAAGGCGATCAACGCGGCGCAGATGGCCTTGCGCGGCGATGGCCAGCACTTTATCTCGCTGGATCGGGTGATTCGTACCATGCGAGATACCGGTGCCGACATGCATGACAAATATAAAGAGACTTCGCGCGGCGGGTTGGCGGTCAGCGCGGTTGAGTGCTGATTTCCCGATAGCACCAGACCAGTCAAAACTGCGCACCAAGTGAGCATCGACAATAAAACGCGCCACCTTTTGGCGCGTCGCAATCAGATAAGAGTCTTTCCCACGTACAGCGCCTGATTCACAGGTGCTACCGTCCGTCACCTGTGCCAGCGGTGACACTGTAGGACAATCCGCCGCAGCCCTGTTCCCACAAGTGCTACCGATCTGCTCACGCACGCCGGGGCAGGGCTTTCACCGCCGCTGATGGCACTTCGAATCAGCTCTCATCGGAGCGCTTGTGTAGACGCGTCGCGACGTCGTTTTCAGGAGTTATTGAACGGCCATTCAATTTTAGGCATGGCAATTGCTCTGTCATAACAAAGCCCGTCTCACGCAAGAGAACGATGGCAATAACAAGAGCCTCCGCCTGAGGCCATCACCCGCTTTGTGTGAGGAGATACCGCGATGACGTCGTTCAACTCCGGGGCTCAACCCCAGAACCGTGCGCCTCAATCCATCGGCTTTCTGCTGCTGGACAATTTCACGCTGATTTCCCTGGCTTCCGCAGTCGAACCGCTGCGCATGGCCAACCAGTTGTCCGGTCGCGAGCTGTATCGCTGGACGACCCTCACCGTCGACGGTGGTCAGGTCTGGGCCAGTGACGGTCTGCAGATCACTCCCGACGCCTCCATGCACAAAGCCCCGGCCCTCGACACCATCATCGTGTGCGGCGGGATCGGTATTCAACGCACCGTTACCCGTGAACATGTCTCGTGGCTGCAAAGCCAGGCGCGCCAGTCCCGTCGCCTCGGTGCCGTGTGCACCGGCAGTTGGGCCCTGGCCTGCGCCGGCCTGCTCGATGGCTTCGATTGCAGCGTGCACTGGGAATGTCTGGCGGCAATGCAGGAAGCTTTCCCTCGCGTGGCGATGAGCACCCGTCTGTTCACCCTCGACCGCAACCGTTTCACCAGCTCCGGGGGCACCGCGCCGCTGGACATGATGCTGCACCTGATCAGCCGCGATCACGGCCGTGAACTGTCCGCCGCGATCTCCGAGATGTTTGTCTACGAACGCATCCGCAACGAGCAGGATCACCAGCGTGTGCCGCTCAAGCACATGCTCGGCACCAACCAGCCGAAGCTGCAGGAAATCGTCGCGCTGATGGAAGCCAACCTGGAAGAGCCGATCGACCTCGACGAACTGGCGGTGTACGTCGCCGTGTCCCGTCGCCAGCTCGAGCGCCTGTTCCAGAAATACCTGCATTGCTCGCCGTCGCGCTACTACCTCAAGCTGCGCCTGATCCGTGCCCGGCAACTGCTCAAACAGACGCCGATGTCGATCATCGAAGTGGCGTCGGTCTGCGGCTTCGTGTCGACGCCGCACTTCTCCAAGTGCTACCGCGAATATTTCGGCATTCCACCGCGTGACGAGCGCGTCGGTTCCAACACCACCCAGCAGGTGGCGATGCTGCCGCTGCCGCAGGCCATCGTGATGTCGCCGCTGTCCGGGCCGATGTCGGCGCTGAGCCAGGCGCGCAACGAGTCGACCTTCGCCAGCGTGCGTCTCTAAAACGAAAGATCGCAGCCTGCGACAGCGCCTTCAGGAAAGGCACTGTCGCAGGCTGCGATCTTTTTTTCGGTCAGATGTCAGGCGCGGGTTTGCTGATACTGCGCCAGGGCCGGCAGCAACTGCTTGTCGATGGCTTCGCGCACGGTCGGCTGAATGCTCGCGCTGCTGGTGTACATCTGCTTGACCATGGTGCGCAGCGTGTTGGCCCGCACATCGTCCAGACCCCGCACCGCGCACTCGCAGGCCTGCAGGGCAGTTGAGCCCGACGGCACTTCGAATCCCAACGACTTGAGCTGGCCCAACAGGTCTTCCTGATCGATCAAATCGGCATACATCATGACGCGAATCCTTCTTCGGCAACGGAGGTCGTGACTCGATTCTGGTAGGCCTGCACAGGCACGGCAAGGGCGATTTGTCGCAGTGGCCGCGACGGCTATGAACAGGTCGTTTTCGGCTAACTCGTGTTACCGGGGAGTGGGCACACTGGCCTCAGCTCGCTTCACGAAGGTTTGGTCACCCTCGGCACAGCAGCTCCTCAACAGTACCCTCGCCCCGATCCTGTCACGGCTTGTATCGGGGTTTTTTTTGCCTGTGTGTCAGGTAAATCGAGGTGCATTCATCGCCAGCAGGCTGGCTCCCACATTGAAATGCGCTCTTTGTGGGAGCCAGCCTGCTGGCGATGAACGATGACGCGGTTTAGCGTTGCAACACCAGAATCCGCGACAGCAACTCATCCCGATCGATGTAGCAGCCTTGAAAGTGCCGGGCCCCGGTGGACGGGTCGAACGCATTGCGCGCATGCAGGGTGCGGCGGTTGTCGAAGCACCACAACTCGCCCGGATTGAGCCGCTGCATCAGCCGGAAACGTGGTTCGCGGGTCATGGCGATGAAGCGCCGGTAAGCGCGATACAGCAGGGGCATTTGCGCCACTGACGTGTCGAACGCGCCGCGCAGAAAATTGGCCATGCGGATTTCCGCAACCCGGCCCAAGGCATCCAGAGCGATGATCGGCGCGAGGCAGCGATAGTCGCTGTGGCGGTCCTTGTTGCGAAACTCCACCGGGATCTCGCACAGCGCCTGAAACGACGCGGGATCCTCCTGGCGCAACGCTTCGGCAATCGCAAAACCGTCGACGAAAATGCTCTCGCCACCCTCCGCGTCGTTCACCAGGCAATGTAGAAATTGCAGCCCCGGTTGCAGCTCGCGGGTCGGCAGATCCGTGTGCAATGGCAGGTTGAAAGCGGTGTAGGCATTACTGTCGGCATCGGCCTTGGATTGCACGTTGAACAGCACGCCGAAGTTGCTCTCGCGGATGAACGAAATGCGCTGGGCGATCAGCTTCAGCGAGCCGGGTTCGGTGGGTACGCCGCGCACTTGAGTCAGGCCGATGTCGCGCACTGCCAGCAACCATTGCAGCAGTGCGGCGTTGTCGTTCATCAGGGCTGCATAGTCGAACACCGGCAACTGCAAATCGCTGCGCCACAGGAAGGGTTTCGGCCTGGCGGCGAAGCGTTCGGCGCGGGATTCGTCGTCGTAGGCGTGGGCCCGCAGCCAGCCTGCATCGAAGCGGCTGAGGTGGCCGTCCTGCCAGTCGATACGCAGGCAGCCATCGGTGTCGATATGCGCGGCGGAGGGCGACAGATCCTGCGCCGCATCGACGATCTCGAACACTTGCTCGCGGGTGACGCTGTAGACGCAGTGCGGACACGGACAGTTGTCGCGTAGCCACACGTGGTGGAACGGGCTGACACGCCCGTCGGCCCATTCAATCAAGACGCGATCCGCCAGGCTCTGCACGCCGTTCAGCGCGCTGATCAACGGATAGGTACGGAAATCGGCAACAGCAGCGGCGGTTTGCATGGCGGCTCCTTGCGATGGATGGATTTACCGGGCTGGGGGCAGGGCGATGACCCGGCCGATGTAAGCCGGGGTGGGCAGGTCGGCCTGCTCGGCGACGATGGCTTGCAGACGGCCCAGGGTGTCCGGGGTGAACGGTGCGGAACGTGGCCCGGCGAGGTCGACGTGCAGCAGCATCTGTTCGTTCCCGGCCAGTTCCTTGTCGCCGCCGGCCAGGTGCAGGCTGTGATAGAGGTGCAGGCGTTTCTGGTCGTGACCGATGATCTGCGTGCGCACTTCGACTTCGGCGTCGAGCTTCACTTCGTGCAGGTAGTTGAGGTGCAGTTCGAGGGTGAACAACGAGTGACCGCTGGCTTCGCGGTTGTTGCTGTCCATGCCGAGGCGATCCATCAGGGCGTCGGTGGCGTAGCTGAAAATCAGCAGATAGAAGGCGTCGCGCAGGTGGCCGTTGTAATCGACCCAGTCGGGGATGATGCGGGTTTGGTAGGTGGTGAGGGTGGGCATGTTTATCTCCAGGCACGATCGTTCCCACGCTCTGCGTGGGAACGATCAATATGCGATCACTCGCTGAAACTCATCCCGTGCTTTTCTTTGGTGGTCTTCACCGCCTCAAGCACCGCCAGCAAGCAATCATCACGATAGCGCTCCAGCGCCGAAATACTGTGTCGGCCCAGTTGATCGCTGGTGCCATCCACCACATCGTCGATCAACTTGTCGGTCAGTTCCGGTGCCGGCAGGTACGTCCACGGCAACTGCAACGCCGGGCCGAACTGCGACATGAAGTGACGCATGCCGGCATCGCCACCGGCCAGGGTGTAAGTCAAGAACGTGCCCATGAACGACCAGCGCAGACCGGCACCAAAGCGGATCGCATCATCGATCTCTCCGGTGGTCGCCACACCGTCGTTGACCAGGTGCAGCGCCTCGCGCCACAGCGCTTCGAGCAGGCGGTCGGCGATGAAGCCCGGCACTTCCTTGCGCACATGCAGCGGGCGCATGCCGAGGGATTCGTAGACTTTCATCGCCGCTTGAACCGCTTCCGGCGCGGTGTTCTTGCCGCCCACCACTTCCACCAGCGGCAGCAGGTAAACCGGGTTGAACGGGTGACCGACCACGCAACGTTCCGGATGGGTCGAGCTCTCGTAGAACTCGCTTGGCAACAGGCCTGAAGTGCTGGAACCGATCAGGGCATTGGGCTTGGCCGCTGCGCTGATCTTGCTGTGCAGCTCCAGTTTCAGTTCGAGGCGTTCCGGGGCGCTTTCCTGGATGAAGTCCGCATCGCGCACGCACTCTTCAATGGTCGCGACAAACCGCAAGCGATCTTGCGAAGCACCCGGCGCCAGACCGTTTTTCTCCAGCGCGCCCCAGGCATTGGCCACGCGTTTGCGCAGCGCCGCTTCGGCACCCGGCGCCGGGTCCCAGGCCACCACGTCGAGGCCATGGGCGAGGGCGCGGGCGACCCAGCCGCTGCCGATGACGCCGCTGCCCAGTGCTGCGAAGGTTTTGATTTCGGTGATAAAACTCATGGTGATTTCCTAGGAAAATTCGGTGATTCCCTGTGGGAGCGGGCTTGCTCGCGAATGCGGCGGCACTGCTGATGAAGATGCTTCGGATGTACCAGCCTCTTCGCGAGCAGGCTCGCTCCCACAGGGGTAAATAGGTGATTGTTTAGCCGCGCTGGGTCAGGCCCATCTTCTTGCGGCCTTCAGCCGGGGTCAGCACGCGGGCGCCGAGGCGGCTGAGGATTTCGCTGGCGCGTTCGACCAGTTGGCCATTGGTCGCCAGCACGCCTTTGTCCAGCCACAGGTTGTCTTCCAGACCGACCCGCACGTTGCCGCCGAGCAGCACCGCTTGCGCGGCCATCGGCATCTGCATCCGTCCGATGCCGAACCCGGCCCACACCGCATCGGCGGGCAGGTTGTCGACCATGGCTTTCATGGTGGTGGTGTCCGCCGGGGCGCCCCACGGGATGCCCAGGCACAGCTGGAACAGCGGATTGTCGAGCAGGCCTTCCTTGATCATCTGTTTGGCGAACCACAGGTGACCGGTGTCGAAAATCTCCAGCTCCGCCTTCACGCCCAGCTCGGTGATGCGCTTGGCACCAGCCCGCAGTTGGGCCGGGGTGGAGACGTAAATGGTGTCGCCGTCGCCGAAGTTCAGGGTGCCGCAATCCAGCGTGCAGATTTCCGGCAGCAGTTCTTCTACGTGGGCCAGACGGGTCAGCGGGCCGACCAGATCGGTGTTCGGACCGAACTCCATCGGGTTCTCGCCCGGGCCGATTTCCAGGTCGCCACCCATGCCGGCGGTGAGGTTGACGATGATGTCGACGTCGGCTTCGCGGATACGCTCCATGACTTCGCGGTACAGCGCCACGTCGCGGCTGAACTTGCCGGTCTGCGGGTCACGGACGTGGCAGTGCACGACCGTGGCGCCGGCCTTGGCCGCTTCCACGGCGGCTGCGGCGATTTGCTTTGGAGTGACCGGCACGTGAGGGCTCTTGGCGGTCGTGTCGCCAGCACCGGTGAGTGCGCAGGTGATGATGACGTCGTGGTTCATGGTGCGTTTTCCTTCAGGCGTGATGGGTCTGTTCGCAGCCCGTGGCGGGCTGCGAAGGGGGCGTTCGTTGCGGTTTATTTGCTGGTGAGCTGGAGGTTTTCAGCCGCCGGTTTGCCATCGAAAGTGGTAACGCCTTCGAGCCAGCGCTGTTTGTCCTGCGGGTGATCTTTGAGCCATTGTTTGGCCGATTCGAAAGCGTCCTTGTGATCGAGCAGCGGCTGCATCATCCGGCTCTCGTCTTCGGCGGTGAATGTCAGGTTGCTCAGCAGGCGACTGACGTTCGGGCATTGTTCGGCGTATTTCGGCGCGGTGACGGTCCATACGGTGGCCATGCCTTCGTTCGGGCCGAGGGCGTCGTCGCTGCCGGTCAGATAGGTCATCTGCACGTTGACGTTCATCGGGTGCGGCGCCCAGCCGAAGAACACCACGGCTTCCTTGCGGCGCACGGCGCGATCGACGGCGGCGAGCATGCCGGCCTCGCTGGATTCCACGAGCTGGAACTTGCCGAGGCCGAACTGGTTCTTGGCGATCATCGCCTTGATCTGAGTGTTGGCCCCCGAGCCTGGCTCGATGCCGTAGATCTTGCCGCCCAGTTCTTTCTCGAACTTGGCGATGTCGGCGAAGGTTTTCAGACCCTTGTCCGCCAGATAGGTCGGCACGGCGAGGGTGGCGCGGGCGTCCTTGAGGCTCGGTGCCTGGAGGACTTTGACCTGATTGGCGTCGACGAACGGGGTGATGGTCTGGGTCATCAGCGGGTTCCAGTAGCCGAGGAACAGGTCCAGACGCTGGTCGCGGATGCCGGCGAAGACGATTTGCTGGGAGGCGCTGGTCTGTTTGGTGCTGTAGCCGAGGCCGTCGAGCAGAACCTGGGCCATGGCGCTGGTGGCGATCACGTCGGTCCAGTTCACCACGCCCATGCGCACGTTCTGACACGATGCGGAATCGGCCGCCATGACACTGGCGCTTAAAAACGCGGTACCACTGAGTGCGAGAACACAGCTGCTGATCAGTCGTTTCATGTCGGGTTCCTCGGCAGGTCGTTATTGTGGGTTCCGGCATCTGTCGTGCCGGTGATGCCAAATTACGCAGCTATGCCCCCGCAAAAACGCACTGCGGCGACCAGCTCTTGCACTGCAGCGACCTGTGCTCTTGAATGCCGCCGACAACTGGCGTATCAACGTTGCACGCTACCCGCTAACCGAGTGCGCGCCATGTCCCAGGATTTCTACTTTCTGTTGATGCCGGGTTTTTCCGCCATCGGTTTCATCTCTGCGATCGAACCGCTGCGGGTGGCCAACCGCTTTCGCGGCGAGCTGTACCGCTGGCACGTCTTGAGCGCCGATGGTGGAGCGGTGCTGGCGAGTAATGGAATGTCGGTCAACGCCGATGCGGCGCTGGAACCGCTGAAGAAAGGGGCGACGCTGCTGGTGATCGCCGGGTTCGAACCGCTGAAGTTCGCTACCCCGGCGCTGGAGCACTGGCTGCGACGGCTGGACAACGAAGGCGTGACCCTCGGCGCTATCGACACCGGCAGTTTCGTCCTCGCCGAAGCCGGTCTGCTCGATGGTCATCGCCTGACTCTGCACTGGGAGGCCATCGACGCCTTCAAGGAATCTTATCCACAGCTCAGCGTCACCCAGGAGCTGTTCGAGATCGACCGTCGGCGCATCACGTCTGCCGGCGGCACTGCTTCCATCGACTTGATGCTCGACCTGATCGCCCAGGCCCACGGCCCGCAACTGGCGATCCAGGTCAGCGAGCAGTTCGTATTGGGGCGAATTCGTCCGCGCAAAGACCACCAGCGGATGGAAGTCGCCACGCGCTACGGCATCAGCAACAAGAAGCTGGTGCATGTGATTGGCGAGATGGAGCAACACAGCGAACCACCGCTGACCACGCTGGAACTGGCGGAATCGATCAAGGTGACGCGGCGGCAACTGGAGCGTTTGTTCCGGCTGCATCTGAATGACACGCCGAGCAATTTCTATCTGCGCTTAAGGCTGGAAAAGGCCCGGCAGCTGTTGCGCCAGACCGACATGAGCGTGCTCGAAGTGAGCATCGCCTGCGGGTTTGAATCACCGTCGTATTTCACCCGCAGCTACCGGGCGAAGTTTGCCCGGTGTCCGCGGGAGGACCGGCGACGGGAGACCGTTTGACGGACGATTATAGTTAATTATACTTTCAGGTATAAATTACAGTCGTTTGAATAATTGAGTGTAAAACCATGTCCAGAAACAATGGCTTCGTTTTTCGCCGCCCCGCTCTGGCCCGCAGCGTTGCCGATGGTCTGGTGGGTGCAGGTCTGCAGGATTTCACCTCCGGCCTTTTTCTGGCAGCGCCGCGTCGCACGGGCAAAAGTACCTTTTTGCGCGAGGACCTGATTCCGGAATGCCAGGCCCGTGGCTGGCTGACGGTTTATGTCGACCTGTGGGCCGACAAGGAAAAAGACCCTGCTGACTTGATCGCCAGTGCCATTGCAGGCGCGTTGGTCCCCTTTGAAAAGGGCATCCGCAAACTGGCGAAGAATATCGGCATCGAAAAACTCAGCTTTCTGCGCACCTTGTCCTGGGATTTCACCAAGCCGCAACTGCCGGCCGGCGCGACCCTGACACAAGCGCTGGAACTGCTCCACAGTGCCGCGGAAAAATCCGTAGTGCTGGTAATCGATGAGGCCCAGCACGCACTCACCACCGCCGCAGGCATCAACGCGATGTTTGCCCTGAAGGCAGCGCGGGATCAGCTCAACCAGGGACGTGAAGGTGAGGGCAGCGGTTTGCACCTGGTGTTCACCGGTTCCAATCGCGACAAACTCGCGCACCTGGTGCTGGGCAAGAGCCAACCGTTCTTCGGCTCCAGCATCACGCCCTTTCCATTGCTGGGGAAAGAGTTCACCCAGGCGTACACCTTGCACCTCAACGCCCATCTGGCCGAGACCAATCAGTTCAGCGCTGCCGATATCGATGAGGCCTTCGAGTTGGTGGGGCGGCGCCCGGAAATGTTGCGCACCATCATTGGTGAAGTGGCACTGGAACTGGGCGAGGCCAGCAATCTGGGGCAGCTGCTGCACAGCCGAGCCGAATTGTTGCGCGCAGGCGTGTGGACCGAGTTCGAGAGCGCCTGGAACGCTCTGACCATCCCTCAGCGCGCCGTGCTGGAGGTGATGGTGGAGCGCTCACAGAACAACGAGCCTTTTGCTCCGTTCACTGACAGCACGCTCATGGCAGTCGGCAAGGCACTGGAGAACATGGGCAGCGACGTGGTGCCGGGCACCCAGACCATTCAGGCCTGCATCGATGCCCTGCGCGACAAGGAGCTGGTGTGGAAGTCGAGCCGTGGAGGCTACGCACTGGAGGACAAGTCCTTCGGTGACTGGCTGAGCGCGCGCAAGGCGCGCTAGTTATTTCTTCACCAATGCCGAGCACGCAGCCTTGTAGGCTTCATGCTGATACTTGTTCAGCGTGCCCGGCAGTTCGAAGTTGTGCTTCTTGGCCTGGGCGTTGATCGTCTGCGGCGACAGCAGCGTCACCTCGCAACCGTCCAGCAGCTGAAACACACCCTCGATCTTGAACGTGGTCGGCCCACCGGCAAACTCGCCCTTCTTGCTGCGCTTCTTGATCGCGATGCGATCAATCGAGTTCTCGCGCACGAACGACGCCACCTGAGCCGCGAACAGCTTCACGTTGGCCGCCTCGTCGTCATCCTCCAAAGCGATTTTTTTGGTGCTCAGCGCCACATGGCTCAGCACCGAACCGTCGAGGGACGCCACGGCGATGATCGCTTCACTGCCTTTGATTTCGATACCGCAGATGTTCATGTGAATCCCTTGATTGGCTGAAGAGGTGCAGCTTACAGCTCAAGCTGGTTGGCGGTGATGCCAAATGCCGCTGCAATCTTCTCGCGAGTGGCCTTGCGCGGCTTTGCAACGGTTTCCTGTTGGGCAAAAGCCGGCTGCGAAATACCCATGCGTTTCGCCACTTCTTCCTGGGTCAGGTTGAGATGTTCGCGCCAGGCCCTGATCGGAGTTGCCCCGTCGACAATGCGACTGACCACCTCATGGGGAATCAGGTCAGGCTCCATTTTCTGCGCCACATATTGCGCATACGGAATGACTACGAAAGCGGGTTTACCCTCGGAATCATTGATGATTTGGATGTCAGTAAGTGCGTTCATCGCGTTTTTTTACCTCTTGAATACTGACCACTTTGATCGCGCCATCCCAGTCGAACATGACTCGGTAATTACCGACACGCAGCCGATAAGCGTAGTCATGACCAACCAGTGCTTTCACATTGCCCACATCAGGCATGTCAGCAAGCACCGTGATGGCATCTCTGACCTGACACTGATGAGCGGAATGCAATTTCAGGAGTTGCTTAACGGCCTTTCGAGTCCAGTGGATGCTGTTCATGGCAGAATATAAGTCTTTTATAAGATTTGCGAATCTTTGCTTATATTTTTCAGGTGGCCAATAAACAACATTTGACGGCATGTTGCGCGCAAAGCCTCTAGAACAGCGGCTTCGGACAGGTGATGTGGGGCAGATCTGAACGTTTTGTGGGAAAAGGTTCTTTTGCATCAGAAAGCTGAAAAATACTTCCAGCTTTCTTCAGTCAATAATCGATTACTCCTGCCCAATCGACTCCAAAAACTCCGACCGCTCGTCACTCATCCGCGCCACGCAATCGTTCTGCGCAATCTTGAATGCCTTGCTGCCGTCCGTCGCCGGGAAGGCTTCGACGGCGCAGTCGGCGTCGCGGGTTTTCAGCCATTGTTGCTGGGCGGCCTTGATTTTGGCGGTGATGTCGGCCAGTTGCGCCGGGTTCTTGCCGTAGGTCGTCTGCATGCGCTCGTTCAGGCTGGCGTAGTTGTCCTTGAGCAGGTCCTCGGCGGTGGTGCGGCTGTAGGCCGAGCATTCCAGCGTCTGGATGTCGTTTTCCACCGCGTCGCACGGGTTGTTGTCGGACTCTTCGGCGGCGTGTACGCCGGTCGCAATCAGTGCCAGGGCCAGGAAGATCGATTTCATGGTTGTCGCCGCTCTAATCCAGTGGTGTATCCAAGATGCGCAAGATTCTGGCTCAAGCTCGCGGGCTTGAACAGGTGGCTGGTCGGACCGGTTGGCGACCCTTTGTCGCGGATTGACGCTTTCGGCAATTCCCCTGTCGTTTTTGCACCCGGCTGGTCGCGCACCGAGGCATATGCTGGCCCCAAAGCGCCGGCAGACGATTCGGCGCATGAATCGCCAATAAGGGGACGCCTGATGAGCCCAGCCGAATTACACGCCGACAGCATCGTTATCGACGGTCTGATCATTGCCAAATGGAACCGCGAGCTGTTCGAAGACATGCGCAAGGGCGGTCTGACGGCGGCCAACTGCACTGTGTCGGTGTGGGAGGGCTTTCAGGCCACGGTCAACAACATCGCCGCCAGCCAGAAACTGATCCGCGAGAACAGTGACCTGGTGATCCCCGTACGCACCACTGCCGACATCCGCAAGGCCAAGGAGCAGGGCAAGACCGGCATCCTCTTCGGCTTCCAGAACGCCCACGCGTTTGAAGACCAGATCGGTTACGTCGAAGTGTTCAAGCAGCTCGGCGTCGGCATCGTGCAGATGTGCTACAACACCCAGAACCTGGTGGGCACCGGTTGCTACGAACGTGACGGCGGTCTGTCGGGCTTCGGTCGCGAGATCGTCGCCGAGATGAACCGTGTCGGCGTCATGTGCGACCTGTCCCACGTCGGCTCCAAGACTTCCGAAGAAGTCATCCTCGAATCGAAAAAACCGGTCTGCTATTCCCACTGCCTGCCATCGGGGCTGAAAGAACACCCGCGCAACAAGTCCGACGAAGAGCTGAAGTTCATCGCTGACCATGGCGGTTTCGTCGGCGTGACCATGTTCGCGCCGTTCCTGGCCAAGGGCATCGATTCGACCATCGACGACTACGCCGAAGCCATCGAATACACCATGAACATCGTCGGCGAAGACGCCATCGGCATCGGCACCGACTTCACCCAGGGTCACGGTCAGGACTTCTTCGAATACCTGACCCACGACAAGGGCTACGCCCGCCGTCTGACCAACTTCGGCAAGATCATCAACCCGCTGGGCATCCGCACCGTCGGCGAGTTCCCGAACCTGACCGAAACCCTGCTCAAGCGCGGCCACTCCGAGCGCGTCGTGCGCAAGATCATGGGTGAAAACTGGGTGAACGTCCTCAAGGACGTCTGGGGCGAGTAAGCCGCTTCTCTGAATACTTTCCCCCGGCCGTCCGCGCCGGGGGCAACACCAAAATTTTTCTGGAGTTAAGTTTCCATGGCCAAGATCGCCCCGCAATTGCCAATCGAAGTCGACAGCGAGACCGGTGTCTGGACCTCCGACGCCCTGCCGATGCTGTACGTGCCGCGGCATTTCTTCGTCAACAACCACATGGGCATCGAGGAAGTGCTGGGCGCCGACGCCTATGCCGAAATCCTCTACAAGGCCGGCTACAAGTCCGCCTGGCACTGGTGTGAAAAAGAAGCCGAGTGCCATGGCCTGGAAGGCGTAGCGGTGTTCGAACACTACATGAAGCGTCTGTCGCAGCGCGGCTGGGGCCTGTTCAAGATCCAGGACATCGACCTCGACAAAGGCACTGCCAGCGTCAAGCTCGAACACTCCGCATTCGTCTACGTCTACGGCAAGGTCGGGCGCAAGGTCGACTACATGTTCACCGGCTGGTTTGCCGGGGCCATGGATCAGATCCTCGCCGCTCGCGGCAGCAAGATCCGCACCGTGGCCGAGCAGGTCTACGGTGGCTCCGAAGAAGGCCACGACGACGGCCTGTTCACCGTCAAGCCGTTGTAAGTCGAGGAACCCGCCATGGCTTTCGAAGCAATGTTCCAGCCAATTCAAATTGGCAAACTGACCATCCGCAACCGCGTGCTCAGCACCGCGCACGCCGAGGTCTACGCGACCGACGGCGGCATGACCACCGAACGGTACGTCAAATATTACGAAGAGAAAGCCAAGGGCGGCATCGGCCTGGCGATCTGTGGCGGTTCGTCCGTGGTGGCGATCGACAGCCCGCAGCAATGGTGGAGTTCGGTGAACCTGTCCACCGACCGGATCATCCCGCACTTCCAGAATCTCGCCGACGCCATGCACAAGCATGGCGCCAAGATCATGATCCAGATTACCCACATGGGCCGCCGCTCCCGTTGGGACGGTTTCCACTGGCCGACCCTGATGTCGCCGTCGGGCATCCGCGAACCGGTGCACCGCGCTACCTGCAAAACCATCGAGCCGGAAGAAATCTGGCGGGTGATCGGCAACTACGCGCAAGCCGCGCGCCGCGCCAAGGCCGGTGGTCTGGACGGCGTCGAACTGTCGGCGGTGCATCAGCACATGATCGACCAGTTCTGGAGCCCGCGGGTCAACAAGCGGACCGACGAATGGGGCGGCACCTTTGAAGGCCGGATGAAGTTCGGTCTGGAAGTCCTGAAAGCCGTACGCGCCGAAGTCGGTGACGACTTCTGCGTCGGCATGCGCATCTGCGGTGACGAGTTCCACCCGGACGGTCTGTCCCACGAAGACATGAAGCAGATCGCCAAGTATTACGACGACACCGGCATGCTCGATTTCATCGGCGTCGTCGGCTCGGGTTGCGATACCCACAACACCCTGGCCAACGTGATTCCGAACATGAGTTACCCGCCGGAGCCGTTCCTGCACCTGGCGGCCGGGATCAAGGAAGTGGTCAAGGTTCCGGTGCTGCACGCGCAGAACATCAAGGACCCGAATCAGGCCACGCGGATTCTGGAGGGCGGTTACGTCGACATGGTCGGCATGACCCGCGCCCACATCGCTGACCCGCACCTGATCGCCAAGATCAAGATGGGCCAGATCGACCAGATCAAACAGTGCGTCGGCGCCAACTACTGCATCGACCGTCAGTACCAGGGGCTGGACGTGCTGTGCATCCAGAACGCCGCGACTTCCCGCGAATACATGGGCGTGCCGCACATCATCGAAAAATCCACCGGGCCGAGACGCAAGGTGGTGATCGTCGGTGCGGGCCCGGCGGGGATGGAAGCGGCCCGCGTGGCGGCTGAACGTGGCCACGACGTGACCCTGTTCGAGAAGAAAGAATTCATCGGCGGGCAGATCACTACGGCTTCGAAAGCGCCGCAGCGTGACCAGATCGCCGGTATCACCCGCTGGTTCCAGCTGGAGCTGGCACGCCTGAAAGTCGATCTGCGTCTGGGCACTGCTGCCGATGCCGACACCATCATGGACCTGCGTCCGGACATCGTGGTGCTGGCGGTCGGCGGGCATCCATATCTGGAGCAGAACGAACACTGGGGCGCCGCCGAAGGGCTGGTGGTCAGCAGCTGGGACGTGCTCGACGGCAAGGTCGCGCCGGGCAAGAACGTGCTGGTCTACGACACCATCTGCGAGTTCACCGGGATGTCGGTGGCGGACTTCCTCGCCGACAAGGGCAGCCAGGTCGAGATCGTCACCGACGACATCAAGCCGGGCGTGGCCATCGGCGGTACGTCGTTCCCGACCTACTACCGCAGCATGTACCCGAAAGAAGTGATCATGACCGGCGACATGATGCTGGAGAAGGTCTACCGCGAAGGCGACAAGCTGGTCGCCGTGCTGGAGAACGAATACACCGGCGCCAAAGAGGAGCGGGTGGTGGATCAGGTGGTCGTCGAGAACGGCGTGCGCCCGGATGAAGAAATCTACTACGCCCTCAAGGACGGCTCGCGCAACAAGGGCCAGATCGATGTCGAGGCGCTGTTCGCGATCCAGCCGCAACCTTCGTTGAGCAGTAACGGCGACGGTTACTTGCTGTTCCGCATCGGTGACTGCGTGGCGCAGCGTAATACCCACGCTGCGATCTATGACGCCCTGCGGTTGTGCAAAGACTTCTAAAGGTTTGCACATGACCCTGTGGGAGCGAGCTTGCCCGCGAATGCATGCTGTCAGTCACCGCTGCATCGACTGACCCGGCGCTTTCGCGAGCAAGCTCGCTCCCACAGGAACACGCCGAACGTGTTTCTCCAGGCTGTACTGGTGGGAGCTTCACCATGTTGAACACCCTTCTTCCAATCCTGTTGTTCGCAGCCCTGGCCCTTGCGGTGCTGGGGGCGTTGCGGCGGGTGGCCATGTGGCGTCGGGGCCGGGCCTCGAAGGTCGATCTGATCGGCGGCCTGTTCGCCATGCCCAAGCGTTACATGGTCGATCTGCACCACGTGGTGGCGCGGGACAAATACATCGCCAACACCCACATCGCCACGGCGGGCGGTGCGGTGGCGTCGATCGTGCTGGCGATTCTGGTGCACGGTTTCGGCCTGCATAACCGCATTCTTGGCTACGCATTGCTGCTGATGACGGCGGTGATGTTCGTCGGGGCGATCTTCGTTTATCGGCGTCGGCTCAATCCGCCGTCGCGGCTGTCGAAAGGCCCGTGGATGCGCCTGCCGAAAAGCCTGCTGGCGTTCTCGGCCTCGTTCTTCCTGGTGACCTTGCCGGTGGCCGGGATCCTGCCGGAGAACTTCGGCGGCTGGGTGCTGGCAGCGATTCTCGGGATCGGCGTGTTGTGGGGCGTGTCCGAGCTGTTCTTCGGCATGACCTGGGGCGGCCCGATGAAACACGCCTTCGCCGGTGCCCTGCACCTGGCCTGGCACCGTCGCGCCGAGCGCTTTGGCGGCGGTCGTTCTACCGGTTTGAAACCGCTGGACCTGAATGATCCGACTGCACCGCTGGGGGTGGAAAAGCCCAAGGATTTCACCTGGAACCAGTTGCTCGGTTTCGACGCCTGCGTGCAGTGCGGCAAGTGCGAAGCGGCGTGCCCGGCGTTCGCCGCCGGCCAGCCGTTGAACCCGAAAAAACTGATTCAGGATATGGTCGTCGGCCTCGCCGGCGGCACCGATGCCAAGTTCGCCGGCAGCCCGTATCCGGGCAAACCGGTGGGCGAACACAGCGGTAATCCGCATCAACCGATCGTCAACGGTCTGGTCGACGCCGAAACCCTGTGGTCGTGCACCACCTGCCGCGCCTGTGTCGAGGAGTGCCCGATGATGATCGAGCACGTCGATGCCATCGTCGACATGCGCCGGCACCTGACCCTGGAAAAAGGCGCGACCCCGAACAAGGGCGCCGAAGTCCTGGAGAACCTGATTGCCACCGACAACCCTGGCGGTTTCGCCCCGGGCGGTCGGATGAACTGGGCGGCGGACCTGAACCTCAACTTGCTCAGCGAGAAGAAATCCACCGACGTGCTGTTCTGGGTCGGCGATGGCGCCTTCGACATGCGCAACCAGCGTACCTTGCGTGCGTTCGTCAAAGTGCTGAAGGCGGCCAAGGTCGACTTCGCGGTGCTCGGGCTGGAGGAACGCGACAGCGGCGACGTGGCCCGACGTCTGGGTGACGAAGCGACCTTCCAGTTGCTCGCCAAGCGCAACATCCAGACCCTGGCCAAGTACAGCTTCAACCGCATCGTTACCTGCGATCCGCACAGCTTCCATGTGCTGAAAAACGAGTACGGCGCGTTCGATGGCAACTACCTCGTGCAGCACCACAGCACCTACCTGGCGGAAATCATTCAGGCCGGCGCGCTGAATCTCGGTCAGCACAAAGGCAACAGCGTGACCTATCACGATCCGTGCTACCTCGGCCGCTACAACGGCGAGTACGAGGCGCCGCGCGAAGTGCTGCGCGCCCTCGGCATCGAGATCAAGGAAATGCAACGTTCCGGCTTCCGTTCGCGCTGCTGCGGCGGCGGTGGCGGGGCGCCGATCACCGATATTCCGGGCAAACAGCGGATCCCCGACATGCGCATGGAAGACATCCGCGAGACCGGCGCCGAGTTGGTAGCGGTAGGTTGTCCACAGTGCACGGCGATGCTCGAAGGCGTGGTCGAACCGCGTCCGCTGATCAAGGACATCGCCGAGCTGGTGGCCGACGCGCTGCTCGAAGACGCCGCGCCGAACAAGCCTGCCACCCCGGCCAAACGTGAACCTGCGGAGGCCCACTGATGAGCGACATTATCCGCCGCGATCCCCGCGCCGAATGGATTGCGCGCAACCGCCTGCACCCGCTGCACGCGGCCATGCAGCCGGCGCAACACAGCTGGATGGGCCCCAACGGGATCATCCGCAAGAACCTGCACGGCATCGGTTTCATCGGGCCGAACGGCATCAAGCGCATCGACCGCAGTGGCGCCCAGCAGGGCGGGGCGGTCAAACGTTCGGCAGCGGTTGAAGTGCAATTGCCGCTGCATCAGGTGCCGGCCCCGGCGTTCTACATCAGCGTGGTGCCGGACATGGTCGGCGGCCGCTTGAGCAGCCACGACCGCGACCTGCTTGGTCTGGCTCATCAACTGGCCGGCAGCGATGGTGCGGTGCTGGTGGTGGTGTTCGGCGAGCACAAGGAAAACGCTTTCGCCACGGCGGGTGTTGACCGCTTGCTGGTGCTTGAAGGCGAACAGTTCAGCGGTTATGCACCGGAACAACGCATCCAGGGCCTGCGGGCTGTGGATAACCAGTTCAACCCGCGTCACTGGCTGCTGCCGGACAGCCGCAGCGGGGGCGGCGAACTCGGTCGGCGCTTTGCCGCTGCACTGGGCGAGCGCCCGGCGACACGGGTGTGGCAGGTCAAGGATCAGGAGTGCATCGGCCGCGCCGGTGCTGGGCTGCAGGATCTTGCCCGCCCAGTGGCGCGGTTGATTCTGGCGTCCGCCGAATGTGCCGAACCAGTCAGCGAAACCCGTCACGAAGCGTTGCCGGTGGAGTTATCCACACCTGTGGCGCGCAGCCTGTCGCGGATCGAGGATCTGGGCGCCGTAGCGGTGGATCCGTCGGCGATTCCGATGGCCGAGGCCGAGTTCATCTTCTCCGGCGGCAACGGGGTCAAGGACTGGGCGCTTTTCCACCAGACCGCCGCCGCACTCGGCGCCACCGAAGGCGCTTCACGGGTGGCCGTGGACGATGGCTTCATGGCCCGCGACCGTCAGGTCGGCGCGTCCGGCACCTGGGTCACCGCGCGGGTTTACGTGGCCGTGGGGATTTCCGGGGCGATCCAGCACCTGCAAGGCATCGGTGCCTGCGACAAGGTGGTGGCGATCAACCTCGATCCGGGTTGCGACATGATCAAGCGTGCCGACCTGTCGGTAATCGGCGAGAGCGCGGAAATTCTTCAGGCCTTGATCGCGGCGGTAGAGGCTTACCGCAACGAAGCCAAGCGCGATGCGGCTTAAGGAACGGTTATGAGCACAAAGATCATCAGTCTGGTTTCAATCGGCGCCCACCCGACCTCTGGCCGCCCGCGCCGCGCCGACCAGGACGCCCGCGCGGTGGAACTCGGCCTGCAACTGGCGGGGGACAACCTGCAAGTGCTGCACGCCGGCGATATCGCGGAACCGGCGCTGCGCGCCTATCTGGGCATGGGGCTTGCGCAGATGCATGTGCTGGAACAACCGGCTGGCGCCGACGCGCTGCCGGCATTGACCGAGTATCTGCGAGATGCCGGTGCCCAGATGGTGTTGACCGGCAGCCAGGCGGAAACCGGCGAAGGTTCGGGGATGCTGCCGTTCCTGCTGGCCGAAGGGCTGGGCTGGCCGCTGGTGGTGGGGCTGGCGCAGGTCGAATCGATCAATGACGGCTCGGCGCTGGTGCTGCAAGCGTTGCCCCGTGGGCAGCGCCGCCGGCTGAAGGTGCGCCTGCCGTTTCTGGCGACTGTGGATAACGCCGCGCCCAAGCCTCGGCAGAGTGCTTACGGCCCGGCGCGGCGTGGCGTCCTTCAGGCGAAAGACGTGGAAGTGGTGGACGACGAATTGCTTGCGGTGGCGACGCTGCAACCGGCCAAGCCACGGCCGAAACGGTTGAAGGTGATCAAGGCCAAGAGCGGGGCTGACCGGATGAAGGCGGCGACGGCCAAGGCCAGTGGGGGTGGGGGGCAGGTGCTCAAGGGCGTGACGGCGCAGGCTGGTGCGGAAGCGATTTTGAAGTTGCTGATTGAAGAGGGGGTTGTCCGCTAGAAGCCCCCTCACCCTAGCCCTCTCCCAGAGGGAGAGGGGACTGACCGAGGTGTATAGGCCATTTACATCGACCTGCGACCAGAGCGGTGACCTTGGTTCGCCAAGCATCGATCCACCCGCTCGCCTTGATTTGAGAAAACCTGAGGTCGCGATGAGCGTCCATGTCGACGTACCTCTGGAGATCACCACCGTAGGCTCCCTCTCCCTCCGGGAGAGGGCTGGGGTGAGGGCAGCGGTCATAAGTCATCCACTCACTGGAAATTACACACAATCCCTGTTAACCACTCTGTGGATAACATGTTCGCCCCTCTCCGAACCCCATACCAATCAAGCCCTGCAGCCCCCAGATCAAAAAACAACCAGCCTAACTCGCGGTTTTTACGAGCTTTTTCCCCAGAACAACTTGCAGACTTGCCCCCAATCTCTGTTGGCGCTTCTGTGGATAAGATGTTCGCTATCCGCTAAGAGCCATATAAACCGTGGCTTACAAGGATTTGATCAAAAAACGTTCAATTCACCCTTCTTACCCACCAAATTCTACACAAGCCCAGATTTATCAACGCCTCCAGCGCTTTTCCAAAGCACCCGCCAAGTTACCCCCGAACTCTGTTGGCGCTTCTGTGGATAAGGTGTTCGCCATCCTCTGCAAGCCACGTAATCCGTGATCTGCAAGGTTTTGATCAAAAAACACTCAATCGCTCAGGCAAACACTGCTTCTGAATAAGTCACGGTTTTTCTTCACAAAACCTCGATTATTTTTCTACTTCATCCACAGTTGTCCCCATTAGCTGTGGGTGGCTATGTGGATAACTTGTTCGCCAAACCCTGCCACCCCCGGCGGGCTTAGTCCAAAAGGCAATTGATCAGATTTCATACAGTTCTAAGAGGCTGCCTTGACTTCGATCCGGTGCCTGTCTTCACTGCAATGGCACAAGGACAGCCGTCACTTATCCACATCTGGTTCAGGGAGAACGCGTGATGGATACCCAGCCACACCGCCTGGTCCTCAATCCCTGCACGCCCCGCGCTCTGCCGGCACCTTCGCCGCGAAAGCGCACGTTGCGTCGTGCTGCCAATCAGCATGCCCGTCTGTAGCGCCTGATCCTGCCCCAAACCGTTGTACTGCCGTCGGGATTTCCCGGAGGCCAGGTGCCCGTTCGCCCATTGATTGCAGGCAACCGCAGAGTTGCCCCATCTGCCTGAGAGAGGACTCCCCTCATGACACGGATCGCAACGCCCATCAGCGAAATCAAGGAACACTACGACGTGATCGTCATCGGCTCCGGGTACGGCGGCGGCATCGCCGCGTCGCGCCTGTCCCGGGCCGGTAAAAAGGTCTGTCTGCTGGAACGCGGTCGGGAAATCCAGCCCGGCGAATACCCCAACACCATGATCGCCGCGACCGAGGAATTGCAGGTACACGATCCGGACGGCCACATCGGCTCGCGCACCGGGCTGTTCGATCTGCACGTCAACGCGCAGCAGAACGTCGTGGTCGGTTGCGGCCTCGGCGGCACGTCGCTGATCAATGCCAATGTTTCCCTGGAGCCGACCGTTGATGTGTTCCAGGATCCGCGCTGGCCACTGGCGGTGCGCGAGGACCACGACGGTTTGCTCAAGGCGGGTTACGCCAAGGCCCGGGAGATGCTCAAACCCAATCCCTACCCGAGCACCGCGCCGAACCTGCCGAAACTCGATGCCAACAAAAAATCCGCGGACTTCCTCAAGCAAGGCGCGCACTTCTACAAGCCGCCGATCAACGTGACCTTCGACAAACTGCCCAACAACCTCAACCACGTCGGCGTCGAGCAACTGCCGTGCAACCACTGCGGCGACTGCGTTTCGGGCTGTAACAACAAGGCCAAGAACACCACGCTGATGAACTACCTGCCGGACGCCACTAACCACGGCGCGGAGATTTTCTGCCAGGCCCAGGTGCGGCATCTGGAGCGCGACGGCAACGGCTGGATCGTGCACTTCCAGTACCTGGACAGCGGCCGCGAGAAATTCGACGCACCGACCTTGTTCGTGAAGGCCGATATCGTCGTGGTGTCTGCCGGCACCCTCGGCTCCACTGAAATTCTGCTGCGTTCGCGGGACAAAGGCCTGGCGATGTCCGGCCAGCTCGGCGAGAACATGAGCGGCAACGGCGACATCCTCGGCTTCGGCCATAACTGCGAGCAGACCATCAACGGCATCGGTTTCGGCGCGCATTCGGCCAAGGAACTGCAACCGGTCGGCCCGTGCATCACCTCGATCATCGACATGCGCACCGAGGGTGACCGCAGCAGTCGCATGGTCATCGAGGAAGGTTCGATCCCCGGCGCGCTCGGCCGGCCGATGGTGCCGGCGATGGCCGGGTTCGCCGAGATGATCGGCAAGCCCACCGACGACAGCTTCAGCGGCAAAGTGAAGTACAAGGAGCGCGAAGCCGAAAGCTTCCTGCGCGGCCCGTACCACGGCGCGCTGCACAACATGCAGACCTACCTGATCATGAGCCACGACAGCGGCCAGGGGCGCATGGTCCTCGACAGCAAGGACCAACTGCGCATCGACTGGCCGGGCGTCGGCGAGCAGGAAAACTTCAAGATCGGCAACCAACGGCTGTACCAGAGCACCAAGGCCCTGGGCGGGATCTGGGTCGAGAATCCGATCTGGACCAAGCTGCTCAAGCACAGCATCGTCTCGGTGCATCCGCTGGGCGGTTGCGTGATGGGCGAAGACGCCGCGCAAGGCGTGGTCAACCACAAGGGCCAGGTGTTCGGTGGTGCGACCGGCACCGATGTCTACGCCAACCTCTACGTGACCGACGGCGCGGTGATCCCGACGTCACTGGCGGTCAATCCGCTGCTGACCATCTCCGCCGTGAGCGAGCGCAACATGGGCCTGCTGGCGGCCGACCGGGGCTGGACGATCGACTACACGCTGCCGTCGGCGCCGCGCAAACAGACCGCGCCGCCAACCCTCGGCGTGCAGTTCACCGAAACCATGAAAGGCTACTTCTCCCGCGCCTTCACCGCCGCGCAAAGCACCGACCTGAAGGTTTACGAGGCGGCCGCCCAACGCGGCGAGGCGGACAACTCGCCGATCGACTTCACCCTGACCATCACCGCCAACGACCTCAACCGGATGATCAAGGAGCCGGAACACGCCGCGACCATCGTCGGCACGGTGATTGCCCCGGCGCTGTCGCCGGAACCGCTGACCGCGAGCAACGGTGTGTTCAACCTGTTCGAGCAATTCGAGCAACAGGTCGACACGCGCCACATGAAGTACGACATGAAGCTGACCGCCGAGGACGGCAACGACTACTTCTTCAGCGCCTTCAAGACCGTGCCGGAAGACAACGGCGTGCTGAATATCTGGCACGACACCAGCACCCTCTACGTGACCCTGTATCGCGGGCCGGACAAGACGGGCGAGGTGATCGGCTCCGGGGTGATGCACATCAAACCGACCGACTTCGCCAAGCAGATGACCACCATGAAAGTCCTCAATGCGCGCAACGAACGTGAGCGCATCGAAGGGCTGGCGCGGTTCGGCAAGTTCTTCGCCGGGATTCTCTGGGAGAGTTATGGCGGGGTGTTCGCCGGCGACAAATACTTCAACCCCGACGCGCCGCCACGGCTGAAACGGCCGCTGGATGCGCCGACGCCGGCCGTGCATTTCTTCTCTACTGAAGACGGCGTGCAGTTGCGCCTGACCCGCTATCAGGCCGGCAGCAAAGGGCCGGTGATGCTGGTGCATGGTTTGGGTGTGGGCTCCAATATCTTCTCGACCGATACGATCCAGACCAACCTGCTCGAGTTTCTGTGCAAGCACGACTATGACGTGTGGCTGCTGGATTTTCGGGTGAGCATCCTGCTGCCGGCGAGCAAGAAGGAATGGAACGGCGACCAGATCGCCCAGTACGACTTCAAGGCCGCCATTGCGCAGATCCAGCAGGAAACCCAGGCCAAAGACGTGCAGTGCGTGGTGCATTGCTACGGCGCGACCACGTTCTTCATGTCGTTGCTCGCCGGTTTGCAGGGCGTGCGTTCGGTGGTCTGCTCGCAGATTGCCGCCGACACGGTGGTCGCAACGGCAACGGGGTTGAAGGCCGGTCTGCACCTGCCGGGGATGCTCGATGCGATCGGCATCAAGTCGATGACCGCCTACGCCGACAGCAAGGAGAACTGGTTCAACCGACTCTACGACAAGGCGCTCAACGGCTACGCGCGGATCGAAGCCCAGGGCTATTGCACCAATCCGGTGTGCCACCGCATCACCTTCATGTACGCCTCGCTGTATCGCCACGACACCCTCAACGAGACCCTGCACGACAACCTGCACGAGCTGTTCGGCGAGTCGAACATCGAGACCTTCGAGCACCTGGCGCTGATCGTGCGCAAAGGGCATCTGGTGGATTTCAAAGGGCACGACGTGTACATGCCGCACTTTGATCGGCTGACCATGCCGATCTGCTTCATCAGCGGCGCCGACAACCAGTGTTATCTGCCGGAAAGCACGCTCAAGACTTACCAGCGGGTTTGCGAGAAGCATGGGCCGGAACGCTACAGCCGGCATGTGGTGCCGGGTTACGGCCACATCGATTGCATGTTCGGCAAGAACGCGGTGGTCGATGTGTATCCGATCATCCTTGAGCACCTGGAGAAAACAGCCCTCGGTTGATCTCAGACCGAGTCGTCCGCTTCGCGGGCAAGCCCGCTCCCACAGGGTTTTGTGCCAGACACAAAATCAGCAGACACCCCAGTCCAATGTGGGAGCGGGCTTGCTCGCGAAGGCGGTAGGTCAGGCAATACATCTCTCGGGTCTGCACAAGGAAATGGATGACATGGACAGCTACATCCGCTGGTTTCAACGATTCATCTGGCTCGGCATTGCGATGAACATGGTGTTCGCGATCCCGGCGCTGTTCGCGCCGGGGTTGCTGACATCGGTGGTCGGCCTGCCGCCGCAACTCTCCGACCCGTGGCTGGAAAACGCCGGGATGCTGCTGGTGGGCATCAGCGTGTTCTACATGCCGTCGGGTTTCAACGCGCCGCGTTACGTGGTGCATTCCTGGCTGTGTGTGCTGACGCGATTGATCGCGGTGGCGTTCTGGATCTACCTGATCAACACCAGCAGCCAGGGCTCGGTGTTCGTGCCGATGCTGATGGGCGACCTGAGCTTTTTCCTGATCCTCGGCATCCTGCTGTACCTCGGCACCACCCCTGAAAACCGACCGCTGGCGCTGCTGTGTGACGGCTGGCGCGAATGGCGGGCGGCGTGGGCGCGGCAGTGGCAGAGTCACGCGTTCAAGGTCGGCACGCTGGTCGTGCTGGCGTTGCTGGTGTTCATCGGTTACCAGACCTGGTATCAGATGCTGCGCGTGGTGCCGGAGCAGGATTACGCCTCCGACGAGGACCATTACAAATACGCCGCGATTGGCCTGGGCATCGAAGCGCGGATTCCGTATTACCTGTTCTCCGTGCTGCCGCAGATGTGTCCGGAAAAACTGCCGAAACCCGGTGGCTGGGAAGTGTTCGGTTTCCTGTTCGAGAACGGCAAGGACCTGCCGATCGGCATGGCCAGACGGCAGATCGGCTACCCGACCGTCGAGCCGAACTGCGCGCTGTGCCACACCGGTTCCTACCGGGCGAATGCCAGCGATGTCGCGGTGAATGTGCCGAGCGCACCGGCCAACACCTTGCAACTGCAAGCCTTTCAGTGGTTCGCCTACGATTGCGCCAGCGATCCGAAATTCACCACCGACGCGGTGATGGCGGCGATCAACAGCAAGTTCCAGCTCGGCTTTTTCGAGAAGCTTTACAACCGCTACCTGATCATCCCGATGGCCAAGACCGCGCTGCTCAAACAGAAGCAGGCCTACGCCTGGCAGAAGCTGCGGCCGCAACAGGGCCCGGGGCGCACCGACACGTTCAACCCGACGAAAATGGTGGTGTTCGGCTTCCCGGATGACTCGACCATCGGCACCGTCGACCTGCCGCAGGTGTGGAACCAGAAACCCCGGGAATCGATGTACCTGCACTGGGACGGCAATAACAACAAGATCCACGAGCGCAACTACGCCGCCGCGATGGCCGTGGGCGCGACGCCGCAATCGGTTCTGCCACCGAGCTTCAACCGCGTGACCAACTGGCTGCTCGGGCACAAGGCGCCGGCGTGGCCGTGGGCACTGGATCAGGCCAAGGTCGCCCAGGGCAAACCGATCTGGGAAACCAATTGCGCCGGTTGCCACGACTTCGGTCGCGTCGACACCGGGCAGGTCACCACCCACATCGACCAGCTCGGCACCGATCCCCACCGGCTGAACTCGTTCACCACCGGGCTGGTGGCGGCGTTCCACACCTTCAAGAAACCGCCGTTCGATTTCGGCGCCTACCGCAAGACCCAGAGCTACAGCAACACGCCCACCGACGGCATTTGGCTGCGCGCGCCGTACCTGCACAACGGCTCGGTGCCGACCCTGTGGGACTTGCTGCAGCCGCCGGAAAAACGTCCACAGGTATTCATCACCGGCTCCGATGTCTACGACCCGGTCAACGTCGGCTTCGTGACCAGTGGCGCACAGGCCAAAGCCTCGGCGGATTTCACCTACGACACGCGTCTTGAGGGCAACCACAACAGTGGTCACCTGTACGGCACGACGCTGTCGGACGACGACAAGCGTGCGCTGATCGAATTCATGAAAACCCTGTGAACCCCTACGGATAGAGGATTACGCCATGTCAGCGGTCGGTCATCTGAAACACGAATACGACAAGGTCAAGGTGCGCCTGCACGGGTTGTTCACGCGCATCGAAATGGCCTGGATGAAACTTATCAGCGAACTCGAACCCAAGGAATTCGAGGCCATCATCAAATTGCTCCAGCGTGGTCACGATCAGGCGCAGTACGTACTCAAGCACGGCGAGTTGCCGACCGACGAGCCGGCCGTGCCGTGGGAGTTGGCCCACGGTTTGTCGATCCTGCGCATCGGCAACGCGACGCCGCTGCCGCAATCGCCCGATCAACTGCAGACCAAAGTGCTCAAGGACGGCACGCTGCTGGGCTGTCGCAAATGGGAGCTGCTGGATCTGCTGTGGAGCGAGGCGTTGCTCAAGTGGATCGAGAACCTGCGCCATCACGCGACCTTCGGCACCGATCCGGCGCTGGTGACCATGGAGCGCGAAGTGACCCTGGCGATTGCCGGCGACTGGGGCACCGGGCCGTTCAACAGCCATGCGCCGGCGGTGTCGGTGGCCAAGCAGATGCAACTGGCCAACGCTGACTTCACCATTCACCTGGGGGATGTTTATTACGCCGGTACTCACTCCCAGGAGGACACCGACATGGCGGGCTGGCCGATGGGCACCCACGGCTCGTTCACCCTCAACTCCAACCATGAGATGTACAGCGGCGCCCACGGTTACTTCAAGGAACTGGCCGCGCGTTTTCCGGGGCAGCAGGGCACCAGCTACTTTGCCCTGATCAACGACGACTGGCTGATTGTCGGGCTGGACACCGCGTACGCCTCGGACGTCATGAACCTGTACATGGACGGCACCCTGAACGAACCGCAAATCGCCTGGATGAAGAGCTTGCCCAAACGCAAGAAACTGATGGTGCTCAGTCATCATCAGGGCTTCGACATCACCGGGCACAACAAGACCGCGCTGTATCAGCCGGTGTGCGATGCACTGGGGCGCGAGCCGGATTATTGGTACTGGGGGCATCTGCACAACGGCATCGTCTATGCGCCGCAGGGTGGACTGCATGCGCGCTGTGCCGGGCACGGGGCGATTCCTTACGGCACCACCAGCGAACTGAACGGGCATTCGCGGGTGCTGTTTTCGGAGACCAAGGATGCGAACGATCCGGACTATCCGCTGCGGGTGATGAATGGCTACGCGAAGATCAGGTTGGTGGGGGAGGAGATTTTCGAGGAGTTTATCGGGGAGGATGGATCGGTGAGGTGGTCATCCCAGTGATGTGATGAGAGTGATGACGCCATCGCTAGCAGGCTAGCTCCCACACTGGATCTCCGGTGCACAGAAATCCCCTGTGGGAGCCAGCCTGCTGGCGATGCTTTTGCTTTTAGCCTTGGACAGGCACGCCTTTGAGGTACGGCGCAGGCTCGGCGCCGAGGTTGCTCAGCATCCGCTCGCTGTACCAGTCCACGAAGTTGACCACGCCGAACTCATAGGTCTTGGAGTACGGACCCGGCTGGTAGGCGGTGGAGTTGATCCCGCGCTGGTTTTCCTCGGCTAGGCGACGGTCCTGGTCGTTGGTCGCGTCCCACACTTTGCGCATGCGCTCGACGTCGTAATCCACGCCTTCCACAGCATCCTTGTGGACGATCCACTTGGTGGTGACCATGGTTTCCTGGGCGCTGATCGGCCACACGGTGAACACGATGATGTGGTCGCCCATGCAGTGGTTCCATGAGTGCGGCAGGTGCAGGATGCGCATCGAGCCCAGGTCCGGGTTCTTGATCCGGCCCATCAGTTTGGCGCAGCCCTGTTTGCCGTCCATGGTCATCGACACGGTGCCCTTGAGCAGCGGCATGCGCACGATGCGGTTGCGCAGGCCGAAACTGGCGTGGGCGTAAGGGATCTTCTCGGCTTCCCAGGCAGCGGCGGAGGCGGCGACGTGATCCTTGAACGCCTGATCGGCACGCGGGTCGGTGACGTCGTCCCATTCCAGCAGGGTTTTCAACAGTTCCGGGTGAGAACCGCTGCAGTGGTAGCACTCGCGGTTGTTTTCCAGCACCAGTTTCCAGTTGGCCTTTTCCATCAAGGTGGTTTGCACCGCCACCTTGGTGTTTTCCATGTCGTAGGGTTCCATGTAGTGGTTCAGGGTCGACAGGAAGTCATCGATGGCCGGCGGGTTCTCCGCCAGGCTGATGAAGATGTAGCCGCCGGCAGTCTTCACGTTCACCGGTTTCAGACCGTACTGCTTCATGTCGAAGTCGGCGCCCATCTCGGTGCCGGCGAACAGCAGACGGCCGTCCAGCTCATACGTCCACTGGTGGTAGTGGCAGACCAGTTTGGCGACCTTGCCCTTGTCGCTGGTGCACAGGCGCGAGCCACGGTGACGGCAGACGTTGTGGAACGCGTGCACCACGCCTTCGGCACCGCGAATGACGATGATCGGGTTCTTGCCGATCTGCAGGGTCATGTAGTTGCCCTTGGCCGGGATCTCGCAGGTCATGCCGGCGATCAACCACTCTTTCTGGAAGATCTCCTGCATGTCGATATCGAACAGGCGCTCGTCACTGTAGAACGGTTGCGGCAGCGAATAGGTGCGCTCGCGTTCCTGCAACATTTGTGCGGTGGCCTTGCGTGCGGGTTCCAGCAGGTCGCCGAGGCTGATTTTTGCGGTGTCCATCGATGAATTCCTCAAGGCCATCTGCGTGGCCGCGAAAGTGGCTGATCAGGGTTGCAGCGCAAGGTGTAAAGAATCTGTTTGTGTTGGGGCGAGTGTGGGGCCGGCGCAGGCGAGAACCTTATCCATGGGCGACATGGTGCAATCTGTTCCCGACGCGCAACCCCCGGTGGTTGGGGGCTGGTTGCGATAAGTATGTCAATGTCGCGGATAGGTAAACGGGGCGTGCGCGCTATACGCAGAATCGCCACATGAAGGCCGACAGTCGGCCGTGGAGAACAGCATGTCGAACAGCTTCCTGAATCCGGTCACCACCCAGACCTGGGCCAATGGCCGACACATCGTCCGTTGCGTCAAAGTCATCCAGGAAACCTGGGACGTGCGCACCTTCTGCTTCATGGCCGACCAGCCGATCCTGTTCTTCTTCAAGCCCGGGCAGTTCGTCACCCTGGAGCTGGAGATCGAAGGCCAGCCGATCATGCGTTCGTACACCATCTCCAGCTCGCCGTCGGTGCCGTACAGCTTTTCGGTGACCATCAAGCGCGTGCCGGGGGGCAAAGTCTCCAACTGGTTGCACGACACCCTGCATGAAGGCCAGGAGCTGGCGGTGCACGGGCCGGTCGGGCTGTTCAACGCCATCGATTTCCCGAGCCCGAAAGTGCTCTACCTGAGCGGTGGTGTCGGCATCACCCCAGTGATGTCCATGGCGCGCTGGTTCTACGACACCAACGGCAACGTCGACATGACGTTCATCCACAGCGCCCGCTCGCCGAAAGACATCATTTACCACCGCGAGCTGGAACACATGGCGTCGCGAATCGACAACTTCAGCCTGCACCTGATCTGCGAGAAGCACGGGCTGGGCGAGCCGTGGGCCGGCTATCGCGGCTACCTCAACCACAAGATGCTGGAACTGATGGTGCCGGACTTCCTCGAGCGCGAAGTGTTCTGCTGCGGCCCGACGCCCTACATGAACGCGGTCAAGCGCCTGCTGGAAAACGCAGGCTACGACATGAAGCGCTATCACGAGGAGTCCTTCGGCGCCACGCCACCGGAAGCCCGCGCCGATGCAGTTGAACAGGCCGAGCAGGCGGCGGAAGCACCGGAAGTCCCGGCGGCGGATCTGCACCTGGTGGAATTCACCTCTTCGGACAAGAGCATCCGCGTGGCCCCGGGCGAGACCGTGCATGCGGCGGCGGCCAAGGTCGGCCTGATGATTCCGAAAGCCTGCGGCATGGGGATCTGCGGGACGTGCAAGGTACTCAAGCTGGGCGGCGAAGTGGAGATGGATCACAACGGCGGGATCACCGAGGACGACGAGGCGGAGGGGTACATTCTTTCCTGCTGCAGTGTGCCGAAGGGGGATGTGCGGATCGAATATTGATCGGCGGTGGGGCGGCCCCTTGCGCCAGGCTCACCCCTCACCCCAGCCCTCTCCCCAGGGAGAGGGAGCTGACCGAGGTGTTTTGCGCTATACATCGACCTGATTAAGCGTGGCGATTATGGATTCGGCAAAGCACATTCAGGCCGGCGTAATTTAGGAGCATCCCCCGTTCAGTTCCCTCTCCCTTTGGGGAGAGGGCTAGGGTGAGGGGAGGGGCTCACAGACACACTGATCAATCCACAAACAAATCCGTCATCAGCTTCGCATCGCTCCCCGGCTCAAAGCGGTAATGATCAAACCCGGTCACGCCGCTTTCGCGCAAAATCTCCTCATCAATCAACAACCGCCCGGTAATCCGCCGTCCGCTGCTGCTCAAAATCACATGCGCCGCATCCGCCATGATCGCCGGCGTACGCGCATGCTTGAACGACTCGCGATTGCCCAGCTGAAACTCGATCGCCGCCGTGGCGATCATGGTCTGCGGCCATAGCGAATTGACGCTGATCCCGTAGTGGGCGAATTCCTCGCTCATCCCGACCGTCAGCATGCTCATGCCGTACTTGGTCACGGTGTAGGGGCTGTATTGCGCGAACCATTTGCTGGCCAGGTTCAGCGGCGGTGAAAGGTTGAGAATGTGTCCGGAGGACTTCTTCAAATAGGGCAGGGCCGCCTGGCTGCACAGCAATACCGCGCGGGTGTTGATCTGATGCATCAGGTCGAAACGCTTGAGTTCGATGTGCTGCACACCGGTCAGTTTGATCGCCCCGGCGTTGTTCACCAGCGCATCAATCCCACCGAAATGTTCATTGGCCTGGGCCAGCGCCTGACGCACCGCGTCTTCATCACGCACATCCAGTTGCAGCGCCAGGGCCTTGCCGCCGGCCGCTTCGACTTCAGCGGCGACGCTGTGGATGGTGCCGGGCAACTTGGCGTGGGGTTCGGCGCTCTTGGCCGCGATCACGATATTGGCCCCGTCCCGCGCCGCCCGCAGCGCAATTTCGCGCCCGATGCCACGACTGGCGCCAGTGATGAACAGGGTTTTGCCTTGCAGTGACATGCGTACGCTCCTGATAGGTGTGATCCGAGCGGATCGAAAGGGCTCGCCAGTCAATGTAGACCAAGTCTTTGGCGCGAATGATCGCCGTTAACGCCCAGCAGGGATTGCTGGATTGATTCGAGCTGAATTTATGGAGGGGTACTTGCTTGCTATGACGGAAGAGCCGTTCTACTGAAAGTTAAACTATAAAGTTAGTTGGAATAGATGGCATGACTGCTGCGTGCTGCGAATTTTCATGCCATCGTTAATTGCATTGATATTTTGAAATGCAGAGTTGTAAATTATTATTGAGGTTCTACGGTAATAGTGAATCTGGGTTGCTCGCCATCTTCTACGATAAGTGTTTTATAAGCTACTGAACGGGGTTTGCCATCAAATCTGAGTATGTCGCCGGTGTTTAAATAGGCAATGGCGTCGGTAACGGATAGCTCGAATAAAATTTCGCCGTTTTTTTCGAGAATTGTTACTTTATCGTTCATCTCTGTTTTCCTTCTTCGTAAATTAAGAACTGCTTCTTTGTTGCTGCCTTTAAATCTAGCAAGTTTAATTTGCGAAAGGACCTGTCATTTCTGTCAGCTTGTGCTTTTGTTCTAATTGTGAATTTGAGTTTTTTAACGGAGATGGGGGGTATTAAATCATTGAAATACTTCACGATCTGTTTGGATCATGAAGTATTTCCAGAGGGGCTGCTTATGTTCGATAGGTGTGAAAAACATCAGCGTTATAAAAATAAATCACATCAACTCATCACCTGCCGAATGTCCGCCGCCAGTTCGCGTACGCGTTCTTCTTCGGTGTCCCACGAGCACATGAAGCGGGCGCCGCCCTTGCCGATGAAGGTGTAGAAGCGCCAGCCGCGCGCGGTCAGGGCGGCGATGGCCGGTTCCGAGAGTTGCAGGAACACGCCGTTGGCCTGGACCGGGAACATCAGTTCCACGCCCGGAATGTCGCTGACCAGTTCGGCCAACAGTTGCGCACAGTGGTTGGCGTGGCGGGCGTATTTGAGCCAGGCGTCGTTTTCCAGGATGCCGACCCACGGCGCCGACAGGAAGCGCATCTTCGAAGCCAGTTGCCCGGCCTGTTTGCAACGGTAATCGAAGTCTTCGGCCAGTTTGTGGTTGAAGAACAGGATGGCTTCACCCACCGCCATGCCGTTTTTCGTGCCGCCGAAGCACAGCACGTCGACGCCGGCCTTCCAGGTCAGGTCCGCGGGCGAGCAGCCGAGGAACGCGCAGGCGTTGGAGAAGCGCGCCCCGTCCATGTGCAGGTTCAGGCCCAGTTCCTTGCAGGTGTCGCTGATGGCGCGGACTTCTTCGGGGGTGTAGACGCTGCCGACTTCGGTGGCCTGGGTCAGGGTCACGACGCGCGGTTTCGGGTAGTGAATGTCCTGGCGCTTGAGCGCGACTTCGCGGATCGAGGCCGGAGTGATCTTGCCGTTTTCGGTGCCGGCGATCAGCAGTTTCGAGCCGTTGGAGAAGAACTCCGGTGCGCCGCATTCGTCGGTTTCGACGTGGGCGGTTTCCGAGCAGATCACGCTGTGGTAACTCTGGCACAGCGACGACAGCGCGAGGGAGTTGGCGGCGGTGCCGTTGAAGGCGAAGAACACTTCGCAGTCGGTCTCGAACAGCTTGCGGAAATAATCGGAGGCGCGTGCTGTCCACTCATCGTCGCCATAGGCGCGCTGGTGGCCGTGGTTGGCCTGTTCCATGGCAGCCCAGGCTTCGGGGCAGATACCGGAGTAGTTGTCGCTGGCGAATTGTTGGCTCTTGTCGGTCATGGCCGGCTTCCGTGATCGAGGCGCTTGTGGCGCTTCGTGGGGTCAATGATGGTGCGCACTGTACCGAAGATCATCCGGGGAGCACACGGGATGTCGCTGTCAGAACTTTACAAGGATGCGAGCCGATTATGCACCTGAGCCGGCGCGACGGCGCACTCGATCTGCTCAAGTGGCTGGCGCTGCTGAGCATGCTGCTCGATCACCTGCGATATGTCGGAATCAGCGCCGACTGGCTGTATGTGCCGGGACGGCTGGCGTTCCCCTGGTTCTGTCTGGCGATGGCGGCGAACCTGGCGCGGGACGGCGCGCGCAAGACTGAATGGCGCTATCTGGGCTGGTTGCTGCTGTTCAGTCTGTTCAGCGAGATTCCCTACCGTTTGTACATTCCCGATCCCGACACTTTGAATGTGATGCCCACTTTGGCGCTGGGCTTGCTGGTGGCGCGGGGTTGGCAGGATCGAACGGCGATTTCGCAACTGTTGGGCGTCAGCGCCTTGCTGGTGGCCGCGTTGTTCGCGCAGGTACTGATGTTCGGTCTGTTCGGCGTCCTGCTGCCGCTGGCGATGTTGCTGGTGTTTCGCAAACCCTGGTATTTCAGCCTTTTGCCGGGGCTGGTGTGTCTGGCGGCGAATCAGTGGCAGGTACTCTACGAATCCGCGCAGTTCGGCAACCGTGTGGCTGTCCTCGGTATTGCGACATGCCTGATTGCGCCACTGCTCGGAATGTTCCTGTTGCGACATGCCACTTTCCTCCGTGCGCCAGCCCTGCGTCGCTGGGCGTATGCGCTCTATCCCGCGCATTTCCTCGTTCTTCTGGCCTTGCGCCAGGCCCTTGTTTGATCTCACCGCGCCCGCCATGTCGTAAACGCACCTTTGCGTGGCGTCCGTAGGCATTTGACCTCCCTGCGCCGGCCATACCATCGGCATCAAAGGGCACTGCCGTCATTACCAGTGCCTTACCGAGACGAATGGCGCACAGATGCCGCTGGGAGAGACGCGATGTTCAGCAAGCAAGACCGGATCCAGGGTTACGACGATGCACTGCTGGCGGCGATGAATGCCGAGGAGCAACGTCAGGAAGATCACATCGAGCTGATCGCGTCGGAGAACTACACCAGCAAACGCGTCATGGAAGCGCAAGGCAGCGGCCTGACCAACAAGTACGCCGAAGGTTATCCGGGCAAGCGCTACTACGGTGGCTGCGAGCACGTTGACAAGGTTGAGGCCCTGGCCATCGAGCGCGCCAAGCAACTGTTCGGTGCCGATTACGCCAACGTCCAGCCGCACTCCGGCTCCTCGGCCAACAGCGCCGTGTATCTGGCGCTGCTGCAGGCGGGCGACACCATTCTGGGCATGAGCCTGGCCCACGGCGGTCACTTGACCCACGGCGCCAAGGTCTCGTCCTCGGGCAAGCTGTACAACGCCGTGCAGTACGGCATCGACACCAAGACCGGCCTGATCGATTACGACGAAGTCGAGCGTCTGGCCGTCGAGTGCAAACCGAAAATGATCGTCGCCGGTTTCTCGGCCTACTCGAAAACCCTCGACTTCCCGCGCTTCCGTCAGATCGCCGACAAGGTCGGTGCGCTGTTGTTCGTCGACATGGCCCACGTCGCCGGTCTGGTGGCTGCCGGTCTGTACCCGAACCCGCTGCCGTACGCCGACGTGGTCACCACCACCACCCACAAGACCCTGCGCGGTCCCCGTGGCGGCCTGATCCTGGCCAAGGCCAACGAAGAGATCGAGAAAAAGCTCAACGCCGCAGTATTCCCCGGCGCCCAGGGCGGCCCGCTGATGCACGTCATCGCCGGTAAAGCCGTGTGTTTCAAGGAAGCGCTGGAGCCTGGCTTCAAGGCCTATCAGCAACAAGTGATCGACAACGCCCAGGCGATGGCGAGCGTATTTATCAAACGTGGCTACGATGTAGTGTCCGGCGGCACCGACAACCACCTGTTCCTGGTCAGCCTGATCCGTCAGGGCCTCACCGGTAAGGACGCGGATGCTGCCCTCGGTCGCGCGCACATCACCGTCAACAAGAACGCCGTACCGAACGACCCGCAGTCGCCGTTCGTCACTTCCGGCCTGCGCATCGGCACCCCGGCGGTGACCACCCGCGGCTTCAAGGTGACCCAGTGCGTGACGCTGGCCGGCTGGATCTGCGACATCCTCGACAACCTCGGCGATGCCGATGTCGAGGCCAACGTCGCCCAGCAGGTTTCGGCCCTGTGCGCTGACTTCCCGGTTTATCGCTGAGCGTTCTGGAGTACATGACTATGCAACGCTATTCGGGCTTCGGCCTCTTCAAGCACTCCCTCAGCCACCACGAAAACTGGCAGCGCATGTGGCGCACGCCGACCCCGAAAAAGGTCTACGACGTGGTCATCGTCGGCGGCGGCGGGCACGGTCTGGCGACGGCCTACTATCTGGCCAAAGAACATGGCATCACCAACGTGGCCGTGGTCGAGAAGGGCTGGCTGGGCGGCGGTAACACCGCGCGCAACACCACCATCGTTCGCTCCAACTACCTGTGGGACGAGTCGGCGCACCTGTACGAACACGCGATGAAACTGTGGGAAGGCCTGTCTCAGGACCTGAACTACAACGTGATGTTCTCCCAGCGCGGCGTCTACAACCTGTGCCACACCCTGCAGGACATCCGTGATTCCGAGCGTCGGGTCAGCGCCAACCGCCTCAACGGCGTCGACGGCGAACTGCTCAACGCCAAGCAAGTGGCGGACGAGATCCCGTACCTCGATTGCTCGAAAAACACCCGCTACCCGGTGATGGGCGCGACCGTTCAGCGTCGCGGCGGCGTGGCCCGTCACGATGCCGTGGCGTGGGGCTTTGCCCGTGCCGCCGACGCTCTGGGCGTGGACTTGATCCAGCAGACCGAAGTGATCGGTTTCCGCAAGGAAAACGGCGTGTGCATCGGTGTTGAAACCAACAAGGGCTTCATCGGCGCCAAACGCGTCGGTGTGGTGACCGCCGGTAACTCCGGGCACATGGCCAAGCTTGCCGGTTTCCGTCTGCCGATCGAATCCCACCCGCTGCAAGCGCTGGTGTCCGAGCCGATCAAACCGATTATCGACAGCGTGATCATGTCCAACGCCGTGCACGGTTACATCAGCCAGTCCGACAAGGGCGACCTGGTGATCGGCGCCGGCATCGACGGCTACAACGGCTACGGCCAGCGCGGCTCGTACCCGGTGATCGAGCACACCATCCAGGCCATCGTCGAGATGTTCCCGGTGCTGTCGCGGGTGCGCATGAACCGTCAGTGGGGCGGCATCGTCGACACCACGCCGGACGCCTGCCCGATCATTTCGAAAACCCCGGTCCCGAACATGTTCTTCAACTGCGGTTGGGGCACCGGTGGCTTCAAGGCGACACCTGGCTCGGGCAACGTGTTTGCCGCGAGTCTGGCCAAGGGTGAAATGCACCCGCTGGCCGCACCTTTCTCCATCGACCGTTTCCACAACGGTGCGTTGATCGACGAACACGGCGCTGCGGCTGTCGCCCACTAACAGGAGAAATCCCCATGTTGCATATCTTCTGTCCTCACTGCGGCGAACTGCGCTCCGAAGAGGAATTCCACGCATCCGGCCAGGCGCACATTCCGCGTCCGCTGGATCCGAACAGCTGCACCGACGAGGAGTGGGGCGACTACATGTTCTTCCGCGACAACCCTCGCGGTCTGCACCACGAGTTGTGGGATCACGTCGCCGGTTGCCGCCAGTACTTCAACGTCACCCGCGACACCGTGACCTACGAGATTCTCGAAACCTACAAGATCGGCACCAAGCCGCAATTCACCGACAAGGCTGACCCTGCGAAAACAGCCACGACGGCGCTGGGAGAGAAGGTATGAGCCAGACCAATCGCCTGTCCAACGGTGGACGGATCGACCGCAATAAAGTGCTGAGCTTCACCTTCAACGGTCAGAGCTACAAAGGCTTCGAGGGTGACTCGCTGGCGTCGGCGCTGATCGCCAACGGCGTCGACATCATCGGCCGCAGCTTCAAGTATTCGCGCCCTCGCGGCATCTTCGCCGCCGGCGCCGAAGAGCCGAACGCGGTGCTGCAGATCGGTGCGACCGAAGCTACCCAGATCCCGAACGTGCGCGCCACGCAACAGGCGCTGTATCAAGGCCTGGTCGCCACCAGCACCAACGGCTGGCCGAGCGTCAACAACGACATGATGGGGATTCTCGGCAAGGTCGGCGGCAAGCTGATGCCGCCGGGCTTCTACTACAAAACCTTCATGTACCCGCAATCGTTCTGGATGACCTACGAGAAGTACATTCGCAAGGCTGCCGGGCTGGGGCGTTCGCCGACCGAGGTCGATCCGGACACCTACGACTACATGAACCAGCATTGCGACGTGCTGATCGTCGGCGCCGGCCCGGCCGGTCTGGCCGCTGCCCTGGCGGCTGCGCGCAGCGGTGCCCGGGTGATCATCGCCGATGAACAGGAAGAGTTCGGTGGCAGCCTGCTCGATTCCCGCGAAAGCCTCGATGGCAAGCCTGCGATGGAGTGGGTCGCCAGTGTCGTCGCCGAATTGAAGAACACCCCGGACGTGTTGCTGTTGCCACGCGCCACGGTCAACGGTTACCACGACCACAACTTCCTGACCATTCACGAACGCCTCACCGATCACCTCGGCGACCGTGCTCCGATCGGCCAGGTGCGTCAGCGCATCCACCGCGTCCGCGCCAAGCGTGTGGTGCTGGCGACCGGTGCTCACGAGCGTCCGCTGGTCTACGGCAACAACGACGTGCCGGGCAACATGCTCGCCGGTGCCGTCTCGACTTACGTGCGCCGTTACGGCGTGGCACCGGGCAAGAAGCTGGTGCTGTCGACCAACAACGATCACGCCTACCGCGTGGCGCTGGACTGGTTGGACGCCAGCCTGCAAGTGGTGGCCATCGCCGACGCTCGCAGCAATCCGCGCGGGGCACTGGTGGAAGAAGCCCGCGCCAAAGGCATTCGTATCCTCACCGGCAGCGCCGTGATCGAGGCCCGTGGCAGCAAGCGTGTGACCGCTGCCCGTGTGGCCGCCATCGATGTGAAAGGCCATGCCGTGACCAGTCCCGGCGAGTGGCTGGAATGCGATGTGATCGCCAGCTCCGGCGGCTACAGCCCGGTGGTGCACCTGGCGTCGCACCTGGGCGGCAAGCCGATCTGGCGCGAAGACATCCTCGGTTTCGTACCGGGCGAAGCACCGCAGAAACGCGTGTGCGTCGGTGGCATCAACGGCGTCTACGGTCTCGGCGATTCCCTGGCCGACGGTTTTGAAGGCGGCGTGCGCGCCGCGGCCGAAGCCGGTTTCCAGACCGTTGAAGGCGTGCTGCCGAAGGCCCTGAGCCGCCACGAAGAGCCGACGCTGGCGCTGTTCCAGGTTCCGCACGAGAAGGGCACTTCCCGGGCGCCGAAACAATTCGTCGACCTGCAGAACGACGTCACCGCGGCCGCCATCGAACTGGCGACCCGCGAAGGTTTCGAGTCGGTCGAGCACGTCAAACGCTACACCGCTCTGGGCTTCGGCACCGATCAGGGCAAGCTCGGCAACGTCAACGGCCTGGCGATTGCCGCCCGTTCGCTGAACGTGACCATCCCGCAGATGGGCACCACGATGTTCCGTCCGAACTACACGCCGGTCACTTTCGGCGCGGTAGCCGGTCGCCACTGCGGGCACATCTTCGAACCTGTGCGTTACACCGCACTGCATCAATGGCACCTGAAAAACGGTGCCGAGTTCGAAGACGTCGGGCAGTGGAAACGTCCGTGGTACTTCCCGAAAAACGGCGAAGACATGCACGCCGCCGTCAAACGCGAATGCAAGGCTGTGCGTGACAGCGTCGGCCTGCTGGACGCTTCGACCCTGGGCAAGATCGACATCCAGGGCCCGGATGCCCGCGAGTTCCTCAACCGCGTGTACACCAACGCCTGGACCAAGCTCGACGTGGGCAAGGCCCGTTACGGCCTGATGTGCAAGGAAGACGGCATGGTCTTCGACGACGGTGTGACGGCGTGTCTGGCCGACAACCATTTCGTCATGACCACCACCACCGGCGGCGCGGCTCGCGTCCTGCAGTGGCTGGAGCTGTACCACCAGACCGAATGGCCAGAGATGAAGGTCTACTTCACCTCCGTCACCGACCACTGGGCGACCATGACCCTGTCCGGCCCGAACAGCCGCAAGCTGCTCAGCGCCGTGACTGACATCGATCTGGCCAACGAAGCGTTCCCGTTCATGACCTGGAAAGAAGGTCTGGTCGGCGGTGTGCCGGCGCGGGTGTTCCGCATCTCGTTCACCGGTGAGCTGTCGTACGAAGTCAACGTCCAGGCCGACTACGCGATGGGTGTTTTGGAGAAGATTGTCGAGGCGGGGAAGGCGTTCAACCTGACGCCATATGGCACCGAAACCATGCACGTGCTGCGGGCCGAGAAGGGCTTCATCATCGTCGGCCAGGACACCGACGGCTCGATGACCCCGGACGACCTGAACATGGGCTGGTGCGTCGGTCGCACCAAACCGTTCTCGTGGATCGGCCAGCGCGGCATGAACCGTGAAGACTGCGTGCGTGATCAGCGCAAGCAACTGGTGGGCCTGAAGCCGATCGATCCGACCAAATGGCTGCCGGAAGGTGCGCAGCTGGTGTTCAACACCAAGCAGTCGATCCCGATGACCATGGTCGGCCACGTGACCTCCAGCTACGCGCACAACTCCCTTGGCTATTCGTTTGCCATGGGCGTGGTGAAGGGGGGGCTCAAGCGCATGGGCGAGCGGGTGTTCGCGCCGCTGGCGGATGGCAGCGTGATCGAGGCGGAAATCGTTTCTTCGGTGTTCTTCGATCCGAAAGGCGATCGCCAGAACATCTAATTGATCGCTCCCGTGCCTGGCGCGGGAGCGACACCGAATTCAGGAAGGGTGCTTTATGACCGCAGCCAACGTTTACCAACAACGCCCGACCACCGGGGCCAAGGCCGAGTCGTCTCTGCATCATGCCGACCTCGCCAGCCTGGTCGGCAAGGGCCGCAAGAACGCCGGCGTGATCGTGCGTGAAAAGAAACTTCTCGGCCATCTGACCATTCGTGGCGACGGCCACGATGCCGCGTTCGCTGCCGGCGTGCACAAGGCCCTGGGCATCGAGTTGCCGGGTGCCCTGAGCGTGATCGTCAAAGGTGAAACCAGTCTGCAATGGATGGGCCCGGACGAGTGGCTGCTGATCGTGCCGAGCGGCGAAGAGTTCGCCGCCGAGCAGAAACTGCGCGAAGCGCTGGGCGATCTGCACATCGCAATCGTCAACGTCAGCGGCGGCCAGCAGTTGCTCGAACTGAGCGGCCCGAACGTGCGTCAGGTGCTGATGAAATCCACCAGCTACGACGTGCACCCGAACAACTTCCCGGTCGGCAAGGCTGTCGGCACGGTGTTCGCCAAGTCGCAGCTGATGATCCGCCACACCGCCGAAGACACCTGGGAACTGCTGATCCGTCGCAGCTTCTCGGATTACTGGTGGTTGTGGTTGCAGGATGCTTCGGCTGAGTACGGGCTTAGCGTTCAGGCCTGAAAGATCAAAAGCCACCCCCTCACCCCAACCCTCTCCCCCAGAGGGGAGAGGGGGAAAGGGAGCCGATCTCGGTTGTTCTTGCGATCTATATTCAACCGCGAACTTCAGGTCGATGTAGCTCTGCAGACACTTCGGTCAGTCCCCTCTCCCTCCGGGAGAGGGCTAGGGTGAGGGGAAACTCCCTGACACTCCGCACAAAGAACAGGAGTCACCGCACCATGAGCCGCGCCCCAGACACATGGATTCTGACCGCCGACTGCCCCAGCGTTCTCGGCACCGTGGACGCGGTGACGCGTTTTCTGTTCGAGCAGGGCTGTTACGTCACCGAGCACCACTCGTTCGATGACCGGCTCTCGGGCCGCTTTTTCATTCGTGTGGAATTCCGTCAGCCCGACGGTTTTGACGAGCAGTCCTTCCGCGCCGGCCTCGCCGAGCGTGGTCAGGCGTTCGGCATGATCTTCGAGCTGACCGCGCCGAACTACCGGCCAAAAGTGGTGATCATGGTCTCCAAGGCCGATCACTGCCTCAACGACTTGCTCTACCGCCAGCGCATCGGCCAGTTGTCGATGGACGTGGCGGCGGTGGTGTCGAACCATCCGGACCTCAAGCCGCTGGCCGACTGGCACCAGATTCCCTACTACCATTTCCCCCTCGACCCCAACGACAAACCGGCCCAGGAGCGGCAGGTGTGGCAGGTGATCGAGGAGGCCGGTGCCGAACTGGTGATTCTCGCCCGCTACATGCAGGTGCTGTCGCCGGAACTGTGCCGCAAGCTCGATGGCAAGGCGATCAACATTCACCACTCGCTGCTGCCGGGCTTCAAGGGTGCCAAGCCGTATCACCAGGCCTACAACAAGGGCGTGAAACTGGTAGGCGCCACCGCGCACTACATCAACAACGACCTGGACGAGGGGCCGATCATCGCCCAGGGCGTCGAGGCGGTGGATCACAGTCATTACCCCGAGGACCTGATCGCCAAGGGCCGCGACATCGAAGGCCTGACCCTGGCCCGGGCTGTCGGGTATCACATCGAGCGGAGGGTGTTTTTGAACGCCAATCGCACCGTCGTTCTTTAGATCGCCATCGCGAGCAGGCTCGCTCCCACAGGGTTTTGTGCTGATCACAGATCTCAGTGACACCAGAAATCAACCGTGGGAGCCAGCCTGCTGGCGATAAGGCCATAACAGGCAACACAAGAATCAGCATCTGTACCCGAGCACTTAACGCGCTGCCTGCCTGGGTGGCGCGGTTCCATAAAAACAACAGCGAGGTGAAAGCATGTCTGGCAATCGTGGTGTGGTGTATCTCGGCGCTGGCAAGGTCGAAGTACAGAAAATCGACTATCCGAAAATGCAGGATCCGCGCGGCAGGAAGATCGAGCACGGTGTCATCCTGCGTGTGGTTTCAACCAACATTTGCGGCTCCGACCAGCACATGGTGCGCGGCCGTACCACCGCCCAGGTCGGTCTGGTGCTGGGGCACGAGATCACCGGTGAAGTGATCGAGAAGGGCAGCGACGTCGAAAGCCTGAAAATCGGCGACCTGGTGTCCGTTCCGTTCAACGTGGCTTGCGGGCGCTGCCGTTCCTGCAAGGAGCAACACACCGGCGTCTGCCTGACCGTCAACCCGGCTCGCGCCGGCGGAGCCTACGGTTACGTCGACATGGGCGACTGGACCGGCGGCCAGGCCGAATACGTGCTGGTGCCGTACGCCGACTTCAACCTGCTGAAACTGCCGGACCGCGACAAGGCCATGGAGAAAATCCGTGACCTGACCTGCCTCTCCGACATCCTGCCGACCGGTTACCACGGCGCCGTTACCGCTGGCGTCGGTCCGGGCAGCACCGTGTACATTGCCGGCGCAGGTCCGGTCGGTCTGGCTGCTGCCGCTTCCGCCCGCTTGCTGGGCGCTGCGGTCGTGATCGTCGGTGATGTCAACACCATCCGCCTGGCCCACGCCAAGGCTCAGGGTTTTGAAATCGTCGACCTGTCGAAAGACACTCCGCTGCACGAACAGATCGCCGCGCTGCTGGGCGAGCCTGAAGTGGATTGTGCGGTGGACTGCGTCGGCTTCGAAGCCCGTGGTCATGGTCACGACGGCGTCAAATCCGAAGCCCCGGCCACCGTGCTCAACTCGCTGATGGGCGTGGTGCGCGTAGCCGGCAAGATCGGTATTCCGGGCCTGTACGTGACCGAAGATCCGGGTGCCGTGGACGCTGCCGCAAAAATGGGCAGCCTGAGCATCCGCTTCGGCCTCGGCTGGGCCAAATCCCACAGCTTCCACACAGGGCAAACCCCGGTGATGAAGTACAACCGCCAGCTGATGCAGGCGATCATGTGGGACCGCATCAACATCGCCGAAGTGGTGGGCGTGCAGGTCATCAGCCTCGACCAGGCGCCGGAAGGTTACGGCGAGTTCGATGCGGGTGTGCCGAAGAAGTTTGTGATTGATCCGCACAAGTTGTTCAGTGCGGCGTAAGTCGTAGCCAAAAAAAAGAGCAACCGGTTCGGTTGCTCTTTTTTAAACATCTAACTCACAATTTAACCGAGCATTTGCTGGCATCACCATCGGTGACTGCACACTCAAGGTTTTTATCCCAACCCGATCCAGTAGGCGTAATTGGAGTGCTTGACTCTAAAACAGTCGTGACGCCCAGACTGCCTTTACCATCATTCTGACAAATGAGCTTGTTTCCGCTTTTAATGCGTGCAGCTGTAAATACCGGATCTTCCGCGCCTCCGGAATCGGTCACGGAGACCTTTGGGCATTCCAGTGCATGAGCAGTGCTCAGCATTGCCAGGCAAGCCAGCGCACCCGCGAGAACTTTCAGTTTCATTGGTCGTACTCCGTTACGTAATTGGAGTTCAGATATTCCATTTCCCCTTCTAGATTTCCAACTGTCATAAATGACAGGTTTTTAGTTCTATTTGTAATGGTTGCTGCAGAGCTTAGAAGTAAATGAACTCAGGACGAAATGTTTTCCTGTGGTTGATGCAAGAAAACACAGCTTCTGTCTGGGGGAACATGCTGCCGCCAACTCGGTCAAACCGGCAGATTGAGCGCCTGTATCCGGCGCAATCCACGCCACAAGAGGATGTCTGAATGAAGATTTCACGCGGTTTTGCCCTGGCATCGCTCCTGACCCTGGCGGCAGGGCCGGTGTTTGCCGGTTTCAGTTTGAATGACGTGGCCGGTGCGGTATCGGGCATGCAGGGCGGCGACAAGGCCGCCGCCGCGGCGCCGACGTCGGAAACCGCCGGTCTGTTGAGTGCCTTGAGCGCGCTGAACGTCACGCCGCAGCAAGCGGTCGGCGGCACCAGTGCGATGTTGGGACTGGCGAAGAACCAGCTGAGCAACACGGACTATTCCGAACTGGCCAAGGAAGTGCCGGGCATCGACAAGCTGTCGGGCGGCGCAGGCAATCTGGCGGCGTTGAGCGGCTTGCTCGGCTCATCGGGCAAGTCCGCCGGACTGGAAAATGCGCTGGGCAACGTCAAGGACACCAATGACCTGAACAACGCCTTCGGTGCGTTGGGCATGGACAGCGGGATGGTCGGCCAGTTTGCCCCGATCCTGCTGCAATACCTCGGTCAGCAGGGTGTCGGCGGTTCGCTGCTGCAAAGCCTGGGCAGCATCTGGGGCACCGGCACCAACGGTTGACTCAGCGGCGCTCGCCCTTGAGTTCGGCGATACGCTGATCCTTGAGGGTCCAGAGCTGGTTGACCCAGTTCTGGACCTTTTCGCGAAACACCGGATCGTTTTCGTAATCGCCCTGCCACAGGGCCGGATCCAGCTCGCGGGTCTGGATGTCGATGATCACGCGTGGCACGTTGCCGCTGATCAGGTCCCAGAACCCCGGAATCTTCGGCTGTGGATAAACCACGGTCACATCGAGAATCGCGTCCAGTTGTTCGCCCATCGCCGCCAGTACAAACGCCACTCCGCCCGCCTTGGGCTTGAGCAGGTGGCTGAACGGTGACTGCTGCTGAGTGCTTTTGGCAGCGGTGTAACGCGTGCCTTCCAGATAATTCACCACCGTCACCGGCTGACGCTTGAACAACTCGCAGGCAGCCTTGGTGATTTCCAGATCCTTGCCCGCCAGCTCCGGGTGCTTCGCCAGGAACGCCTTGGTGTAGCGCTTCATGAACGGGTAATCCAGCGCCCACCAGGCCAGGCCCAGGAACGGTACCCAGATCAGTTCCTTCTTGAGGAAGAACTTGAAAAACGGTGTGCGCCGGTTGAGGGTCTGGATCAGTGCCGGGATATCGACCCACGACTGATGGTTGCTGATCACCAGATACGACGTGTCGCCACGCAGATCATCGCCGCCCCGGATGTCCCATTGCGTCGGGATGCACAGGCGGAAGATCAGTTTGTCGATTTCCGCCCAGGTTTCGGCGATCCACATCACCGCCCACGAGGCGTAATCGCGAAAGCGTCCCGGCAGGATCAGCTTGAGCAGGGCGAACACCATCAGCGGGCCGAAGAGCACGAGGGTGTTGGACAACAGCAGCAGGGTGACGAGACAGCCGGTGAGCAGGCGGCGCATAAGCAACTCTATGAAAGCGGATGGGCGCGCCATGATAAGTGGCTTCGGCTGACAGGCCAAATCGGCGGTGACGAATGTTTCACCTTTGGCGCGTTAGCCTTGCGGGAACGATCAAGCGAACAGCGGTCTAAAATCTCGCGTCAGACGCCCCCATTTCCGAAGGAAGCCCATTACGTGAAATCCCTCCTTGCATTGCTTTCCCTCGTTGCCCTGCCGGTGCTGGCCGCCGAGCCGACCCTGTACGGGCGCTACGAATACATCGCGCTGCCGGAAATCGGCGGGCAAGTGCTCAAGGCGAAAATGGACACCGGCGCGCTGACCGCCTCGCTGTCGGCCAAGGACATCGAGACGTTCAAGCGCGACGGCGAAGACTGGGTGCGTTTCCGCCTGGCCACCAAGGACGCCAGCAACAAGGTGTACGAGCACAAGGTTGCGCGGATCAGCAAGATCAAGAGTCGCTCGGATGAAGAAGACGAGGGCGAAAGCACCGAAGTGGCCAAGCGCCCGGTGGTCGATCTGGAGCTGTGCCTGGGCGACGTCAAGCGTACCGTGGAGGTCAACCTGACCGACCGCAGCAACTTCAACTACCCGTTGCTGATCGGTGCCAAGGCCCTGCGCGAGTTCGGCGCGGCGGTGAACCCGGCGCGGCGCTTCACGGCCGACAAGCCGGACTGCTAGTCGAGCGTCGAGTCTCGCAAATGCTGTTCCTTTTTGACGGTGTCTGTTGCCGTCATGCTGCGTTGCCGCTCCTTGCCATAGCGGGCTATGACTCGTCGCGGCGCCTTGCCTGACGACAACAGCCACTCGTCAAAAAAGAAACGCATTTGTGAGACGCGACGCTGGTGGTCTCATTGACGTAACGCCGGGCTTGGGGCACCGTTCGCGCACTTAATCCACAGGCTCGGACGCCATGCCTCATATCCTGATTGTCGAAGACGAAGCGGCGATTGCCGACACGCTGATTTTTGCCTTGCAGGGCGAGGGCTTCACCACGACCTGGCTGAGTCTCGGTGCGGCGGCGCTTGAGCATCAGCGCCAGACGCCGGCGGATCTGATCATCCTCGACATCGGCCTGCCGGACATCAGCGGTTTCGAAACCTGCAAGCAGTTGCGTCGTTTCAGCGAAGTGCCGGTGCTGTTCCTCAGCGCCCGGGATGCCGAGATCGATCGCGTGGTAGGACTGGAAATCGGCGCCGACGATTACGTGGTCAAGCCGTTCAGTCCACGGGAAGTGGCCGCGCGGGTCCGGGCGATTCTCAAACGCATGGCGCCCCATGCGCCGGTCGACGCCTGGTCGGGGATGTTTCGCATTGATCCCGAGCGCGTGCAGATCAGCTATCGCGGTCAGCCCTTGAGCCTGACCCGCCACGAATTCCGTCTGCTGCAATGCCTGCTCGAACAACCCGAGCGGGTGTTCAGCCGCGAGCAACTGCTCGATGCGCTGGGCGTGGCGGCGGATGCTGGTTACGAGCGCAGCATCGACAGCCACATCAAAAGCGTGCGCGCCAAATTACGTCTGGTGCGCGCCGAAGCCGAGCCGATCCAGACCCATCGCGGCCTCGGCTACAGCTACAGCCCGGGACACAGCTGATGCCGCTGGGGCTGCGGATCTTTCTGGTCTACGTGCTGTTCATCGGCCTGACCGGTTATTTCGTGCTCAACACCGTAATGGAGGAAATCCGTCCCGGCGTGCGCCAGTCCACCGAGGAGACCCTGGTCGATACCGCCAACCTGATGGCGGAAATCCTCAAGGACGACTTCAAGGCCGGCACCCTCAGCCAGAATCGCTGGCCCGAGCTGCTCCGGGCTTATGGCGAACGCCAGCCGAAAGCGACGATCTGGGGGCTGCCGAAAAACCAGGTCAACCACCGCATCTACGTCACCGACGCCAAGGGCATTGTGGTGCTGGATTCCAGCGGTCTGGCGGTCGGTCAGGACTACTCGCGCTGGAACGACGTCTACCTGACCCTGCGCGGTGAATACGGCGCGCGCTCCAGCCGCAGCGATCCGAATGATCCGAATTCTTCGGTCATGCACGTCGGTGCGCCGATTCGCGATGAGGGCAAGATCATCGGCGTGGTCACCGTGGCCAAGCCCAACAGTTCGTTGCAACCTTACGTCGACCGTACCGAGCGCCGCCTGCTGGCTTACGGCGCCGGGCTGATCGTCCTGGGCCTGCTGTTGGGTGCGCTTCTGTCGTGGTGGTTGAGCCGGGCGCTGCACCGCTTGACCGGTTATGCCCAGGCAGTCAGCGAAGGGCGTCGGGTGCAAGTGCCGCATTATCGCGGCGGCGAGCTGGAACAATTGGCGAGTGCCGTGGAGCAAATGCGCACCCAGCTTGAAGGCAAGGCCTATGTCGAACGCTACGTCCATACGCTGACCCACGAATTGAAAAGCCCGCTGGCGGCGATTCGTGGTGCCGCCGAACTGTTGCAGGGCGAAATGCCGTTGGCGCAACGCCAGCGTTTCGTCGGCAATATCGATCGTGAAAGCGCACGGATGCAGCAGTTGATCGAACGCCTGCTGAACCTGGCGCAGGTCGAGCAGCGGCAAGGTCTTGAAGAGCGCGTCGCGGTGCCGCTGGCGACATTGATGGCGCAAACACTGCAAGCGCAGATGGCCCGGATCGAAAGCCGTCGGTTGCGGGTCGAGCAAGTCGTCGAAGCGGATCTATCGGTGATCGGCGAGCCTTTCCTGCTACGACAGGCCCTGGGCAATCTGCTGGAAAACGCGCTCGACTTCACCCCTGAACAAGGTTTGCTGCGCTTCAGCGCCGAGCGGGCCGGTGAGCAGGTCGTGTGTTGCCTGTTCAACGAAACCGCGCCGATTCCCGACTACGCTCTGCCGCGTCTGACCGAGCGTTTCTACTCGCTGCCACGCCCGGACAGCGGGCGTAAAAGTACAGGGCTTGGGCTGAACTTCGTCGAAGAAGTGGTCAAGTTGCATGGCGGCTCGATGCACATCGCCAACGTGGCGGATGGCGTGCGGGTGTGTCTGCGTCTGCCTTGACCGTCAAACAATCAGGATGCTTTTGGCACTTCTGCGACCCTGGCTCCGTTTCTGCGGCGTGCCCATTGCAGGGCCGGTTTCTCGATCCACCGCCAGGACACGCTGGCCAGAACCATCACGATGAGGGCTGACACCAGCATTGACGGGATGAACGCCAGCGAAGTCTTGTTGATCACCAGTTGTTGAACAGGGAACGCGTAAAGATAGAGGCCGTAAGAGATGTCGAAGCGCCCCCGGATGGTGTGATCGACATATGAAAGGCCCAGGCTCAGTGTCGCAAGAGCCATGCACAGTGTGGAGACCACACCGGTCAGCGGGGTTCCCGCGACGGCAACCATCAGGCCGGCGCAGGCCGCCAGTATGGTCAGTCTGCGGCGTGTCGAGCAAAAGACACGGGTGCAGAACGCCCCTAGCGATCCAGTGAAAAACGCTATACCGGCGCAGCCATACACGGCCAGCTTCTGTGTCAGGGCGCTCGGCGTGCTGTTTCCCAGTACATAGGTTGCAATGCAAAACATCATCAGCAAAGCGGCGGGCATCATGGCCCGGCGAAACAGACTCAGCGCGCCCGCCACCAGAATGTAAAAGGCGAATTCGATCTTCAGCGTCCACAGGCTGCCGTTGAAAGACTCGCTGAAGATAAAGCCTTCGGTAATTTCATCGATTGCCGCGCGGCCGAACAACGAGATGCGCAGGAAGTCGATCAGTGCCGAAGGGCGTGTGATGTACCCCTGCGCAAATATCCCTCCCGCCACAAACGTCATGACGAAGGCGCAGGCAATCAGCGCCGGGAAAATTCGCGCGACACGTTTGGCCAGGTAGTCGGCGAAATTTCTGGCATTGAGAAAGCTGTGGGTAATCAACAGACCGGAGATCGCGAAGAAGGCAATGACGGCCATTCCACCCAATGAGTTGTAGCCGGCGATGCCCGGTTCTTCCTGACCCCAAAGTGCGAAGTGGTGACTGACCAGCACCATCAGTGCCGCAAAATGCCTGATCAAGTCGAATGAGTTGTTTCTCAACGGAATAATCCTTGTCCAAATCCTGTCCCGAATAACGTGTAGCGATCCTGCACTCGATAATGGGAAAAGCGTTTTACAGGGTTTTCCACACAAAGCCCACAGAACCTCCATCACAAACCCACACAGCATTTGCAGACTTGCTCCATTCCAAACAAGGGAGCGTTCTGATGAACCGAAATCTGACTTTCAAGCTCGGGGCCATTGCCCTGCTGATCCTGGTACTGCTGGTCCCGCTGCTGATGATCGACGGCATCATCGATGATCGCCAGCAACGGCGTGACGGTGTGCTTGAAGACATTGCCCGCAGTTCCAGCTACAGCCAGCAGATCAGTGGGCCGGTGATGGTGGTGCCGTACCGCAAGGTGGTACGCACCTGGAAGACCAAAGAGAAGAGTGACGAGCGTTATCAGGAAATCAGCGAAGAACGTGGCCGCCTGTACTTCCTGCCGGAGCGCTTCGAACTCGACGGCCAGGTGCAGACCGAACTGCGTGCCCGTGGGATCTACGAGGCGCGGCTGTTCCATGCCGACAACCGCATCAGCGGGCATTTTTCGCTACCGGCGCAGTTGGGGATCAAGGAAGACTTCGTCGATTACAAATTCGATGCGCCGTTTCTGGCAATCGGCATCAGTGATATTCGAGGCATTGAAAATGCCCTGAAACTGGAACTCGGTTCGCAACGCCTGGACTTTGTGCCCGGCACGCAAGTGGGCTGGCTCGGCGAAGGTGTTCGGGCGACGTTGCCTGCACTCGATACCACTCAGGTCACGGAACTGGCCTTCGGCTTCGATCTGCGCCTGCAAGGTACCGGTTCGCTGCAGGTGCTGCCGGTGGGCAAGACCAGCCGCGTGAACCTCGCTGCCAACTGGCCGCACCCAAGCTTCATCGGCAACTTCCTGCCGGCCAAGCGCGAGATCACCGATCAGGGTTTCACCGCCGATTGGCAGACCTCGTTTTTCTCCACCAATTTGCAAGAAGCCATGAACCGTTGCGTGTCGGGCAATGATTGCGAGGCGTTCAACGGGCGCAGTTTCGGCGTGAGCTTCATCGATCCGGTGGATCAATACCTGAAGAGCGACCGGGCGATCAAATATGCGCTGCTGTTCATCGTCCTGACATTCGCCGGTTTCTTCCTGTTCGAAGTGCTGAAAAGCCTGGCGGTGCACCCGGTGCAATACGCGCTGGTGGGTGTGGCGCTGGCGTTCTTTTATCTGCTGCTTTTGTCGTTGTCCGAGCACATCGGTTTTGCTCTCGCGTATCTGTTGTCGGCCAGCGGTTGCGTGGTGTTGATCGGGTTTTATGTCTGCCACGTGCTGCGCAGCGTGCGCCACGGCTTGAGTTTTTCGGCGGGGCTGGCGGCGTTGTACGGTTTGCTCTACGGCTTGCTGAGCGCCGAGGATTACGCGCTGCTGATGGGTTCGCTGCTGCTGTTCGGTCTGCTCGGTGTGTTCATGGTGCTGACCCGCAATCTGGACTGGTACGGGATCGGGCAGAAACCGGCCAAACCGCTGGAATTCGATATCGGAGCGGTGCAATGAGTCGGTTCGTGGGGCTGCGTGAGGAGCAGCGGGAGGCCGAGGTGTTGATGACGCTGATCTTTGCGTCGTTGCCTCCCGCCCCGCGCATCAAACTTTCGGCATCGTCGCTATCATCGACGGCCGCTGGCTCACTTCAAAGAACCAATTGGCCAGCTGCGGGTTGGCTTCACGCCAGCCCAGATCCGGGAAGCGCAGATCCAGATAACCCAGCGCACAGGCCACGCTGATCGAAGCGACGTCGAAGTGGCAGGTCAGTTCGGCAATCGCGTCGCGCTCCAGCAGGGCGAGGGCGCGGCGGATCTTTTCGCGCTGGGCTTCGAGCCATTCGTCCCAGTGTTTTTCCGGGGCGCGCAGCACTTGCTCGTAACGCACCATGACCGAGGCGTCCATGATCCCGTCGGCCATCGAGGCCAGCGTCAGGCGCCGCCAGCGGGCCGAGCCGTCGCGGGGAATCAGCGGATTGCCGACGTGCTGGTGGTCGAGGTAATCGAGGATCACCCGACTGTCATGGATGACATTGCCGTCGGCCAGGCGCAGGGCCGGGATCTTGCCCAGCGGGTTGTCTTCGTTGAGGGCAGGATCCGGGCTGACAGGGCTGAGCACACAGTCCTGCAGCGCGACGCGATCCTGCTGGCCGGTCTCGTGCAGCAGCACCATGACTTTGCGCACGAACGGGGACAGGGTGTTGTGGAACAGGGTCATGCTGGGAGCGGACATCGGCAGGATCTCGGTCAGGGGCAATGACGGGCAGCATAGCCTGTCAGCGCCTTGGCTCAAGCTCTTTGTGGGAGCGAGCCTGCTCGCGATAGCGTCTGTTCATTCACAATCCAGGTGACTGAAAATCCGCTATCGCGAGCAGGCTCGCTCCCACAGGTTTTTCAGCTTCGCTGCAGTAATCCCTTCAATCCCAGAATTGCCGGCACTCCGAGGCCAATCCAGCTCAAACCATCCCAGATCCCGTCCCCCAGCAGCGCCGCGAACAGGCCCGCTGCACTCAGCAGCGCGATCACCAGCGGTGTGCTGAAGACCTTCCAGAAATTCGACTGACGCGGCTTCATGCAGAGGCCTGCGCCGGTTCCAGCACCGGTCTTGCGGCCCTGCGTCGCACCACCCACAGATACACGCCGCTGGCGAGGACGATGATGGTCAGCACGTCCAGCGTGGCCCAGAGGATTTTCATCGGCATGCCGCCGTAGTCACCAAAGTGCAGCGGCTGCGACATGCCCATGGCGTCCATGTACCACGGCCGTTCGGCGACTGCCGTGACCTGCAGGTTGCTGGCGTCGATCAGCACCGGCGTCAGCAGATGCGAGGTCAGGTGGGTGCCGCCCTTCATGAACACCGAGTAATGGTGCTCGCTAGAGAAGCGGGTGCCGGGGAAGGCGATGAAGTCCGGTTTCATCCCCGGAGCGACTTCGCCGGCGATATCCAGCAGGCGGGTGGCCGGGGCGAGGTGAGTCAGCGGTGGCGCATCGCGGTAGGGCGCGATCATGGTGTTGAGCGAATCGTTGCGCCAGGCCGCGATGATCAGATCGGCACAGGCGCTGATCACCCCGGTGACGCCGACCACCAGTGCCCAGGTCAGGGTCACGATGCCGATCAGGTTATGCAGGTCGAGCCAGCGCAGTCGGGTGGATTTGTCCCGGCGCACGCTGCCGAAATCCAGGCGACGCATGAACGGCAGGTACAACACCGTCCCGGACACGATGGCGACCACGAACAACACACCCATGAACGCCAGCAGCAACTTGCCCGCCAGACCGGCAAACATGTCGACGTGCAGGCGCAGGATGAACAGCATCAGCCCGCCATTGGCCGATGGTGTTTCCAGGGCTTCTCCGGTCCGCGCATCAAGCATGAAGGTGTGCGAGGCATTCGGCTCGGTGCCGGCAGTCTTCGCCATGATCGTCAGCACGGTGTTCGGCTCGTCGTCTTCGAAACCGAAATACTGCACGACTTCGCCGGGGCGATGGGTTTCGGCGGCTTGCACCAGTTGCGCCAGATTCAGGTGCGGCGTATCGGCCGGCATCTCGCGCACTTGGGGTGCGTCACCGAGCAGATGCTCGATCTCGTGATGAAAGATCAGCGGCAGGCCGGTCAGGGCCAGCAGCAGCAAAAACACGGTGCAGATCAGGCTGGTCCAGGTGTGGACGAACGACCAGCGGCGAATTGTTTTACTTTTCATTTGATGACCTTAAAGAGCACCAAAGCCGTCCACGAGGGACGGCCTGGTTGCCGGGCCGGTTTCAGCTCAGACGCTTACCACTTGTAGGTGGCGCTGGCGATGACGCTGCGCTGGTCGCCGTAGTAGCAGTAGAAGCTGTCACAGGTAGAGATGTAGTCCTTGTCCAGCAGGTTGGTGGCGTTGACTGCCAGCGACGCGCCTTTGAGGCTGTTGTCCAGGCGACCGAGGTCGTAATGCACGCTGGCATCGAACACGGTGTAGGCGTCCGCCTTGCCCAGCCAGGTGTTGGCCTTGTCGCCGTAGGTGTTGCCGGTGTAGCGCGCACCGGCGCCGATGCCGAAGCCGTCGAGCACGCCGCTGTGCCAGGTGTAGTCGGCCCATAGCGAGGCCTGCTGGTTCGGCATCAGTTGCAGACGATTGCCCTTGTCGACGCCGTTCTGCACTTCGGATTTGGCCAGGGTGTAGGCGGCGATGACTTTCAGGTTGTCGGTGACATCGGAGGTGGCTTCCAGCTCCAGGCCTTTGACTTTCACCTCGCCGGTCTGGCTGGTGATCGATACGCCGTTGACGAACGAGCTGACCGAGACGTTTTTCTGGGTCAGGTCATACACGGCTGCGGACAGCAGGGTCTTGCTGCCCGGTGGCTGGTACTTGATGCCCAGTTCCCATTGCTTGCCTTCGGTGGGCTTGAGCGATTCAGTGGAGGAGGCGTCGGCGCCACTGGTGGGCTGGAAGGATTCGGCGTACGACAGGTACGGCACGAAACCGGAGTCGAACACGTAGCTGATCGCCGCGTTACCGCTGAAGGCCTTGTCGCGCTCGGTGTTGGTCGCATCGGCCTTGTTGATGAACTGGGTACCGGTGTGCACCCAGTCTTCACGGCCACCGAGGGTCAGGCGCCATTGGTCCAGGGCCATCTGGTCCTGGATGTAGAGGCCGGTCTGGTAGGTCTTCTGGTTGTAGTCATAGAACGCGGTGGAGCGCGCCGGACGCACGATCGGCTGACCATGGATCGGGTTGTTCACGTTGATGTCCGGCGCACTGCCGAAGATCGAGGTGTAGTTGGTATTGCTGCGCTGGTGATCCAGACCCAGCAGCAGGGTGTGGCGGATGTCGCCGGTGGCGAAGTCGGCCTGGAAGTTGTTGTCCACGGCGAACTGGCTGATGTCTTCGTCGACGATGGTGGTCGAGCGGCCAACGTTGCCGTCATTGTCCACTTGAGTGAACGGGTAGGAGCCGACGGTAATGCCCTGGAACGACAGATCCGACTTGGTGTAACGCAGGTTCTGCTTGAACTGCCACACATCGTTCAGGCGATGTTCGAAGGCATAGCCCAGCGCGTAGTAGGTGCGGTCGTAGTATTCCCAGTCCGGATCGCCGAGGTTCTTGTGATGGGAAACCTTGCCGAACGGCATGTCGATCTTGGTGCCCTGCACCGGCAGGAACTGGCTGGTGATGCCGGTATCGTCGCGGGTGAACTGGGTCAGCAGGGTGAATCTGGTGTCGTCGTCGATGTTCCAGGTCAGGCTCGGCGCGATGTTGTAGCGCTTGTTTTCGATGTGGTCGATCTGCGTGTCGCTGTCACGCACCACGCCGCTGAGGCCATACAGGAACTGACCCGCTTCGTCGATCTTGCCGGTGCTGGCGAAGTTGATCTGACGGTGGTTGTCGCTGCCGTATTGCAGCTGGATTTCGCTGCTCTGCACATCGCTCGGGCGACGGCTGACCATGTCCAGCAGGCCGCCCGGCGGGGTCTGGCCGTACACGGACGAAGCCGGGCCGCGCAGCAGGGCGAGGCGGTCGAGGTTCCAGGTTTCCTGTTTCGGGTTGGCGTACACGCCTTTTGGCAGCGGCAGGCCGTCGAGGAACTGAGTCGGTTCGAAGCCGCGCACGCGCAGCCAGTCGGCGCGGGTGTCGCTGCCGTAGCTGCTGGCGGTGATGCCCGGCATGTAGCGCACGGCGTCATCGAGACTGTGCACGCTGCGATCGTCCATCTGCTGGCGGGTGGCGACGGAAATCGAACGCGGCGCTTCGACCAGCGCGGTGTCGGTCTTGGTGCCGGCGGCAGTGCGAGTGGCGGTGTAGCCTTCGACCGGGCCCCAGGCCGTTTCGGTGTTTTCCACACTGATCACGGAAGTTTCCGGCAACGCCAGCACGCCATCCGGCACGGCGACCAGAGTGTAGGTCCCGGTGCCGCTCTGTTGCAGTTGCAGACCCGTGCCACGCAGGGCCGCGCGCAGGGCGCCGGCCGCGTCATATTGGCCGTTGACCGGCGCCGAGGTCTTGCCCGCCGCCAGTGCCGGGTTCAGCGACAGCGTGAGGCCGCCCTGGCTGGCGATCTGGTTAAGGGTGGTCGACAGGGGCGCGGCCGGCAGGTTGTAGGCGCGTACGCTCGAGGCCTGTTCAGCGGCGATCAGTTGGCTGCTGGCCAGCGGGGTGCAGAGGACAATGGCGACCGCCAGCAAACTGGGGCGCAACAAGGTGTCTAGCGAACGGGACATACGGCGGCTCCTGAATGGAAATATTTCTCAATTGCCTGTGTGCCGGACGAGATTCGAAAAGTGATAGGGCTGGATGAAAATAATGTCGATTAACGCGAAACGGCCCGCGCCATGACAGAGGATCAAGGCTTCGGATCAGCCTTGGCCACGGTGACCCACCATGGCGTGTGCTGCTCGATCTGCACTGGCAGCGTCGGCAGCAGGGCGTTCAGCGCCTTGTCGGTATCGTGCAGCGGGAAACTGCCGGTGATGCGCAGATCGGCCACCTCCGGTGAGATGCCCAGATGGCCACGACGATAACGACCGAGTTCATGCACCAGGTCTTCCAGGCGGGCGTTGTCCACCACCAGCATGCCGCGGGTCCAGGCATCGACGCCGGGGTTGAGCGCCACCACCGAATCCAAGCCGTTATTGCGGATCAGCACTTGCTGGCCTTCGCGCAGGATCTGTTCCTGCGGATCGGATTGCGGATGCGCCGCCACCGCTGATTGCAGCACACTCAGGCGCGTGCCGGCGTCTTCTCGCTTGACCAGGAAACGCGTGCCGAGGGCGCGCATGCTGCCCTCGGCGGTTTCGACGAGGAACGGCCGCGCATCGCCATGACCGGTTTCGATAAGGATTTCACCTTCCTGCAGCACGATCAGCCGCTGCTTTTCATCGAACCGCACATCCATGGCGCTGTGAGTGTTGAGATTGACCACGGTGCCGTCCGCCAGCCGCACGGTACGTTGTTCACCGGTGGCGGTGCGTTGATCGGCGAGCCAGTAATCCAGCGGCAGGTAATGGTCGGCGGCAAACAATGTCAGACCGACCACCGCCACGACACTGGCCAGCCCGCTGCCCAGTTTGCGTACCCGACGCCGGATGCCTTCGCGCGATTGCAGCAATGCGCTGCGTGCCGGGCCGTTGGCCACGCTGAAACGCTGGTCGAGCATGCCCAGCTGGCGCCAGGCGCGGGCATGCTCTTCATTGGCAGCGTGCCATTTGGCGAACTCTTCGCGCTCCAGCGGACTGCTGGAGTCGAGGGTCAATTGCCAGGCGATCGCTGCATCCAGCACATGGGCCGGCACCGGTCTGGAACTGGCCGGGTTCACGTCGGCTCACCGTACAGGGCGATGTAGCACTGACGGATGCCCTGGGCCAGGTACTGGCGCACGCGGGGGACCGAAACGCCGAGTTTGTCGGCGATCTCGGCATGGGTCAGGCCGTCGAGACGGTTATAAAGGAAAGCGGCGCGGGCCTTGGTCGACAATTGGCCGAGGAGGCGGTCGATGGCCTTGAGGTCTTCGAGGATCAGTTGTTGCTCTTCCACCGACGGCTGCTCGCCTTCGGGAATCAGCATCAGTTCGGTCAGATACGCCTGTTCCAGCGCTGCCCGGCGGAAGTAGTCGAACAACAAGCCCTTGGCGATGGCTACCAGAAAGGCCCGGGGTTCGCGGGGCGTCAGCAGTTCGTCGCGGCCGAGCAGGCGGACGAAGGTGTCCTGGCTCAGGTCCTCGGCGCGTTGCGGGCAGGCCACGTTGCGCCGCAGCCACGCCAGCAGCCAACCGCGGTGGTCGCGATACAACGCACCGACGAGCTCACTGTGAGGGCTTTGGGCTGACGACACGAAAACACCGACTGGGAAATGTTAACCAACGAGAATTGTTCGCGATTGTGGCAGAGGTGGGAATGGTTAGCAATTGGCCACCGGTCGGGTTGTCGGGCGACAACCCGGGACTCAGAACGAATGTGTCTGCTGACGGCGCTTCCATTGGCTCAGGCGTTGTTGCAGATTCAGTGGACTGTGGATCTGTTGCTGACGCGCGCGACTGAACAGAATCAACGCCAGTTCCGCCGTGGCCAGCGCATCGGCGCTGGCGTGGTGGCGTTCGAACACTTCAAGCCTGAACCAGTCGATCCATTCGTCCAGTCCTGCCTCGCGGATGTGCGCTTGTGGGCAAACCAGTGGTGCGATGTCGGCGACATCCAGAAACACCTGCTGCAATTTGTACCCCAGGTGTTCTTTCATGGCGCGGCCCAGCATGTGTTGATCGAACGGCGCATGAAACGCCAGCACCGGACTGTCCCCGATAAACTCCAGCAAATCGACCAGAGCCTCGGCCGGTTCGCTGCCGGCGGCAATCGCGTTCGGCCCCAGTCCATGGATCAACACACTGGGGCCGAGTTTCAGTTCGCGACATTGCAGGGTGCGTTCGAATTGCTGGCTGAAATCGATCGCACCGTCCTCGATCACCACCGCGCCGATCGACAGCACCCGATCCTTGTTCAGATTGAGCCCGGTGGTTTCCAGATCCAGCACCACCCAGCGCTGTTCGCGCAGACTGCACTCGCTCAGTCCGCGGATCGCCGGCAGTTTCGCCAGGCGTTGTCGCAGATTGTCCGGCAGAACGGGGCTGGCCGGGCGCAGCCACGAAAACAGGCTCATAGCTGATACCGCAAGGTCAGGCTGCTTTGCAGGCGCTGGGCCTGGCGCAGGGATTCGCGCAGGATGCGCCGGTCCAGATGATTGAGGCTGTCGGGATCGACCCGGTTCGAATACGGCAGGTTTTCCCGGGTCTGCAGTTGATGCTGCTGCATGCGCGTCTGCTGGATGAAGTGATACGCCTCTTCGTACGCGGCGCCATCCAGTCGGTCGATGACTTCTTTATCCACAAGCTGGCGGAAGCGTTCGAGGGTGTTGTTGGCGTCGATGCCGTTGGCCAGCGCGAGCAGGCGCGCACCGTCGACAAACGGGGTCAGGCCCTGGATCTTCAGGTCCAGCGTGGCTTTCTCGCCGTTCTTTTTCGTCAGCACGAACTCACGGAAACGCCCAACCGGCGGACGGTTGCGCAAGGCGTTCTCGGCCATCATCCGCTGGAACAGGCGATTGTCGCCGACCTGATCGAGAATCCCCCGGCGCAATTGCTCGCAACCCTGTTCATCACCCCAGACCACCCGCAGGTCGAAATAGATGCTGGAACCCAACAGGTTCTCCGGCGTCGCCTCGCGAATGAACGCGGCAAACCGTCGGGCCCATTCGGCACGGGACAGACATAGCTGAGGATTGCCGGCCATGATGTTGCCCTTGCACAGGGTGAAGCCGCATTGCGCCAGGCTGTTGTTGATCTGCTGGGCAATCGGCAGCAGTTTGCCGCGAATCTCCGCCGCGTGGGCCGCATCCCGGGCTTCGAACAGAATGCCGTTGTCCTGATCGGTGTGCAGGGTCTGCTCGCGCCGGCCTTCGCTGCCGAAACACAACCAGCTGAATGGCACGCCGGGGTCGCCTTTCTCGACGAGGGTCAGTTCGATCACCCGGCACACGGTGTGATCGTTGAGCAGGGTGATGATGTGGGTGATCTGGGTCGAGGACGCGCCGTGAGCGAGCATGCGTTCCACCAGTTGGCCGATCTCGCCGCGCAGGGTCACCAGTTGCTCGACTCGCTGGGCGCTGCGGATGGTCCGGGCCAGGTGCACCAGATCGACCCGCTGCAGCGAAAACAGATCCCGTTCGGAAACCACGCCGCACAGGCGCTGATCCTTGACCAGGCACACGTGGGCGATGTGCCTTTCGGTCATGGCAATCGCCGCGTCGAAGGCGCTGTGATCCGGCGACAGATAGAACGGCGAGTGCGTCATGTGGCGTTCGATCGGCTCGCTGAAATCGCCAACCCCTTCAGCCACGACATGCCGCAGATCGCGCAGGGTGAAAATCCCCAGCGGCGCCTTGTGTTCATCCACCGCGACGATGCTGCCGACCTGTTGTTCATGCATCAGCTTCACCGCTTCGCGCAGAGGGGTGGAAGGGCTGCAGGTCACTGGATGGCGCATCGCCAATTCGCCCAGGCGGGTGTTCAGCGAGTATTGGGTGCCGAGGGTTTCCACGGCTTTCTGCTGGACTTGCTGGTTGACCTGATCCAGCAGGCTGCTGACCCCGCGAAGGGCGAAGTCGCGGAAGGTATTGGAGAGGGCGAACAGCTTGATGAACGCCAGTTTGTTCAGTTGCAGGCAGAAGGTGTCTTCGCCGGCCAGATGCTCGGTGCGGGTCGCCCGTTCGCCGAGCAGCGCGGCGAGGGGAAAACACTCACCGGTGGTGATTTCAAACGTGGTTTCGGTGCCGCCCTTGGCCGTGTGTGGGCGCTCACCGACCACCCGGCCCTGCTTGACGATGTAGAAGTGTTCGACCGGCCCGTCGGCGGGCTTGATGATGCTCTCGCCCTGACCATAGAAGCGCAGCTGGCATTGCTCCACCAGATAGGCCAGGTGGGCGTGTTCCATTTGATTGAAAGGGGGGAAGCGCTGGAGGAATTGCAAAGTGCCCTGAATGTTCTGCAACACCGCGGTTTTCCCTGCCTGGGTGAAGGCGTCCGCTTTACTCATAACCATTACCGCAGTCTTTTTCGAATTGTTGTTGTCGGATCGTTGCAGCCATGGTCGACCCCATCGCGCGGGGTGCCCATTGGACGTAAGTCTAGGTTGGGCATGCCGTTGGGGAGTTTTCGGATATGCCCTACAAAATCAGTCGGAAATTCTTCGGTTCGCCCCTTGGAAAAAAATCCGACGAAGTGCACATTGAAGCTCTGCCCAGCGATGTCTGACCACTGTGCCAGGGGACTGAATTGAAAACGTAGAGAACGCCATGTCCGACCACGATATTTTGAGCGACGCCGAGCGGGAAGCGCTCAGCGCTGTAATGCTCGAACCCGATTTGCCACCGCAACGTGTATTGATCGTCGACGACGACAAGGACGCCCGGGAGCTGTTGTCGGAGATTCTCGGATTGGATGGCATTCGCTGCCTGACCGCGGCCAGCGGCGAAACCGCTCTGAAAATGCTCGCGGAAAAACCTTCGATCGGACTGGTGATCACAGACCTGCGCATGGGCAACGTCGATGGTCTGGAGTTGATCCGCCAGGTGCGCGAGTCAGTGCGGGCGGCGTTGCCGATCATCATTGTGTCGGGCGATGCCGACGTGAAGGACGCGATTGCGGCGATGCATTTGAGTGTGGTGGATTTTCTGCTCAAACCGATCGATACCGCCAAATTGCTTGGACTGGTCAGGCATGAGCTGGGCATCGAGCCCTAGCCAATCCGGCGCAAACAAAAAAGCCCTGATCAAAAGATCAGGGCTTTTCATGTCCGGCATCCGCGCAAGTTACAGGCCGTTGGCAGCCTTGAACTCGCGGCGACGACGGTGCAGGACCGGCTCGGTGTAGCCGTTCGGCTGTTTGGTGCCCTCGATCACCAGTTCGACCGCCGCCTGGAAGGCGATGTTGCTGTCGAAGTTCGGGGCCAGCGGACGGTACAGCGGGTCGTTGGCATTCTGACGGTCCACTACCGGCGCCATGCGCTTGAGGCTTTCCATCACTTGCGCTTCGGTCACCACACCGTGGCGCAGCCAGTTGGCGATGTGCTGGCTGGAGATACGCAGCGTCGCACGGTCTTCCATCAGGCCGACATCATTGATATCCGGCACTTTCGAACAGCCCACGCCCTGGTCGATCCAGCGCACCACGTAACCGAGAATGCCCTGGGCGTTGTTGTCCAGTTCGTTCTTGATCTGCTCCGGGGTCCAGTTCGGGTTGACCGCCAGCGGGATGGTCAGGATGTCATCGACCGAAGCGCGGGCGCGTTTGGCCAGCTCGGCCTGACGGGCGAACACGTCGACCTTGTGGTAGTGCAGCGCGTGCAGCGCGGCAGCCGTCGGCGACGGAACCCAAGCAGTGTTGGCGCCGGCCAGCGGGTGAGCGATTTTCTGTTCGAGCATCGCTGCCATCAGGTCGGGCATCGCCCACATGCCTTTACCGATTTGCGCACGACCTTGCAGGCCGGTGCTCAGACCGATATCGACGTTCCAGTTTTCGTAGGCGCCGATCCACTTCTCGGCCTTCATGTCAGCCTTGCGCACCATCGGGCCGGCTTCCATGGAGGTGTGGATTTCGTCGCCGGTGCGGTCGAGGAAACCGGTGTTGATGAATACCACGCGCTCGCTGGCAGCCTGGATGCACGCTTTGAGGTTGACCGTGGTACGGCGTTCCTCGTCCATGATCCCGACTTTCAGGGTGTTGCGCGCAAGGCCCAGCACGTCTTCGATGCGACCGAACAGCTCGTTGGTGAACGCCGCTTCTTCAGGGCCGTGCATCTTCGGTTTGACGATGTAGACCGAACCGGTGCGGGTGTTCTTGCGTGAAGTGTTGCCGTTCAGGTTGTGCATCGCTGCGAGGCAAGTCACCAGACCGTCGAGGATACCTTCCGGCACTTCGTTGCCGTGCTTGTCGAGGATCGCGTCGATGGTCATCAGGTGACCGACGTTACGCACGAACAACAGCGAGCGGCCGTGCAGGGTCAATTCGCTGCCGTCGACCTTGGTGTAGGTGCGATCCGGGTTCATGGTACGGGTGAAGGTCTGGCCGCCCTTGGACACGGATTCCGCCAGGTCGCCCTTCATCAGGCCGAGCCAGTTGCGGTAGATCACCACCTTGTCGTCGGCATCGACAGCCGCCACGGAGTCTTCGCAGTCCATGATGGTGGTCAGCGCCGCTTCCATCAGGATGTCTTTGACGCCGGCGGCATCGGTCTGGCCGACCGGGGTGCTGGCGTCGATCTGGATTTCGAAATGCAGGCCGTTGTTTTTCAGCAGGATCGCGATCGGCGCATTGGCGTCGCCCTGGAAGCCGATCAGTTGTGCATCGTTGCGCAGGCCGCTGGTGCTGCCGCCCTTGAGGGTGACCAGCAGTTTGCCGTCAGCGATCTTGTAGCCGGTGGAATCGACGTGGGAGCCTGCGGCCAGTGGCGCGGCTTCGTCGAGGAACGCACGGGCGAAGGCGATGACTTTATCGCCACGCACCTTGTTGTAGCCTTTGCCTTTTTCCGCGCCGCCGGCTTCGCTGATGGCGTCGGTGCCATATAGAGCGTCGTACAGCGAACCCCAGCGGGCGTTCGAGGCGTTGAGGGCGAAGCGGGCGTTCATCACCGGAACCACGAGTTGCGGGCCGGCGGTACGGGCGATTTCGTCGTCGACGTTTTGCGTCGTTGCCTGGAAATCAGCCGCTTCTGGCAGCAGATAACCGATCTCTTGCAGGAAGGCTTTATAAGCCACGGCGTCGTGCGGCTGACCGGCACGGCTCTGGTGCCAGCCGTCGATACGAGCCTGGAAGTCATCGCGTTTGGCGAGTAGGGCTTTGTTCTTCGGCGCCAGGTCGTGAATGACCTTGTCGGCACCTTCCCAGAATTTGTCGGCGGTGAGGCCGGTACCGGGAATGGCTTCGTTGTTCACGAAGTCGAACAGGACTTTGGCGACCTGCAGGCCACCGACTTGAACGTGTTCAGTCATTGCTTGCCTCACTCTGCTCAGCTATTTCGCTTTTCAGCTCTTCAATTTAACAATGAAGCCTCTGGCCATTTAAACCACAAACCCCTTGACCAGTACATGCCATCGCTGGCGGCTGGGTTGGGACCAATCAACGGCTTGGGGGCCTTGCTGACGGGGCTTTCAGGGTTGCGAACGTGCCTTGGGCAGACATCGATCCAGCGTTATGTAGTGCGCGCTGCGGCATACTACATGATGAGTTGCGGTTGTGAAAATCAGACTAATTACGTCGTTCTGCGACCCCATGACGCATTGCGGTCACGGCGCGGAACGGGATGTTCTCAAAAAACCAATGGATTGTTCCAGTTAAATATAAAAAGTTGTACACGATTGGTTAATTCGAGCGTCTGAGGCGTCTGTCGAACGCTTGCCTATACTTGCTTTTCTATAACAAAAGTCATGACAAGAGGGCTGCGCCATGGATCACCTCGTACTCACCGTCTTCGCGCCGGACAAGCCCGGGCAGGTCGAGCGCATCGCCCAATGCATCGCCGAGCACGGCGGCAACTGGCTGGAAAGCCGCATGTCGCGAATGGCCGGGCAGTTCGCCGGGATTCTGCGGGTTGGCGTGCCGGCAGAGGCTTACGACGAATTAGTCGATGCCTTACAAGCGCTGTCGGCGCAGGGCATTCGTGTGCTGGTGGCCGAAAGCGGTATCGAGCAGGCCTGCACGTGGAAACCGATCGCCATGGAACTGGTGGGCAATGATCGTCCGGGCATCGTGCGCGATATCACCCGGTTGCTGAGCGAGCAGGGCGTGAACCTCGAACGGCTGGTGACCGAAGTGCGCCCGGCACCGATGAGCAGTGAACCGCTGTTCCACGCCGAAGCGATTCTCGCGGTGCCGCTGACTTTGTCGCTGGACGTGCTGCAATCGCGCCTGGAAACCCTGGCCGATGACTTGATGGTGGAATTGGTGCTGCGCACCGACCTGTGAAGACGGATCGGGTTATCCAGTTTAAACGTGCACCTGCCTGTGGATAACCTGTAGAGACTGACCGCCAGGCCACGTCCGCCGTGGCTTTGCGTGAATTGATCAAAAAAACGCCAGCATTCAGTGACTTGCGCACAAACAGCGGGGATCACGCTGTGGATAACCTTGGGAAGGAACGATGCAGGCCACGAGAACCGTGGCCTGCGGAGCTTTGTACGTTTTTTGATCAGCTGCGCCGGCGCAGACTTATCCACGCATCGACGCTGTACACCGCCAGACCGGCCCAGATAAACATGAAGGCGATCAGCGTGCTGGACGACAAGTGCTCACCGAACAGCAGCACGGCTTGCAGCAGCACCAGAGTCGGTGCCAGGTACTGCAGGAAGCCGAGGGTGGTGTAGGGCAGGTGCCGCGCCGCCGCGTTGAAGCAGACCAGCGGCACCAGCGTCACCGGACCGGCCGCCACCAGCCACCAGGCTTCGGAGGTCGTCCAGAACTCGGCCTGAGCACTGGTCGCGGTCGGATTGAACAGCAGCCATGCGAGGGCGATCGGCACCAGCATCCAGGTTTCCACCACCAGCCCCGGCAGCGCCTTGACCGGCGCCTGCTTGCGGATCAGCCCGTAGAAACCGAAGGTCAGCGCCAACACCAGCGAAACCCACGGCAGACTGCCGACTTGCCAGACCTGCTGCGCTACGCCGGCCGCCGCCAGACCGACCGCCAGCCACTGCATGCGCCGCAGGCGTTCGCCGAGGATCAGCATGCCCAGCAGCACGTTCACCAGCGGGTTGATGTAGTAACCGAGGCTCGCTTCCAGCATCCGGCCGTTGTTCACCGACCACACGTAAGTCAGCCAGTTGGCGGCGATCAAGGTACCGCTGAGTGCGAGAATCGCCAGGCGTTTGGGGTTGTCGCGCAGTTCCTGCCACCAGCCGGGATGCTTCCACACCATCAACAGCAGCGCGCCGAACAGCGCTGACCAAAGCACCCGGTGGATGATGATTTCCACCGCCGGCACTTCGGCGATGGCTTTGAAGTAGAGCGGGAACAGTCCCCAGATGATGTAGGCGCTGAGGCCCAGAATGTACCCGCGACGCGGGTTGGCGGCTTGCATGCAGAGTCCTTGCTTAGGCAGCTAACAAAACAGCAATTGTACGGGCAGTTGTATAGACGTGTCGTGTCAGAAAAGCTTCAACGGCTCTTCGTTCAGCGCCGCCAGCTGCTCACGCAACGCCAGCACCTGATCGCCCCAATACCGCTCCGTGCCGAACCACGGAAAACTGTGAGGGAACGCCGGATCGTCCCAGCGTCGGGCCAGCCACGCGCTGTAATGCATCAGGCGCAAGGCGCGCAGTGGTTCGATCAGCGCCAGTTCGCGGGGGTCGAAATCGTGGAACTCGTTGTAGCCGTCCATCAACTCCGACAGCTGTCCGAGACACTCCTGGCGATCGCCGGCGAGCATCATCCAGATGTCCTGCACCGCCGGCCCCATGCGGCAGTCGTCGAGGTCGACGATGTGGAACATCTCGTCGCGGCACATCATGTTGCCGGGGTGGCAGTCGCCGTGTATGCGGATGTTCTGGTGCGGCGTGGCGGCGTAGACGTCTTCCACACGCTTGAGCAGATCGCGGGCGACAGACTCGTAGGCCGGCAACAGACTTTTCGGAATGAAGTTGCCTTCCAGCAAAGTGGTCAGCGACGCATGGCCAAAGTTCTGCACGGTCAGCGCTTCTCGGTGTTCGAACGGCTTCGTTCCGCCGACCGCGTGCATGCGCCCGAGCAACTGGCCGAGGCGATACAGCTGATCGAGATTGCCCGGCTCCGGCGCGCGGCCACCGCGACGGGGAAACAAGGTGAAACGGAAGCCAGCGTGTTCATGCAGGGTTTCGCCGTTGTGGACAAGTGGCGCCACCACCGGGATCTCGACGTCGGCCAGTTCGAAGGTGAACTGGTGTTCTTCGAGAATGGCCTCGTTGGTCCAGCGCTTCGGGCGATAGAACTTGGCGATCAGCGGTTCCGAGTCTTCGATGCCGACCTGATAGACGCGGTTTTCGTAACTGTTGAGCGCCAGGATGCGCGCATCGCTCAGGAAACCGATGCTTTCGACGGCATCGAGCACGAGGTCTGGGGTGAGGGTTTCAAACGGGTGGGCCATGCTGACTCCTGCGCGCAGCAGGCTGCCGCGTCCGGCCCAGCATGGTAGCGCAGACGGGCTGTCTTGAGGGGATCGTTCCCGTGCAGGGCACGGGAACGATCAGAGCGTCGCAGCATCAGGCGCCGACGATCCCGCCATCCTCACGGGTAATCGCTATCACCGAAGAGCGTGGCTTGCCGTTCGGCAGGTGCTCGGGGAAGGTCGAGCCGCCGTTCTCGCCCGGATGCTGAATCCCGACAAACAGGGTTTTCTGATCCGGCGAGAAACTGATCCCGGTGACTTCGCAACCGATCGGTCCGACCATGAACCGGCGAATCTCACCGGTCGCAGGATCGGCGCAGAGCATCTGGTTGTTGCCCATTCCGGCAAAGTCCCCGGCGTTGCTCGAATCACCGTCGGTGAGAATCCACAGTCGGCCGGCCTTGTCGAAACCGAGGCCGTCAGGGCTGTTGAACATGTTTTGCGGCGTGATGTTCGACGAGCCGCCCTTCGGCGTGCCGGCGTGCACGCTCGGGTTGCCGGCCACCACGAACAGGTCCCAGACGAAAGTTTTGGAGCCGTGATCGTCGCGGTCAGTGCGCCAGCGCAGGATCTGCCCGTAGACGTTTTTCTCGCGGGGGTTCGGCCCGCCCACCGGTTGCCCGTCTTCGCCGCGTTTGGCGTTGTTGGTCAGGGTGCAATAAACCTGGCCGTCTTTCGGGCTGACCACGATCCATTCCGGACGGTCCATGCGTGTGGCGCCGACCACGCTGGCGGCAAGACGCGCGTGAATCAGCACTTCGGCCTGATCGGCGAAACCGCTGCTGGCGTCGATGCCGTTCTTGCCGTGGGTCAGTTCGATCCACTGGCCCTGGCCTTTCGGGTGGTCGGGGTTGCCGTCGCCCGCATCGAACTTCGCCACGTACAGGGTGCCGTGATCGAGGATGTCGCGGTTGGCTTTCGCGTTGCGGTGGTTGATGCGGTCGCGGCTGATGAACTTGTAGATGAACTCGCCGCGTTCGTCGTCGCCCATGTACACCACGGCGCGACCGTCGTCGGTCTCGGCCAGGGCAGCGTTTTCGTGTTTGAAGCGACCGAGGGCGGTGCGTTTGACCGGCGTCGATTGCGGGTCGAACGGGTCGATTTCCACCACCCAGCCGTGACGGTTGAGCTCGTTCGGGTTTTTGGCCATGTCGAAGCGCGGATCGAACGGATGCCAGTTGATCTCGCGGCTGGCGGCCGTCACGCCGTAGCGCTTCTGCGCCGGATCGAACTGTTGCTGGGCATTGCTGCTGCCGAAGCAGTCGGTGAAGTTCTCTTCACACGTCAGATAAGTGCCCCACGGGGTCTTGCCGTTGGCGCAGTTCTGGAAGGTGCCGAGGACTTTCTTGCCGTGCTTGTCGGCGCTGGTTTTCATCAATTCATGACCGGCCGCCGGGCCGCTGATGCGCAGCGGTGAGTTGCCGTGGATGCGGCGGTTGTAGCGCGAACCCTGAACGAACTGCCATTGACCGTTCTTGCGCGCCACTTCGATCACCGAGACACCTTCGCAGGCCAGGGCCTTGCGCACGTCTTCCGCCGATTGCGGCAGGCCGCCGTGAGGGTAGAGGTAGCGGTAGTTGGTGTATTCGTTGTTGATCGCCATCAGGGCGCGGTTTCTGTCGTCCGGAAAGGCGAACAGGCTCATGCCGTCGTTGTTGTCACCGAACTGCACTTCCTGTGCGGCTGCAGTGCCGTTGCCGCTCGGGTCGAAGGCCGGGCCGTTCTTGTGCAGGGGCTGGCCCCAGCTGATCAGCACCGACGACTTGTAACCCTTGGGCAGGCTGATGACGTCGGTGGTGGCGGCCGCAATGCTGTCGAAGCCCAGCAGGCGGCTGTTGCCGGCGCTGACACCGGTGGCCAGGGCGCTGCGACTCAACAGGCTGCCACCGAGGAACATCGCCGCGCCGCACAGCGCACCGGCACCGATGAAACCACGACGGCTCAGGCCGACCATTTTTTCCAGGTCAGTGGATTGGTTTTCTTCTAATAGGCTCACATCAGGCTCCCTGCTTGGTTTTGGCAGCCACCTTAATGAGAGGCGATGACGCTTTTGTTGCAGGAACCCGGGCTAGAGTGGTGTGCCGATGATCACATTGGACGGCGAGAACTGCACCCGTACCGGTTGTTCGACGGTCAGTTTGTGGGTGCGCAGGTGCAGCGGCTCAGCCAGGGCGCAGAGTGTCTGGCCGTTGGGCAGGGCGATGCGCACTTCGCTGGGGCCGTCCTCGGCATCGAGAATGGCTTCGAGGGTGCCTTCGAGAAGATTGTGACCAGATGTTGCGGCTTGCCCGTTGCCCAGTAATTCAAGCCAGCCAGCCTTGATCAGTGCCACCACTTCGGTGTTCGGTTGCAGCTCCAGATGCACGGTGCTGTCGTGGGTGATCTGCGCGTCGATGCACAAGCCTTCGGCCAGTTCGAGGCGGATCAGGTCATTGCGGCCCTGATGCTCGATGCTGATGACTTTGCCGTGCAATTGATTGCGGGCGCTGGTGCGAAGCATCAAACGGCCGAGCAGATCCAGATCACTGGCGTCCTCGGCGGCTTCCAGCACCTGCGCCTGCAAGGCTTGGAGCTTCTGATAAAGACGCAGCACCCGTTCACCTTCGCTGGACAGTTTCGCGCCGCCGCCGCCCTTGCCGCCGACAGCCCGCTCGACCAAGGGTTTCTGCGCCAGATTGTTCAGTTCATCGATGGCGTCCCATGCCGCTTTGTAGCTCAGGCCCGCGCTTTTTGCGGCGCGGGTAATCGAGCCCTGTTCGGCAATGTGCTGCAGCAGGGCGATACGCTGCGGGCGGCGGACGATGTGCTGGGACAACAGGCTGGGCAGGGACATGTCGAGTGCTTTGTTCTGGGTTGATGGAGGAGGAAGTTGGCCGCTTGGCGCGTGTGAGTCAAGCCGCGTCGCCAGGTTTCGGTGTGCGGGCCAGGCAGTAGACGTCGACCCGCGTGGCGCCCGCGTCCAGCAGCAACCGGGCCAGTGCTTGAGCTGTGGCGCCGGTGGTCAGCACATCATCCACCAAGGCCAGATGCCGGCCTCGTACATCGGCCTCCGGCACCCGCTTGAAGGCATTGCGCAAATTGCGTTTACGCGCCCTGGCGTCGAGCGCCTGCTGGGCGCTGGTGTCCTGGGTACGGCGCAGGACATTTTCTTCACAGGGCAGATCCAGTTGCTTGCCGAGCCATTGCGCCAGCATTGCCGCCTGATTGAATCCGCGCTGACGCAGGCGCTTGTTCGCCAATGGCACCGGCAGCAGGGCGTCCGGACGTGGCAGGCCCTCGTCGAAGCGATGTTGCAGGAACTGCCCGAGAACCTCGCCCAACAGGCGGCCAAACGGCCATTTGGCGTTGTGTTTGAAACGGGTGATCAGACTGTCCACCGGGAAGCCGTAGGACCAGGGCACCACCACCTGTTCGAAGGCGGGTGGATCCTTCAGGCACTCGCCGCATGTCAGGCCTGCTGCGGGCAGCGGCAATGCACAAGTCATGCATTGATCGCCAAGCCAGGGCAGGTCGGTTTCGCAGGCTACGCAGAGGGGCGTTTCGGTTTCCGCCGGCTCATCGCAAATCAAACAGGTTTGGTTGTTATTTAACCAGATGTAAACCGGTCTATCTTGATGTGGTTGACAGTGCATGGCTCTTCCTTAAATATGCCGAACATCCGTGTCGTGCCTGTGGGTATTCCGTTTCCCCAGGCGCAAGCCAAGCATAACCAAGGAATCGCCCATGAGCGCCAGCACCACTGCCACCCTGCGTCACGACTGGACTTTGGCCGAAGTCAAAGCACTCTTCGTTCAGCCATTCAACGACTTGCTGTTTCAGGCGCAGACGGTGCACCGCGCGCATTTCGACGCCAACCGCGTCCAGGTTTCCACCCTGCTGTCGATCAAGACCGGCGCCTGTCCGGAAGATTGCAAATACTGTCCGCAGTCCGGTCACTACAACACGGGCCTGGAAAAAGAAAAGCTGATGGAAGTGCAGAAGGTCCTCGAAGAGGCTGCCCGCGCCAAGGCCATCGGTTCGACCCGTTTCTGCATGGGCGCGGCGTGGAAGCACCCGTCGGCCAAGGACATGCCTTACGTGTTGAAAATGGTCGAAGGCGTGAAGGCCATGGGCCTGGAAACCTGCATGACCCTCGGTCGTCTCGATCAGGACCAGACTGAAGCGCTGGCCAAGGCCGGCCTCGACTACTACAACCACAACCTCGATACCTCGCCGGAGTTCTACGGCAGCATCATCACTACCCGCACCTATGCCGAGCGTCTGCAGACCCTGGCCTATGTGCGCGATGCGGGGATGAAGATCTGCTCCGGCGGCATCCTCGGTATGGGCGAGTCCCTCGATGACCGCGCGAACCTGCTGATCCAGCTGGCCAACCTGCCGGAGCACCCGGAATCGGTGCCGATCAACATGCTGGTGAAAGTCGCCGGCACGCCGCTGGAAAACGCTGACGATGTCGATCCGTTCGACTTCATCCGCATGCTCGCCGTGGCGCGCATCCTCATGCCGCAATCCCACGTGCGCCTGTCCGCCGGCCGCGAAGCGATGAACGAGCAGATGCAGGCCCTGGCGTTCTTCGCCGGCGCCAACTCGATTTTCTACGGCGACAAACTGCTGACCACCGCCAACCCGCAGGCCGACAAGGACATGCAGTTGTTCGCACGTCTGGGCATTCAGCCGGAAGCCCGTGAAGAGCATGCCGACGAAGTGCATCAGGCCGCCATCGAGCAGGCGCTGGTGGAGCAGAAGAGCAGCGGGCAGTTCTATAACGCGGCGGTCTGATCGCCCGTTTTTTCAGGCGCTGCCTCGGGCGGCGCCTGCTGATTCATTTGCCACCCGTGAGGCTTGCATGTCTTTCGATCTCGCCGCACGCCTTGCTGCCCGTCGTGCCGAAAATCTCTATCGCCAGCGCCCGCTGCTTGAAAGCCCGCAAGGGACGCAAGTGGTGGTCGACGGTCAGCCGTTGCTGGCGTTCTGCAACAACGATTACCTGGGCCTGGCCAATCATCCGCAAGTGATCGAAGCCTGGCGCGCCGGTGCCTCGAAGTGGGGCGTCGGCGGCGGTGCCTCGCATCTGGTGATCGGCCACAGCGGCCCGCATCACGAATTGGAAGAGGCTTTGGCAGACCTCACCGGAAGGCCCCGTGCGCTGTTGTTCACCACCGGCTACATGGCCAACCTCGGCGCGGTTACGGCGCTGGTCGGGCAGGGCGATACGGTGCTGGAAGACCGGCTCAATCATGCCTCGTTGCTGGATGCCGGATTGTTGTCCGGCGCGCGCTTCAATCGCTATCTGCACAACGACGCCGACAGCCTCGCCAAGCGTCTGGAGAAAGCCACCGGCAATACTTTGGTGGTCACTGACGGCGTGTTCAGCATGGACGGCGATCTTGCCGACCTGCCGGCGCTGGCCCGAGAGGCCAAGGCCAAAGGCGCTTGGTTGATGGTCGATGACGCCCACGGATTCGGTCCGCTGGGAGCGAACGGTGGCGGGATCGTCGAGCATTTCGGTTTGAGCCAGGAGGATGTGCCGGTGCTGGTCGGCACGCTCGGCAAAGCGTTCGGCACGGCGGGCGCGTTTGTCGCCGGCAGCGAAGAGCTGATCGAAAGCCTGATCCAGTTCGCCCGCCCGTACATCTACACCACCAGCCAGCCGCCGGCGCTGGCCTGTGCAACATTGAAAAGTCTGGAACTGCTGCGCAGCGAACACTGGCGCCGCGAGCATTTGCAGACGCTGATCCGCCAGTTCCGCCACGGCGCCGAACAGATCGGTCTGGAACTGATGGACAGCTTCACGCCGATCCAGCCGATCCTGATCGGCGATGCCGGTCGCGCCGTGCGTCTGTCGCAGATGCTGCGCGAGCGTGGGCTGATGGTCACTGCGATCCGCCCGCCGACCGTGCCTGCCGGCAGCGCGCGGCTGCGCGTCACCCTGACCGCCGCCCACAGTGAGGCGCAGGTGCAACTATTGTTAGAAGGACTGGCCGATTGCTTTGCCCAACTCAAGTCGGAGCCAAGCCATGCGTGATCGTCTGATTCTGCTCCCGGGTTGGGGCCTCGGCGTTTCGCCGCTGGAGCCTCTGGCCGCTGCGTTGCGTGGGCTGGATGAACACCTGACGGTCGAAATCGAACCGCTGCCGGAGCTGGAATCCAGCGATCCTGCGGACTGGCTCGACGAACTCGATGAGCGCATTCCCGAAGATGCCTGGTTGGGTGGCTGGTCGCTGGGTGGGATGCTCGCCTCGGAGCTGGCGGCGCGACGTGGCGAACATTGCTGCGGCTTGCTGACCCTGGCGAGCAATCCTTCGTTTGTCGCCCATGAACAATGGCCGAGCGCGATGCCGGCAGAGACCTTCGATGCGTTTCTGGCCGGTTGCAATGCCGACCCGCGACAGACCCTCAAACGTTTCTCTCTGTTATGTGCTCAAGGTGCGCAAGACCCGCGCGGCTTGTCGCGACTGTTGCTCGGCGGCGCGCCGAACACTTCGCCGGCGGCGTTAATGGCTGGTCTGGCGTTGTTGGCGCAGATCGATACGCGTAATGCCTTGCAAGTGTTTCGAGGCCCGCAATTGCATCTGTTTGGCGGGCTGGATGGGCTGGTGCCGGCGGAAGCCGCGGGCGAGTTATTTGCGCTGCTGGCGGATGTCGAGGTCGGGCTGATCGAGAAGGCCAGCCATGGGTTTCTTCTGGAAGATCCCCACGGTGTGGCCGGTGCTATCCAGGCGTTTTTAAGTGAGTGTGGTGATGACTGATTTGTCTTTTGCTGCGCTGCCCGGCGGCTTGCCTGACAAACGCCAGGTAGCGGCTTCCTTCTCACGTGCAGCGGCCAGCTACGACAGCGTCGCCGAGTTGCAGCGTGATGTCGGCACGCAGTTGCTGAATCGTCTGCCGGTGGATTTTCTGCCGTCGCGCTGGCTGGATCTCGGCTGTGGCACCGGCTATTTCACCCGGGCGCTGGCCGAACATTTTGCCGGGAACGAAGGGCTGGCGCTGGATATCGCCGAAGGCATGCTCAATCACGCCCGGCCATTGGGTGGTGCCACACACTTTATTGCGGGCGATGCCGAGCGTCTGCCGTTGCAGCATTCGACCTGCGACCTGATTTTCTCCAGCCTCGCCGTGCAGTGGTGCGCAGACTTCGAATCGGTGCTCGGCGAAGCGTTTCGGGTGCTGAAACCAGGGGGGATTTTTGCGTTTGCTAGTCTTTGTGTAGGGACGTTGTACGAATTGCGCGACAGTTGGCGCCAGGTCGATGGTCTGGTACACGTCAACCGCTTCCGCGAATTCGCCCGGTATGAACAATTGTGCGCGGCCAGTGGGTTGCGTACGGTCAGTCTTGAGAACCGGCCGCATGTGCTGCATTACCCGGATGTGCGCAGCTTGACGCACGAACTCAAGGCACTGGGCGCACACAATCTGAATCCCGGTCGGCCGGGCGGACTCACCGGGCGGGCGCGGATTCTCGGGCTGGTCGAGGCGTACGAGCAGTTCCGTCAGCAACAAGGCTTGCCGGCGACTTATCAGGTGGTTTACGCCGTGTTGGAGAAACCCTTATGAGCGCAGCCTATTTCATCACCGGAACCGACACTGACGTTGGCAAGACCACTGTCGCCGCCGGGTTGCTGCATGCGGCGCGGTCGGCGGGGCTGAGTACGGCGGCGGGCAAGCCGGTGGCGTCCGGTTGTGTCGTGACACCCAGAGGCCTGCGCAACTCCGATGCCTTGGCGTTGCAGGCCGAGTGTTCGTTGCCGCTGACGTATCAACAGGTCAATCCGGTGGCGTTCGAGCCGGCGATCGCGCCGCATCTGGCGGCACGAGAGGCAGGTGTGGCGCTGACGGTGCAATCGCTGCTGGTGCCGATGCGCGAGATTCTGGCGATGAACGCCGATTTCACGCTGATCGAAGGTGCGGGTGGCTGGCGGGTGCCGTTGGCGGATCAGGACAATCTGTCGGATCTGGCGATTGCGCTGAAGCTGCCGGTCATTCTGGTGGTCGGCGTGCGTCTGGGTTGCATCAGTCATGCGCTATTGACTGCCGAGGCGATTGCCCGGGACGGGCTGCAACTGGCGGGATGGGTGGCGAACATCATTGATCCGAAGACGTCGCGGCTGGAGGAAAACCTGGCGACGCTGGCCGAGCGGATTCCAGCGCCATGCCTGGGGCGAGTGCCCAAGCTCAAGGCGATCAGCGCCGAGGCGGTCGCCGAGCATTTGCAACTGGACTTGCTCGACTGATTTTGGCTATGACAAGGCACAGTGCCATTAGTGTTTTTGACGGGTGTTTTTCTGACGTCTCTGGTTCAATGGCAGCCATTGATCCTTCCCAAGGACGAGAGCTCCCATGGAAATCTCCGGAAACACGGCTTTTTATGCAGGTTTGAGCACGATTCAGACCGGGCAGAACCGCGTCGATCAGGCTGCCAGCCAGATCGCCAACAACACCATCGAGCGTTCGGTCACCAGTCAGTCCTCCGAAGCCCAGATCGATCGCCTGCGCGGCGTGGATCGCAGCCAGCAACTGGATCCGGGCAGCGCCATGGCCGAGATGGCCCAGGGCAAGTTTCAAGTGGAACTGGGCACGAAAGTCGCCAAGGCATCCGATGAAATGCTCGGCACGATCATCGATACGTTCGCCTGATTTTCTGATACCCGCTTTGCCAGACGCCGCGACTGTTCGCGGCGTTTTTCGTTGTAAGTCCTTCTCCCTCAACTAATCTTTTTTTGTGTGCATGGCCCTTTCGGATGCATGTCGAGGTGCTGTGTCCGGCGTTTGAAAAATGTGATGACGAACGGCAAAAGATCGACGCTTGACAAGGTTTCGGCGTAAACGTATGTTTCAAACAACTGTTTGACCGTCACAACAAATCAATGCGGTCGTTCATTCCCGGTTACATCAGCAGAGGTTTATCGCTATGCCTGACTACAAGGCCCCCTTGCGTGATATTCGCTTCGTTCGTGACGAACTGCTCGGCTACGAAGCGCACTATCAGAGCCTTCCAGCTTGCGCAGACGCAACGCCGGACATGGTTGACGCCATTCTCGAAGAAGGCGCCAAGTTTTGTGAGCAGGTACTGGCGCCGCTGAACCGCGTGGGCGACATCGAAGGTTGCACCTGGAGCGAGTCCGGTGTGAAAACCCCGACTGGCTTCAAAGAGGCTTACAAGCAATTCGTCGAAGGCGGCTGGCCGAGCCTGGCCCACGACGTCGAGCACGGTGGTCAAGGTCTGCCAGAGTCGCTGGGTCTGGCTGTCAGCGAAATGGTCGGCGAAGCCAACTGGTCGTGGGGCATGTACCCGGGCCTGTCGCACGGCGCGATGAACACCATTTCCGAGCACGGCACCCCGGAGCAGCAGGAAGCCTATCTGACCAAACTGGTCTCCGGCGAATGGACCGGCACCATGTGCCTGACCGAACCGCACTGCGGCACCGACCTGGGCATGCTGCGCACCAAGGCCGAACCTCAGGCCGACGGTTCCTACAAAGTCTCCGGCACCAAGATTTTCATCTCGGCCGGTGAACACGACATGGCCGACAACATCGTCCACATCGTACTGGCCCGCCTGCCGGATGCACCGGCTGGCACCAAGGGCATTTCCCTGTTCATCGTTCCGAAGTTCCTGCCGAATGCCGATGGCACTGTGGGTACTCGCAACGCTGTGAGCTGCGGCTCGCTGGAACACAAGATGGGTATCCACGGCAACGCCACTTGCGTGATGAACTTCGACGGCGCGACCGGTTTCCTGATCGGCCCGGCGAACAAAGGCCTGAACTGCATGTTCACCTTCATGAACACCGCACGTCTGGGCACCGCGCTGCAAGGTCTGGCCCACGCCGAAATCGGCTTCCAGGGCGGTCTGAAATACGCTCGTGATCGCCTGCAAATGCGCTCCCTGACCGGCCCGAAAGCGCCGGAAAAGGCCGCTGACCCGATCATCGTGCACCCGGACGTACGCCGCATGCTGTTGACCATGAAGGCATTCGCCGAAGGCAACCGTGCGATGGTGTATTTCACCGCCAAACAGGTCGACATCGTCAAATACGGCGTGGACGAAGAAGAGAAGAAGAAAGCCGACGCACTGCTGGCCTTCATGACTCCGATCGCCAAAGCGTTCATGACCGAAGTCGGTTTCGAATCCGCCAACCACGGCGTACAGATCTACGGTGGACACGGCTTCATCGCCGAGTGGGGCATGGAGCAGAACGTTCGCGACAGCCGCATTTCGATGCTGTACGAAGGCACCACCGGCATCCAGGCACTCGACCTGTTGGGCCGTAAAGTGCTGATGACTCAAGGTGAGGCTCTGAAAGGCTTCACCAAGATCGTCCACAAGTTCTGCCAGAACAACGAAGGCAACGAAGCCGTCAAGGAATTCGTCGCACCGTTGGCTGCACTGAACAAAGAGTGGGGCGAGCTGACCATGAAGGTTGGTATGGCCGCCATGAAAGATCGCGAAGAAGTCGGCGCGGCCTCCGTGGATTACCTGATGTACTCCGGTTACGCCTGCCTGGCTTACTTCTGGGCCGACATGGCGCGTCTGGCGGCTGAAAAACTGGCTGCCGGCACCACCGACGAGGCCTTCTACACCGCCAAGCTGCAAACCGCGCGCTTCTACTTCCAGCGCATCCTGCCGCGTACCCGTACGCACGTGGCCACCATGCTGTCGGGCGCCAACAACCTGATGGACATGAAAGAAGAAGACTTCGCACTGGGCTACTAAGCCTTAACGCGGTCTTTCGAAAAACCGCTGTTCCTTCGGGGGCAGCGGTTTTTTTTTATGCCCGGATTTCCCCAATCCCGGGGCTGATTCCCCAGCATTGATGAAGTAGTCGCTCAGCCAAACCCCGGCGCTTATTGATTCAAAATGTTTCCAGAAGAGTGGCCAATTAATTGCACTGCCCGAATTACCGGTGCTAACCAGAACTGCCTGCTCAAAGAAGCATGACGCCCGGCACTTAACAACAACAGTCAGGGTGAAGCCTATGAACATCAGTCGACTCGCTCGTTTGACCTTCTGGTTACCCATCGCGCTGTCAGTCCACAGCGCCTGGGCCGCCGCTCCCGCCGAAGTCGATCCCCCGGTGCCGGAGGTCCCGTCGCTGCAATCGTTGCGCGGGATGGTGCCTCCCGATCCCTCCGGGACCGAAGGCGGACGCAAGGTCGACCTGATGACCGACTACGTGCTCAACCGCTCTGCTGCGATCCTGCTGGGCAAGGCGTTGTTCTGGGACATGGAGATCGGCAGCGACGGCGCGACGGCCTGCGCATCCTGCCACTACCATGCAGGCGTCGATCATCGCATCACCAACCAGCTCAACCCCGGCCAGGCCAACACCAACGCCAACGTTGCGTCGATTTTCAACAAGCCGTTCATGGCCTCCGATATTCCCGGTGACGTGGCGACCTACGCGACGTTGTCCGGCGGCAAGGGCGGCCCGAACTACACGCTGAAGAAAACCGACTTCCCGACCCACGTACTGAGCAACCCGCTGGAGCGCAACTCGCCCATCGTGTACTCGACGGACGACGTGGTCGGCTCGCAAGGTGTGTTCGATGCCAACTTCGTCAAACCCAATCAGGCGCGTTTCGACAAATGCACCCAGCAGCCGGACGGTATTTTCCAGGTCGGCGGCATCAACGTGCGTCGCAGCACCGGGCGCAATGCGCCGTCGGTGATCAACGCCGCGTTCAACGTGCGCAACTTCTGGGACGGTCGGGCCAACAACGTGTTCAACGGCTTCTCGCCGTTCGGCAATCGCGACCCCGATGCCGGGATCTACGTGACCAGCGAACGCAGCACGGTCGCCACCAAAGTCAGGCTGGCGCTCAACGATGCGTCAGCCGCCTCGCAAGCCGTCGGCCCGCCCGGAAGTCCGGTGGAAATGTCCTGCGGCGGTCGCACCTTTGCCGACATCGGCCGGCGGATGCTCGACACGCTGATGCTCAAGCAGCAACGGATCTCGTCCACTGATTCGGTGCTGGGCCCTGTGTCTGGTGCGCGGCGTCCGACCTATCGCGAACTGATCAAGAATGCCTTCAAGCCCCGGCTGTGGAACGCCACGCAAAACGTGTTGGTGGGCGGTGCGCCATACACTCAGATGGAAGCCAACTTTCCGCTGTTCTTCGGCCTGGCGATCCAGATGTATGAAGCCACGCTGGTTTCCGATCAGGCGCCGATCGATGCCTACCTGCAAGGCGACCACACCGCGATGAACGCGCAGCAGGTCGAGGGCATGAACCTGTTCCTCGGCAAGGGCAAATGCGTCAATTGCCACGGCGGGCCGGAGTTGACCAATGCGGCCAGTCGCCTGCTGATGCATCCGCGCGAACGCATCGAACGGATGGTGATGGCCGATAACCTGACGACCCTCTACGACAACGGCTTCTACAACACCGGTGTCCGCCCGACCTCGGAAGATCTCGCCCTCGGCGGTGCGGATGCCTGGGGCAATCCGTGGTCGTTCACCCGTCAGTACAACTCCGTACTGCAGGGCGGCAAATCGGTCGATCCGCTGGATGTCGACGTCTGTACCTTCGAAGCACCGCTGAGTGCAGCGATTCCGTGCGACGCCACGCTCAAGCCCAATGTCGGTTTCCGCGACTCGGTCGACGGCGCGTTCAAGACCCCGACCCTGCGCAATATCGCTCTGACCGGCCCGTACTTCCACAACGGCAGCCGCTCGACGCTCAAGCAGGTCATGGAGTTCTACAACCGTGGCGGCGACCGGCGCGGCGAGGATGCCAACAACACCAGCGGCTTCGAGCACCCGGCGGTGAATCAGCACAACACCTCCAACCTCGACCCGGACATGACGGCGCTGAACCTGACGCCTGATGAAATCGACGCCCTGGTGAAATTCATGGAAGTCGGCCTGACCGACCCGCGCGTCGCCTGGGAGCGGGCGCCATTCGATCACCCGTCGCTGGTCATCCCGCAAGGTCACATCGGGGATGAAAACGCCGTGACCCAGCGCCCGGCCAGTCCGAAAGTCACGACCCGCCAGGCAACGGATGCATTGCTCAATCTCAAGCCTTATGGCGCTGAAGGTCGGCCGACGGCGGAGGGGCCATTGCTGCCGTTCTACAACGATCTTTGAGGGGAAATGAGCGTCATGGCCATCAAGCATGATGGCCATGACGGAAGTTTCGTGTTTGTCAGGGAAAAAACCTTGATTGAAGGCTCAGAAACCGAGGGGGGCGGCCGTTAAAGAGACAACCTGTGATCTGGATCACATTGTGTGTGCTTAACTGGCCACATTGCAGGCACAATGCCATCTCTTTGCCAAGACGGTCGGAGCTTTACCCTTGCCGCGTTCTTCCGCTGTACGTTTCAGTCATTTCATACCTTCACTGCTGTTGTTGCTTGCGGGGTTGGCGGCTGCGTACGTCAAAGACCTCAACGTGTTCTTCACCTCGCTGTTCAACGTGCTGCCAACTCTGGTGCTGTTGCTGGGCGGGTCGTATTGCGCGGTTTACCGACGCCAGCGCGAACTGTTTCTGATGGTCACGGTGTACATCGCCTACTTCCTGCTCGACACCCAGACCGACTATTACCGCGACAACGGCAAGGTGCGCGAGGACGCGGCCGTGGTGTTCCATCTGGTGTGTCTGCTGCTGCCCTTGTTGTTCGGTCTGTTCGCCGCGTGGCAGGAGCGCACGCATCTGTTTCAGGACATGGTGGCGCGTTTCGCCGTGTTGCTGGCTTTCGGCAGCGTGGCGCTGGGACTTGAACAAAGCTATCCCCAGGCTCTGCTGATGTGGCTTTCGGAGATCCGTTGGCCGGCCCTGCACGGCGCTTGGATGAGCCTGATCCAGATGTCTTATCCGGTGTTCCTCTCGGCGTTCCTGTTGCTGGCCTGGCAGTACTGGCGCCATCCGCGTCCGCTGCACGCGGCGCAACTGGTGGGATTGCTCGGGGTGTTCTGGATGCTGCCGAAAACCTTCATCCTGCCGTTCACCCTGAACATCATGTGCAGCCAGGTCATGTTGATGATTGCAGCGGCGGTGGCGCACGAGGCTTATCAAATGGCCTTCCGTGACGAACTCACCGGTCTGCCGGGCCGTCGCGCACTCAACGAACGCATGCAGCGTCTGGGTCGCAACTATGTGCTGGCGATGAGCGACGTCGATCACTTCAAGAAATTCAACGACACCCACGGTCACGACGTGGGTGACCAGGTTCTGCGACTGGTCGCCAGCAAGCTGTCCAAAATCAGCGGTGGCGGCAGGGCTTATCGCTACGGTGGCGAGGAATTCGCCCTGGTGTTTGCAGGCAAGACCCTTGAAGAGTGCATGCCGCACCTGGAAGTCATCCGCGAGTCGATTGCGTCCTACAACATTCAGCTGCGCAATCAGGAAAACCGCCCTCAGGACGATCAACAGGGGCGCCAGCGGCGGGGCGGCTCCGGTGCGTCCAGCGTATCGGTCACGGTCAGTATCGGCGTCGCCGAACGAGTCGAGCAGCGTACCCCGGAAGAAGTGCTCAAATCCGCCGACCAGGCGCTATACGCCGCCAAGGGCGCGGGCCGCAACTGTGTGATGGCGTTCGGTCAGAACCGCCGTGGCGCGGTGCGCATGGATAACGCTGCGGGTTGAGTGATGACGGCGCATTCAGCGTCTGGACAGTGATTGTGGGGCAGGGTGGCCGGCAGTAGGTTGAAACGATCTGCTGACGGAGAAGCCACCATGCCCGAGTACAAAGCTCCCCTGCGCGACATGCGCTTTCTGATCGACCACGTCTTCGACTTCCACACCCAGTACGCGGCCCTGGGCGCTCACGATGCCAGCCCGGACATGATCAACGCGATCCTCGAGGAGGGCGCGAAGTTCTGTGAGAACGTTCTGGCGCCGCTCAATCGCAGCGGTGACGAAGAGGGCTGCCATTTCGACAATGGCGTGGTGACAACGCCTGCAGGCTTCAAGCAAGCCTTCGCACAATACGTGGAAGGCGGCTGGCATGGTCTGGCGGCCGACCCGGCCTACGGCGGCCAGGGCCTGCCGAGTTCGCTGGGGCTGGTGATCAGCGAGATGGTCGCCTCCAGCAACACTTCCTGGGGCATGTACCCGGGCTTGACCCACGGCGCCATGTCGGCGATCCACGCCCACGGCACCGAGGAACAGAAAAACACCTATCTGCGCAAACTCACTGCGGGCCAGTGGACCGGCACCATGTGCCTGACCGAAGCCCATTGCGGCACCGACCTGGGCATCATCAAGACCCGCGCCGTGCCTCAGGCCGACGGTAGTTACGTGGTCACCGGCAGCAAGATTTTCATCTCCGCCGGCGAGCACGACATGAGCGACAACATCATTCATCTGGTATTGGCCAAACTGCCGGACGCACCGGCGGGGACCAAGGGGATTTCGCTGTTCATCGTGCCGAAATTCCTGCCGGATGCAGCCGGCGAGGCGGGGGAGCGCAACGGCGTTTCCTGCGGTTCGATCGAACACAAGATGGGCATAAAAGCCTCGGCCACTTGCGTGCTGAACTTCGATGACGCCAAAGGTTTCCTGATCGGCGAGCCGAACAAAGGCCTGAACTGCATGTTTACCATGATGAACCATGCGCGGCTTGGCACCGGGATGCAGGGTCTTTGTCTGGGCGAAGCGAGTTTCCAGGGCGCGATCAAATACGCCAACGACCGCTTGCAAATGCGCGCCCTGACCGGCGCCAAAGCCCCGGACAAACCGGCCGATCCGATCATCGTCCATCCGGACGTGCGGCGCATGCTGCTGACCATGAAAGCCTTCAATGAAGGCAACCGCGCACTGACCTATTTCACTGCGCAGATGCTCGATGTCGCGCACCTGAGCCCGGATGCCGGCGCGCGTCAGGAGGCCGAAGACCTGCTGGCATTCCTGACCCCGATCTGCAAGGCGTTCATGACCGACACCGGCCTGGAGGTGACCAACCACGGCATGCAGGTGTTTGGCGGCCACGGTTTTATCCGTGAGTGGGGCATGGAGCAACTGGTTCGCGACTGCCGCATTGCACCGATCTACGAAGGTACCAACGGTATCCAGGCGTTGGACTTGCTGGGGCGCAAAGTCCTTGGCAGCCAGGGCAAGCTGCTGCGTAACTTCACGAAGATCGTTCACAAGTTCTGTGCAGCGAACGCCGGACATGCGCAATTGGGCGAGTTTGTGGCGCAGCTCGACAGCCTCAATCAGCAGTGGGGTGAGTTGACCATGCAGGTCGGCATGGCCGCGATGAAGAATCCGGATGAAGTCGGCGCCGCATCGGTGGATTACCTGATGTACAGCGGATACATCGTTCTTGGCTATTTGTGGCTTCGCATGGCGCTGGTCGCCCAGGCACAGCTGGAGTCGGGCGAGGGTGACGGCGATTTCTGCCAGGGCAAACTGGCGACGTGCGAGTTTTACTTCAAGCGTCTGTTGCCGCGTACCGTAGCCCATCGTTCGGCGATCGAGGCGGGCAGCGATTGCCTGATGAAACTGCCGGCCCAGTTGTTCGCGCTGTAACACGCCACTGTTAAACAAAAGAGCCCGCTGATTGCGGGCTTCTTTATGGTTGATCGCTGGTGACTAAAAATAACAAAACAGTCACCGCCTGACCCTATGTGTCGCAAAAGTTGTTGGGGTACACTCCAGCTCAATGACATCACCCTTCCACGAATCACCTGTTTAGATCTTTGCGAGGTTTGCCATGGCTGACTACAAAGCGCCGCTGCGCGATATGCGCTTCGTCCTCAATGAAGTGTTCGAAGTCGCCAAACTCTGGGCCGAGCTGCCGGCCCTGGCCGAGACCGTCGACGCGGAAACCGTTGAAGCCATTCTCGAAGAGGCCGGCAAGGTCACCAGCAAAAGCATCGCGCCCCTGAGCCGTGCCGCCGACGAAGAAGGCTGCCACTGGGCCGACGGTGCCGTCACCACGCCGGCCGGTTTCCCACAGGCCTATCAGACTTATGCCGAAGGTGGCTGGGTCGGTGTTGGCGGTGATCCGGCCTACGGCGGCATGGGTATGCCCAAAGCCGTGTCGGCTCAGGTTGAAGAGATGGTCAACTCCGCCAGCCTGTCCTTCGGTCTGTACCCGATGCTGACTGCCGGCGCGTGCCTGTCGATCAACGCCCACGCCAGCGAAGAGCTGAAAGCCGCTTACCTGCCGAACATGTACGCCGGCGTCTGGGCCGGTTCCATGTGCCTGACCGAGCCGCACGCCGGCACAGACCTGGGCATCATCCGCACCAAGGCCGAACCTCAGGCCGACGGCTCCTACAAGGTCAGCGGCACGAAGATCTTCATCACCGGCGGTGAGCACGACCTGACCGAAAACATCATCCACCTGGTGCTGGCCAAACTGCCGGACGCACCGGCGGGGCCGAAAGGCATTTCGCTGTTTCTGGTGCCCAAGTTCATGGTCAATGCCGATGGCAGCCTGGGCGCACGCAACCCGGCCAACTGTGGTTCGATCGAACACAAGATGGGCATCCAGGCGTCCGCTACCTGCGTGATGAACTTCGATGAAGCCGTGGGCTACCTGGTCGGCGAGCCGAACAAAGGCCTGGCCGCCATGTTCACCATGATGAACTACGAGCGGCTGGGCGTCGGTATCCAGGGCCTGGCCACCGGCGAGCGCTCGTATCAGAACGCCATCGAATACGCCCGTGATCGCCTGCAAAGCCGTTCGCCGACCGGCGCGCAGAACAAGGACAAGGTCGCTGACCCGATCATCGTCCACCCGGACGTGCGTCGCATGCTGCTGACCATGAAAGCCTCGAATGAAGGCGGTCGTGCGTTCTCCACCTACGTGGCAACGCAACTCGACACCGCCAAGTTCAGCGAAGACGCTGCCACCCGCAAGCGTGCAGAAGATCTGGTGGCCTTGCTGACGCCAGTGGCCAAGGCGTTCCTGACCGATCTGGGTCTGGAAACCACCGTTCACGGCCAGCAGATTTTCGGCGGCCACGGCTACATCCGCGAGTGGGGTCAGGAGCAACTGGTGCGTGACGTGCGCATCACCCAGATCTACGAAGGCACCAACGGTATTCAGGCGCTGGACCTGGTGGGCCGCAAGATCGTCGGCAGCGGCGGCGCGTTCTACAAACTGTTCGCCGACGAGATCCGCCATTTCATCGCAACCGCCAGTGCCGATCTGGGCGAGTTCACCAAGCCGCTGAATGACGCCGTCGACACCCTCGACGAGCTGACTTCATGGCTGCTGGACCGGGCGAAAACCAACCCGAACGAAATCGGCGCAGCGTCGGTCGAGTACCTGCAAGCCTTCGGTTACACCGCCTACGCGTACATGTGGGCACTGATGGCCAAGGCAGCGCTGGGCAAAGAAGCGCAGGACGATTTCTACGCGAGCAAACTCGGCACGGCGCGCTTCTATTTCGCCCGTCTGCTGCCGCGGATTCACTCGTTGAGCGCGTCGGTCAAGGCCGGCAGCGAGTCGCTGTTCCTGCTGGACGCTGCGCAGTTCTGATGATGTAACGTCATGTAAGCGATCTCTTACATGACGTGCTGCTTTTCTCCCATAGGCGTAGATTGGATCCAGAGCTAATCTACTTTCCATGGACGTAGCGCAGGAAGCGCAAAGTAACAACACGGACACGTAAGGATTCTGCCAGGGTGGCGGAGTGAAATGGATGTCAGGGAAACAGTCTGCAAAGCCCCGCTTCGGCGGGGTTTTCTTATGCCCGCAGAAAAGTTTTCAGCTCAGCGCGTCCAGTGGCGGCGCCCCCTTCAGCGGTTTGTCTTCGCGCTGCATCACCTCTTCCAGCAACGTTCGCAGCAAGGCCAATGGCGCCTGCTGGCGTTGCACATCGCGACACACCAGCCCGACCGTCAACGGTACACGTGGCTCACTCAACGGTTTCCACAGTAGGTCCTGATCGTCGTACTCCTTCTGCGAACGACCGGGCAGCACCGTCGCCAGACGGGTGTGCGGCAGGCTGTCGAGAATCCCCACCATGTTGTTCAGTTCTGCCTGCACTTGCGGGCGACGTCCAAGACTGGCCAGTTGCGCCTGCCAGATCTGGCGGATCTGGAATTCCTCGCCCAGCAGCAACATGGGCAGTTCGGCGGCTTGG